>WWDN01000058.1:0-27321 GCA_035615875.1 Thermodiscus sp. | reverse complement strand
ATCATAAGCCCGGTGGAGTACCGTGAAGGTGATAATATCAAGGGGCTTTACGGGAGGATCCTAGTTGATACGGTTAATGTCGATATCCTGACCGACGTAAAACTGAGGTATAGAGGAAAGTGGCTATACATCACATATGAGAACTTAATACCATGCACAACAGAAGTAATGCTAGCCGATGAAATACCTGTAAGAGTTCCCTGCCTTGAAATTCAAGCAGCGGCAGATGAAGCACTAGGACGTATAGACAGAGCGAAAATCCTCGAAGAACTAGCTGCGAGACACACCTGTAGGAAAGAGTTATATCAATGCATAATAACGATATAGCCCGCTATTTTATCATAAAAGTAATGGTATATTTACCAAATATATGCTGAAGTGATTATCAGTTCTGAGAAGAGCTTAGAGAAGTCGGCTGCATTTTGCGGTCTCGACTGTCGATATATTTACGTGTCAGGGTTTACGATGGTTTTGTAAGGTTTGTGGCGGGCCCGCCGGGATTTGAACCCGGGACCTCCGGCTCCGCAGGCCGGCGCTCTGTCCTGGCTGAGCTACGGGCCCTCTCTCGTGTCCGTTATTTCGAGCATGGGATGCGGGGATTTAAGGGATGCTGGTTGCAGTACGTGCTCCCAAGGTGGAGACGTCTTGCTGATGTGCCTTGATGTTCTGCTTTGCGGGCTAGATCTCCTCTCCCTTGGCTAGCTTCTCGACGAGTTCCTTTGCGTAGTCGTATCGTACTTTGCTGTCTCGGATCATTTTCTCGGCTACTTTGTCGATGAGGTCTCCGGTCGCGCCAGCCATTACGGCTAGGTTTTTGGCGTGGAGCTTCATGTGTCCTCTCTGGATGCCTTCGGTGACTAGGGCTCGGAGTGCTGCTAGGTTCTGGGCTAGGCCGACTGCGGCCATTACCTCGGCTAGGCCTCTGGCTGTATTGACGCCCATTATCTTGAGGGCTAGCTGGGCTATGGGGTGTACCTTGACGGCCCCGCCGACTATGCCTACTTGTAGGGGCATTTCGAGGCTACCTACCAGGTCTCCCTCCTCGTCGATCTCCCAGCGGCTTAGGGGCTTGTAGACGCCAGTCCTTGCGGCGTAGGCGTGTGCCCCCGCCTCGATAGCCCTGTGGTCCTGTGCGGTGGCTAGGGCTACCGCTATGACGCCGTTCATTATGCCCTTGTTGTGGGTTGCAGCCCTGTAGGGGTCGGCCTCCGCGAGTATGCTGGCCCACTCTATCTTCTCGGCTACGTCCCTGCCTCCGACATTCTCGGGGTTGGTCTTCGCCCATGCCCTGGCGAGCCTGTAGACGGCGTTATTGGTTATGATCCTCATTATGACTCTGCCCTTCGTAATTCTTTCTAGGAGTGGGGCTATTGCCTCGACCATGGTATTCACGGCGTTGGCCCCCATAGCGTCTAAGACATCGACTACTAGATGGATTATCAATGCGGGACCTCTAGGCGTGTCTACTATCCTAACCTCTAGGTCTCTGGCGCCCCCTCCGAGCTTCACTAGCACGGGATCCTGCTGGTTTGCATGATCCAGTATCTCCTCTTTGTGCTCGATTATCTTGAGGGCCTTGTAGTGGGGGCTGGCAACGTCTACTATGTGGACTTGGCCTATCATGAACTGTTTGTCGGCGACAGCCCTTATCCCGTCGTTATCCCTGAGCATCTTAGCAGCATTGCTGGCGGCCGCCACCACGCTTGACTCCTCTATGACCATTGGAACGAGCACGTCCCTCCCATTGATCCTGAAGTTCGTGGCTACCGCGAAGGGATAGGTCATCCCGCCGATCACGTTCTCGATCATCGCATCAGCTATCTTCGGGTCCAGGTTTCCAAACCTACGTAGGAGTTCCTTCTCTTCGGTGGTCATTCCCGCGAGGTTGGCTATGGTTTCAAGCCTGTCCTCTATACTCTTCTTATAGAATCCGGGTAGCCTAGACGTGAATCCCTCAGGCATAACAGTACACCGTGTAGTCACTCGGCAGGCTCCGATATAAATCACTCACGAAATCATATAAAATAACTAAAAACAATGAAAATTTTAATAGTGGAGTATCAGAGCATCCTTATCCCTTCACGGCCAAGAACCAACACCTTCACGGAGTCTTCGCGGTACGGATACGAGTTCGCATAAGTTACTCCCTCTACCCTTTGTATCCACGACTTACTTCGCTGGTGCAAATGGCCGTAAACCACGGTTTCCACACCATACTCCCGCACAGGATCCTCCAGCCGGATAGACCCTGCATAGGCTAGGTCGAAATCCCTCGCATCACCGTAGGATGCCACGAGCTCCCTCCTGGGAACGTGATGGTACACAATTATCTTCCTAGAACCTGCTGGGACAGCCTCCAATTGAGCCCTCACCCTATCAACATTAACCTTAACATACTCTTCATTGCTTATAGGTAACTTGACGTATAGACAGTCTCTCCTCCACCATTCCGGGCAGAGCCACAACCGCCCCCTCTCACATAGCTCTAGTTGGCGCAGGCTAACTCCGAAGGGGTTGCAGTTCTCGAAGTCCACTCTACTATAGCCCTGAGGTGCAAGCGTATAATCATACCAGCCAGTGGCTCCCACCAAATAAATATCGTTTATTTCGAGCGGCTCTTCGCCCAGGCCAAGAACCTTAACTCCATGCTCCTCTAAGAATCCAGCGAGCCACTCAACCTGCCTTATACTATCAACTCCCTTGCTCCTGGCCCTCCTGGAGAGGTAGTGCTCGTGGTTACCCATGATGACTGCGACACTCTTAAACCCGATCCTATTCATAAGCTTGATAAACTTCATCACCAAGTTATAGTAGGGTATATCTAGGAAGTCCCCTGCAAGTAACAGTAAATCGGGCCTGGCACTCGATGCCTTCACTAGCACGTCGAGAGCCCGGGGATTCGGATAGTGGAGATCCCCTACGACTGCAACGAGCACCATGCCCAGAGCATACCCTTGTATAACAAAGTCCACAGCTATTATATTACAAGGTGCGATGCCCTTATCAGATAGAGTCCTGGGCTGGTACTTATGGGACAGGCGGGTGGCTGGATCAGCGAGTTCTTCATAAGTAGAGGGTGGCTCTTCGGGCATGTGCTACGGGCGCGTAGGGAGCATGGCGTGGAGGAGGCCCGCCTCATTGCCAGGCTCCTAGAAGAACACGGGGTCCCTCGGGGCTCCCGCGTGATAGACTTGGGGTGTGGTAGTGGAAGGATAAGCGTCCCCTTGGCCAGGGAAGGCTATAGGGTTACCTGCCTTGACGTATCCCCCGAGTACGTCGAGGAGGCGCTAGAATACGCCAGGACTATGGAAGTAGAGGATCGCGTTGAGGGGATGATTGGTGATGCCTGGAGAGTCGATGAGCTGGTTAAGGGAGGCTATGATGCAGCTCTCATGGTCTGGACGACTCTCATAGGCTATAGAGAGTCGCCAGAGGCCGATGTAGAGCTACTATCGAGGATACGTAGGATAACGAGTCCAGAGGGCAAGCTCTTCATACTGAGACAAGCGGATAGAGACCTGATAGTAGCTAGGAATGCCCATTGTAAAACGGATATAATCGCGGGAGATCTCGGAGACCTGCTCGTCATAGAAAAGCCCCGCTTCGACCCTGTAACCTCCATCCTGAAGAATACCTGGGCATACTACAGGAAGAGAGGCGACGAACTCGAATTCCTGGGCAAATCAAGCTTCCAGATGAGAATATACAGTATATCGGAGCTAGCAGACCTAGCTTCCAAGGCTGGCTGGAGGCTTGAAGCTCTCTACGGTGACCTCAATCGAGGCCCATTTGTTCCAGGCCGTACTAGTATTAATGCGGTCTTCAAACCCGGGCTGAGCTAGTGTCGCTAAGTAGGCTTAACCTAGTGTAGCGTCTCCGAGACTACGAGGCCGTGCTAGAGCGAGGTTTAGGGTTTCACGAGGTGTAGCGGCCTTATGATTGGACTTCATCGATTCTTCCATCACGTATTCTTATGATTCTACTGGCCTTTGATGCGAGTGTTGGATCGTGTGTTGCGTAGACAACGGTTTTCCCTAGCCTGTTAGCTTCTACGAGTAGCTCTATGACCCGGGTCTTGTTCTTTGTATCGAGATTGGCTGTAGGCTCGTCTGCTAGGATGATGGGCGGATCGGCGGCCAGGGCCCTAGCTATTGCAACCCTCTGCTGTTCTCCTCCGCTCAGTTGCGAGGGATACTTGTCTCTTTTACCGAGCATTCCGACAAGGTCTAGGAGTCTTTCAGCCCTCTCGACCCTCTCATTCTTATTCCAGAGCCCTGCCAGCTCCATAGGCAGCATGACGTTTTCGATAACTGTGAGGGAAGGAACGAGGTGGTAGAACTGGAATATTATACCGACATTCCTTCTTCTCCACTTTGCTCTACCGGATTCACCCATGTCGGAGAGATTCGCCCCGTTAACCACGACCCTCCCACGGCTTGGTAGTTCGATCCCGCCGGAGAGGTAGATCATTGTTGTCTTGCCGCTTCCGCTGGGGCCTAGTACCGCTACTAGCTCGCCCTCGTCTATCTCCAGGGTTACATCCTGGAGTGCAGTGTACTCCGCTCCTCCGGGAGTCCTGTAGACCTTCCATACACTCTTAAACTCAATTATACCCATACGGGGGCACCTCCTACAGCTCCACTCTCAAGAGCCTCCCGGTAGACTGTCTTCTCAGGTATAGGAGTCCTACGAGAAACGTAGCGAGAAGGGAGGGGATCAAGATCCAAGAGGTGCTAGCCACGTCGCCCAGAGCGGGCCTAGGCTTAACATAGCCTAGAGCATCTATCATTAACCGGAGCATAGAAGAGGATATGATGATACCTGTGAAGTAGGATAGCGGAGCCGCTACCACAGCAGTGAATATAACCAGCATAAGCTCCGATAAGACTATTTGCACGTCGGTGAACCCTATAGCCCTTAATACGCCGATCTCCCTTAACCTGCCCGCTAAGTCAACGATCAGAAGCACTGACAGGCCGGTTATGCCTACTAGGAGGGTCGCGCCATTTATGATTGACAGGAAGATTTTCATAAAGTCAAGAGCATTGTCAATGGCCTTGATAGACTTGTCCTTAGTGTACGGGCCGGAGGCGGGAATTCCATCCTTTATAAGCGAGCCTACGACATTCAAGCCAATGCTCTTAGCATCGCCCTCGACGTCGATGTGGAGATAGAGGTATGGCGTATTAGCTACCGCTAGATAGTCTCCTTTATCGACATACACTATCATACCATTATTGTTATGGTCTAAAGCCACGCCTACCACGGTAAACGTATAGGTACCATTAAATCCCTCAACTATAAGATCGTCGCCTACATCTACGCCCAACACCTCAGAAACGGTCTCGCTGACGACAGCCTCCCCCTGTTTCATGGGCCAGTGGCCATACGATAGTTTGGGGCCAAGACTCCAGTTCCCATGGATGCAGCTTTCTAACGCCAGATCTCGTTCCCCCGCTCTAACGGCTCTCCACTTAAACCCCCATACCTCGGCTTGCCGGACCCCGCTCGTTTTCAAGGCTACATTAACAATCGAGTCCAAAGGCTCGTCTCCCACGGCGAATACGATTCGCGCATCATAGCCATAGTCTACGATCTCCCCCTTAACAACGCTTAAACCCCTAGTGCTCATAGGAATTGAAGCGGTCGACCCCCAGGCCACGGCAAGGAACAGTATAAGGAACGCGGCTAGCCATGGCCTGGAAACAACTCGTCTAATCGAGTACACGAGCGCGAGCCGTCCCTTCATCCACTGCAGCCCAGCTCTCCCGGAGAGACCCGTGAAGTGCAGCGCCCTACCTCCAGGTAGCCTATAGGCTATAAGGGGAGGTATGAGGCTGGCCGTTATGATCAGGCCGAGGCCTATGAACGCTGTTTCGCCTAACACGCTCCAGCTAACCTGGAAGGGATACATTCGCATGAGTAGTTCCATGACCTCGGAGCCGTGTGCCTGGCGGGCTCCCATCTCCACTAGCTTCTCTGAGACAGGGATTGACGCTATCAGACCCAGTGCAACGCCTATAATGCCTCTCATTATGTTGTGGCCCGCGTAATAGAGTATGGCTCCCCTGTAGTCTATCCCAACAGCCTTCAGAACCCCGATCTCGCGTATATTCCTCTCTATGAGGCTAGCCTCGCTACCAGCAACCAACAAGCTAGCGGCTATCAGGGCTATCGAGATGAACACCGCGATCCCGTTTGCCATGCTCTTCATCGGCCTAGCCGCTGGATTGTCTTTCTCGGTCTGGATAGTGATGCTCTGGATACTCCCGCCATGGGCCTCGATTATATCACGTATTTTCGCGGCGAGTTCACCTGTATCTGCCTCTGGCGCGACGACCAGTAGGAAGTCTATGGGTTCCCTCCCAGTCATTTCTAGGAATCGTTTTTCAGTTATTATAGTCACGTCGGCACCGCCCATAAAGACCGATACACCCTTGGCCAGCCCGGTAACAGTTATGTTACCGAGGCCCTGAACTATTAGATGCTCGCCGGGCACTACCAGGGGCTTGCTCCCAGTCGTATAGACTATGAAGCCTCTTCCGCCTTCTTCTAGCCTATAACTGGCAGGTGCATCTTCGTTTGGATTGTAGAGTAGGACGACGCTGATTGGAGTCCCGTTAAGGTACCCGGGCGCATTCACTGCTTCCAGGAGCTTGACTCGCTCAACGCTTTCCAACTCGGAGATGTCCGCGACAGTATTATTCGGTATATCTCCGGCGACGACCACCGAGCCTAGCTCGTATACCCAGGCTTTCCCTGCAAGACCAATACTATAGGAGGCTGCTAGCTTTATCGAGGAGATTCCTAGGATGGCGATTGCTATGACTAGCACTATTGCTATCGTTTCCAGCCTTCTCTTACTGAGTGTGCGCATCGCTGTCTTAGCTATAAGCATACATGGCTGCCTCTCGTTTCTCGATCCGGCTAAATGTTATGTCTAACTCCAATGTATTTATTTCTATCCATTAAATGCATACAAGGGTTCCATGGGACTCCAAGCGTATCATATCGTGGTATATATTCCGCTATAAACGCTAGATTTGCTAGCGTCTGCTTAGCAGGGATCGATACTCTCCGGGGTTGTGGATTATGGCTAATCGTGGTGGTGTAGTAGGGACAGTCGCAAGCATTGTAGCGGGATTCTTGATAATGTATGTTCTAGTGGTCGTGTATAGGCATGGCGTAGAAGCGGCCTTTTCTCCCCCGTCTATTTATATCATGGCTGCTCTGGTCGTTACCGGTCTATTCGCGCTGTGGGGGTACTGGAGCTATGCCTCTGTAGCTAGGTGGCATATGAGGAGGCTCTCTCCCATAGCACTTGTGCTTGGGGCCACAGCCGTCGTGGTGGGTGGCTTTATAGATCCGTTGGTTGGAGGCGCTCTTGTCGTAGTAGCTTACCTGGTCGAGTTGAGTGTGGGGCTCAAGCTCTACCACGATTTTAAGAGGGAGAGCCGTATTGGCGCTGGACTCTTTTTGGCCGGAGTCGTGGTGTTCATGTTGTTTCTACCGTTCGCGGTATTATTCGGGGTCGCGGCGCTGGTTTCCTTGGTAGGCGATATAGTAAAAGTCATAGGATTATTTATTATATTAATTAATATGATTAAAGGAGGGGAGGCCTCCCTTAACACATACAGGAACCCATACTATTACACGGCACATTAATCCTAATATTATCCCTTACAAGCAATACCTATAACACGGTGTTATACTAGTTGGCTAACGAAGGGGCTAAAGCACACAGGTTATCCAAGGAAGTCTACATAGTAGACGGAGTCCGGACTCCTATAGGAAAATTCGGGAAGAGCCTGCGGGACATACCAGCTGTAGAACTGGCCTCATTCACGATAAAGAAACTCATCGAGAGGACCGGCATAGACCCCAATCAGATAGACCATGTGATATTCGGCCACGTAATCCGAGCCGGCACAGGCATGAATACAGCGAGGCAGGCCGCAATAAAGGCTGGCATACCATATCCCATCGACGCTACAACAGTCGACATGGTCTGCGCCAGCGGTATGAAAGCCATTATAGATGCAGCACAGTTCATAGAATCGGGGGCCTTCGATATAGTACTGGCTGGCGGCATGGAGTCGATGAGCAATGCACCCTTCACTATAACAAGTAAGATCAGGTGGGGTGTGAAACTCGTCTACAAGGGATTCCTCCCAGTAAGGGATTCAATGGTCCACGAGGGACTCTACGATCCAATATTCGATATGATAATGGGAGAGGAAGCCGACGACACGGCTAGAGAGCATGGAGCAACAAAGGAAGAGCTGGATTGGATAGGGTTCGAGAGTCATAGGAGGGCTGCAGAGGCGTGGGATAGAGGCTACATGAAGAGGTTTGTAGAGCCTTTCGAGTACAAGGGCAGGGTACTGCTCGAAGTGGATGAAGGGATAAGAAGAGATACAAGCCTGGAAAAGGTGAAGAGACTACCGCCAGCCTTTTCGGAGAACGGCTTCCACACAGCAGCGACTAGCAGCCAGCTAAGCGATGGAGCGGCAAGCCTGTTGATCGCGGGTCGCGAGAAGGTGGAAGAACTCGGCCTAAAGCCCATTGCCAAGATAGTTGGATGGGGTGTGGGGGCCGTCGATCCTAGGCGTTTCCCTTACGCTCCTGTGGTTGTTGTGAGGGAACTCCTTAAGGAGCTGGGATGGAGTGTAGACGATGTTGATTACTGGGAGAACAATGAGGCCTTCGCCGTCAACAGCTTCCTGCTTCATAAGCACTTGGGTGTCCCCTACGAGAAGATGAACGTTCATGGCGGTGCTATAGCGTTAGGGCATCCCCTCGGTATGAGTGGCGCTAGGATAACCCTTGAGCTGGCCAACGTGCTTTCTCTCCATGATGGTAGGAGGGGCGTAGCCAGCATCTGCCACGGGCTCGGGGGAGCGGCTGCTCTAGCAATCGAATTAATATAAATTAATTAAATTATATTTTTAATAGTATTTTTGTGGGGATTCCATTCTCATATACGACATCAAGTACTAGTCCACCAACTTCCCCCAATCCCTCTAAAGCCTTAACCTCACTTAGGACCCTTTCCAGAGCGGCAATCATAGCCTTTAGCTGTCTAGCCGTGTATTCCAGCACTTCAAGTTCTTGGCTAGGTGTCGGGTTCACGAGGAGCTTGGCCTCAGCTAGTCTAGCCTCAAACACGCTAGGATTATAACCTCCTTGCGGCGATGCGAGGAGACTGCTGAGTTTATTCAGGACATCCGCTTTTTCGCGGAGGGAGTCAATCCTACCCTCAAGTTCCTTTAAACGACTCCTTGCACCAGTCACTCTGGCTTCCAGATCCTCGATAAACTCCGAGGGCTTAGTATATGACTTAAACTCGATGGCAACCTTATCGCTCGCCACACTCAATCACCATTTATCCTGTCGGAGCGCTTCTAGCAGTAGTGTCTGTTCGATCGGGTTATTAGGGAGTCAAACCCCGGATACCTCAATGGACTAGGGGAGACGTCTGATTGGAGAGGGATCCAGTTGCCATTGCATTACGGATGGCTGAGTCGTTCGAGTCCGAGCTGAAAGCCTTCATATACGATAACCGGTTGATCGACTCTAGGATCGTTCAGAGATTGATAGCCTTGTCCGGCTATGATAGCTATGTGAAGCGCTTCGCCAAAGACCATATTATAGTGTTCTACTTGGATCCGGCTGTCGTCAGGAAGAAGTGCCTCTATGAAGAGTGTAGTGAGGCTGGAAGCGTTGATGCGAGGGAATGCCTGGAGAAGTGTATTATGGAGTCTCTGGACGAGGTTTCCAGGGGATTGGCCTCCTCTATAAGGGAGTTAGCCGGAAGCATCGAGGCATAATTACTATAATAAAGTAAATCAGATTATTTGGTTATTTTCTTACACAGGTTTTTCAAAGCTCTTATGGGAACACACTCTTTCTCGACCGTCGTGTCGCAGCCACCACTCTCCACGAACTCGATAACCGCCATAACCGCTTCTCTAATGAAGGCACTCCTCGTTAAGCCTGTTGAGGATAACAGGCTATCTATCTTGGATAGATCCCGCTGACTGACCTTAGCGGTAATAGTCTTGTTCCTCGATACCCCGTTAATGTAAGCTATAGGAGAACCGTAATCTCTCCTATCACCTGCCCCAGTCACCCCCAAGTCACACCCCCGCAGGATCATCGTCTATATAGCTGGTACCGGGACGACACACGGAATATAAGCTCTATAAGCACTTATCGAACGCTTCCCTCTTATATACAAGCCCGGGGATCGCTATGGCCAGCGACAAGTCTAACGAAGACCTTACAAAGATATTCGGCCGCGTCAAGGAGCCGATACTCCTATACGAGGGCACGGTATCTTGCCCCGTGTGCGGCAAGCGCACCCTCAAGCTACGGGAGTACCTATACGAGGTACCATACTTCGGCCGGATAATAATATCCACCGGCAAATGCTCCAACTGCAACTATACTTACAGGGACGTGAGGCTCGCAGAGACAACGAAGCCGAAAAAGATAGTAGTCCCGGTTGAAGGTGAACGTTCCCTGCGATGGCTACTCGTCAAATCGGCCTACGCATACCTCTCTATACCCGAAGTGGGATACGAGATGATACCAGGTCCGGCGAGCCACGGCCTCATAAGTACAGTCGAGGGCGTACTACATAGATTCATGGAGGCGCTTGAAGTCGCTTGCAAGGATAGATGGAATGTCGATAAGAGTTGTAGGGATAACAAGAAGTGGCTCGAAGAGGCTATAAACGGTAGAAGACGGTTCACACTAGTCATCTGTGACTACGAGGGCGCGAGCAAGGTCGTCGGCGATAAAGTCGTCGAGACCCAGCTAGACCAGGAGTGTCTTAGAAAGAAACCCGAGTGGATGACTGGGAGATTATAGCAGCTACTCTATCTTTATCTCCTTGCCCTCCATCTCTTCCTTCTTGCTCTTCTTCTTTAGCCTTATTTCGAGGACGCCGTTCCTATAGGAGGCTTTCGCAGTATCAGGGTCAACTTCTACCGGAAGCTCGACTTCCTTATAGTATTTCCTGCCGTTTTCTGCCTTTATTATAACTTTTTTCTCGGTGGCCTTCACCTTTATCTTATCTTTGTCGACTCCCGGGAGCTCGGCTATAACCCATACCTCGTCGTCATCAGCTTCCATTACGTCGACTAACGGCTCTATCTCCTCTCTCAGAACCGGTTTATCGCCTCTAACCTTTACGTTCCCGAACTCCCTTATCCGGGGGACTCCGTCTGGGCCTATGGTTATCTTCACGCCGTAGATGAGCGGCTTACCCTCGGCGCTAAGCCTCTCTATATCTCTTGTAAATGCCTCCCTTACCAGGCTGCGGAACATCTCCTCTATCCTGGAGAACTCCTCGAATATGTCCTCGAATATGTCGTCGAAGTAGTCCCTCTTCCTCCTCCTGAACCAGCTCATACGTGCCTCACCAGATAGCTATAGGAGTGGTTACCTAGAGTTTAATTTCCTTTGGAAAGAGATGTACATGGATGCAGATTTATTTTTAGGATCAACGATAGCTCCTCTTGTCACGGAGTGGTGATACGGGTGAAGATACTAGACTATGACGTTGTTATAGTCGGGCTGGGACCAGCCGGCTCTTCCCTCGCATACCACCTCCGGGATAGCGGGCTGAGAGTCGCGGGTATAGATCTCGTTGACTGGAGCGGGATATGGGGAAAGCCCTGTGGAGATGCCATAGGAGAGCATCATTTCCACGAAAACAAGATGCCCCTACCTATCGGTGACGCACTGGCCAATAGGGTCGATGGCATAGACGTCTATAGTCCCAGCGAGGAAGTAAAGCTGAGGGTAAAAGGCACAGGCTTCATGATAAACAGGAACGCGTATGGTACAATGATCCTCAAGGAAGCAGAGAAGTCGGGCGTCGACCTATACCTGGAGACATACGTCCGCGGTCCCCGCATGGAGGGTTCGAAGCTGGTGGGGGTGAGGGCTGTAAACAATAAGGGCGAGGAGCTAGAGTTCCGGGGTAAGGTTATCGTGGACGCTACCGGTACTAGCGGAGTCCTGCGCAGAAGGCTGCCGGAAGAGTGGCCCGTTAACGAGCGCTTGAAGCCTGTTGATATGAATGTAGCCTATAGGAGGATAGTGCGTCTAGCTAGTGAAATAGAAGATCCAAACTACATAAGGATCTACGTCAACATGAGCATAGCGCCAGGAGGATACTGGTGGCTCTTCCCGAAGAGCGAACACATAGCCAATATAGGCCTGGGCGTGCAAGGAGGGCGCGGTTACCCCCATCCCAAATCCATATATGACAACGTGCTCATGAAGAGGCCAGACGTCGGTAGCCAAGTAGAAGTCTACGCAGATGCTGGAGCAGCAGTACCCACTAGACGGCCAGCCAACACGCTAGTCTGGGATAACTTCATAGGCATAGGTGATAACGGATTTACCGTTAACCCGGTTCATGGAGGCGGTATGGGGTACGCTATGAATGCGGCCTACCACGCCTCTAAGGCCATAGTCGAGGCTTTCACTCAAGGCGACTTCACTAGGTATGGTCCTCTCTGGAGGACAAATCTAGCCTACATGAAGGGGATCGGGGCTAAGCAGGCTAGCCTCGACATATTCAGGATCTACCTACAGGAGTTGACCGACGAGGAGATAGAATGGGCGTTGAAGAACGGTATAATGCGGGCAGAGGATGCCTACGAAACCAGCGTCACCGGCGACCTCAAAGCTAACCTATCAATCCTGGACAAGGCCCGAATGCTAGTACGTCTACTAGGCAGACCCTCCATGTTACAACAACTAGTCACAGTCTCCAGATACATGAAGAAAGCCAAGGAACTCTACCTCAACTATCCCGAGAACCCGGACGACCTCGGAGAATGGGTCTCAAAGGTCACGAAACTATACACGGAGTACAAGGAGAGGATAGGCGTCAACTGGTAAGGGGCGCCAGTCTCAACACCATCACATACGCGTCCTCTCCATCCCTATAGTAGAAGGGTATCCTCCTGACAACCCTGAAGCCGAATTTCTCGTAGAGCCTTATGGCTGGCGTATTGGACACTCTAACCTCAAGGAAGATAGAATCGGCCTTGTAATAATCTCTCACGGCGTTAATAGTCTCCGATAGCAGGGCCGATCCGATCCCCCGACCCCTATACTCTCGTAAGACGGCTATCGACACTAGATGCCCGGCCTTTCTAGGTTCAAGCCATCCCTTGACAATAGGTTGCCCCTCGTCATCTACTAGACCCAGTAGTAGGGGATCGCCGGTCTCCTCGATACGCGACATGGCATACCCAACTATTACGCCCTCGTATTCCGCAACTAGGAAAGCATAGGGCCAGTTGGATAGGATGTGCTCGTAGAATCCGTACCAGTAGTTCTCTGGGAGGCTCTTGAGGTTAACGGCCATGACCGCTGGTATATCCTCCCTAGACGCACGCCTTATGACTAAGCTGGCAGGCCCGCTGGAGTGAACGGTCTCCAAACCCCCTACACCAAGTTATTTGACCTATACAACAAAGGGTTATATCCGGGGGCGTACAGCTTGTGGGATGATGAGTAATGAATAGACCGCTACTAGGGCATCCATCGAAGTCTATCACGGGAACCGTAAACGACTACCTGGCGGGCAGGTGTATAATCCTAGGCTTAACGGGAAGTGTCTCCTTATACAAGTCGATAGATGCGGCTCGCTGGCTCATGAGGCGCGGAGCAAGGGTTGTTCCGGTAATGACTCAGCCTGCTGCCAGCCTAGTAGGCCCGATGCTATTGCAGTGGGCGACAGGAGAGAAGCCCATAGTAGAGTTGACAGGGGAGGTCGAGCATATACAGCTCTCCAAGGGATGCGACGCCATGCTGGTGGCTCCTGCAACACTATCGACCATGTCTAAGATAGCGCACGGCATCGCAGACAATCCAGTAGCCCTAACAGCCATAGCTGTTAGGGGGGAGGGCAAGCCTGTTATGATAGTACCCGCCATGCACCAGAACATGATGGATTCACGGGTCTACGCGGATGTCGTGGATAGGTTATCTAGCATGGGGTACGTGGTTATGCCCCCCCGTGTCGAGGAGGGCATAGCCAAGTATCCCGATACCTGGGTGGTAGCTAGGGCGGCAGCTGCACTAGCCTCCAGGGGGAGAGACCTCGCCGGCGAGAGCGTGCTAGTCACGGCTGGCGCGACGCGTGAGTGGATAGACCCGACCAGGTTCCTCAGCAACCCGAGCACTGGTAGAATGGGTATAGAACTAGCTGTAGAGGCTTGGGCCAGGGGCGCGACGGTCTCGCTGGTCTATGGCCATGTAGAACATGTAATCCCACATATGGTTGAGGCGCGTAGAGTTACTACGACCGAGGAGATGGCCTCAGCAGTTAGAGCACTGGCTGATGAAGGACGTTTCAACTACCTTATAGCGGCTGCAGCACCAGCCGATTACAAGAGCAAGACGAGATGGGGCGAGAAACTGAGGAGTGGCATTAAGGATCTGATCCTGGAGCTAGAGGGGACTCCTAAGGTTATCGAGGGTCTAGCCGAAAGGGTCGATGTGCTGGTAGCATTTGCTGCGGAGACGGCTAGGGGTGTTGAGGACCTCTATAGGGCTGCATTAGACAAGATGAAGAAGTATGGAGCCTCTATAGTAGTGGCTAATAACGTCGGCAGCAAGGAGGCCGGCTTCGCGTCTGAGTATTTAGACGCTCTATTATTATGGAAGACGAATTCAACTATCGCTAAAGAGTATATAGGGAGGATAGACAAGGAGATACTATCGAGGACAATACTCGACCTAGCCAAAAACATCAGGGAGGGTGGCCTATGACCAGGAGGATCACGCTGGAGGAAGTCGTCAGGCTCGACTACGATAAAGTAGCCCAGGCTATAGGAGAGTTCCTCAACTCCAAGCTCGAAGAGGCAGGAGCTAAAGGCTACGTTGTAGGGCTGAGCGGTGGGGTCGACTCCGCTACTACATTCGCCCTAGCGGTGAAATTCGTCGGTAGGGACAAGGTCCTACCCCTTATAATGCCGGACACCGAGGTGACTCCGCAGGAGGACGTGGAAGACGCAAAAGACCTCGCAAGCCTCTTCGGTGTCACTCCCCATATAATCAATATAACACCTATAGTCGCCGTCTACAAGTCTGCCATACCAGTATATGAAGGCGAGGAACCCGATAGGGTCCCTCTGGGAAACCTCAGGGCTAGGATCCGCATGTCGCTACTCTACTACTATGCGAATAAGCTTAACAGGCTTGTCCTCGGAACAGGAGACAGGAGCGAGATCCTGATAGGCTACTTTACAAAGTACGGAGACGGTGGGGTGGACGTACTCCCGATAGGTGTACTCTACAAAAACCAGGTTAGATGGCTGGCCAAGAACCTAGGTGTGCCCGACAGGATCGCGTTTAAACCAAGTAGCCCCAGGCTATGGCCCGGTCAGACGGCTGAGGGAGAGCTAGGCGTGAGCTACGAGGACGTGGACCTAGTACTGTACTCGATCTTCGATCTAGGCCTTGACCCTCGGGAGGTCCCGTCGGCGACAGGCGTGCCAGAAGCAGTGGTTTCTAGGATAATGGAGCTCCACAGGAAGTCCAAGCATAAGAGGGTCCCTCCGCCATCTCCACCCCTCGATATCGTAGCGGAGGCTAGGATATGAGGCCTGGAACCTGGTGCGCCGACTCACCCCACCATATAACTAGCGTCTTCGTCCCAGTGAGGAGAGCCGGGCACATGGATTCAGGGTCTATAGGTGTAGGTGTGAGCATCGAGCCGAGACTGAGAGCCTGTCTCTCAGGAGACTCTCCCCGCTATCCTAGCACCGTATCACGCGTTATCCGGCTATACGGTCTTGAGGAAGCTAGTATCACGCTTACGATACACATGCCTCTACCCCCCGCGGTAGGCTATGCCGTAAGCGCGGCTTCTGCAGTCGCTGCATCACTAATTATAGGAAGGATAAGGGGTCGCGGCTACAGCGAGGCGTTACAGATCGCTCACTTAGCCGATATAATGGAGGAGACAGGGCTAGGTGACGTACTAGCGATATCCTGCGGCGTGGGCATCGTCTACAGGAAGAAGCCCGGGGGACCCGGTGTCGGGGAGGTCGAGTGCCTGCAGCTTCCAGGGACCCTCTCGTTAATCTCCATAGATACGGGGGTGATGAGCACAGGCACTATGTTAAAGACCCTGGATAGCGGAGTATATGGCCTCGCGGAACAAACGCTTAGGAGAATAGACAGGGATTTCACGGTTGAATCCTTCATTTACTGGAGCGAGAGATTCTCACGGGAGTCTGGGTTCTTGAAGGCAGCATTGGCGGGTAGAGAGATCCCCAAGTTGCCAGGCCAGGTCGGGGTCTATGGGAAGAAACGCGTGGTCGTGTTCTTCGTAGAGCGTGAATGGGTTGGCGATGCCGTAAGCGTCTTGGAGAGCCGTGGCTTTGAGCCAAGGATTTTAGGAGTCTCTTCGAGCCCACCAGGTATCTGGTGGAGCTGACAGTGCCTGGCATAGATATACCTCCGAGCCACCCCCGGTATGAGTCACTCATGATAAGGGAGAGGCTCGTAGAGGGCTTTCGCAAGGGCCTAGTCGTCCCCGAGGGCCTAATAGCCCATGGAAGGGGGGAAGCCTTCGACTACATACTCGGCGAGGAGAGTCATGATTTCGCGCTGGAAGCCGAGAGAGCGACGGTAGCCCGCCTATTGTTGGCGGAGAGCCCTGTCATATCGGTCAACGGTAACTATGCGGCGCTCGCAGCGGGGGAGATCGCCGAGCTAGCCCGCCTAACGGGGTCTCGGGTCGAGGTTAACCTGTTCTATAGGACTGAGGAGCGGGTTCGCGCGATCTACAGGCACCTAGAGGAGCACAGAGTGCCGAACCTTCTCCCTCCCGACTGCGAGAAGACGCGTGTTCCCGGGCTAGAGAGTGCTCGGGGGATAGTCTGTAGAAACGGTATCGCTAGGGCTGACTTCGTGTTGCTTGCTATAGAGGATGGTGACAGGACTGAGGCTTTGAAGTCATGGGGCAAGATCGTCTCTGCAATAGACCTGAATCCCTTCAGTCGGACCGCTCAGAGGGCAGATATCACTATAGTAGACGAGGCTATACGGGCTACACGCAACATGATAAGGATCGCGAGGGAACTCAGGGGGTCTCCTAGAAGCGAGTTAGAGGGTATAATCGCAGGGTATGACAACAGGCTTGTCCTCTCGAAGGCATTTAAAGCAATGCTAGAGAGGCTCGCTACCGCCTCTTCTAAGGGCATCCTCTAGCTCAGGGGACATCATCCTCCTAGGCTTACCCCTGCCACCAGCCCTGCTCGTCACCATTTCCGCTAGCTCAAGTATCGACTCGGCCATGGCTATCTCGTCGGCTAGCTCATCGGGATAGTCGGCCTTAGCGCGTTCGAGGAACTCGACTAGCAGAGGCAACTCGTGGAACGCGAACCGCCTCAGCCGATCCCTTTCAACCGCGGACATCCTATAACGCCTGGATAACCGTGTTAGTGTATCCAGCAACGACTGCGGGTCCAGGGAGTAGAACTGTATCCTAAGCATTCTGACTCGGGGATCCTCGGGGTCGGGCTCTGGCCTGCCCTCCCACTCCCTTAGAACCTCCCCTATGGAATATCTATCTATGATGTTCCACCAGTGCTGGTTACTAGACCTGTAACTCGTTTCTATAACTCCATACTCTCTCTCAAGCCTAACGAGCAGAGGAGACGGATTATAGTCTACACCCATCTCCTTGAGTATCCTCTTCAGATCCCTATAACTGAAGTCGCCTAGGGCGTGGGGGGCCCTGGTCCTCCGGGCGGCTTCGATAATGGCCTTTAACACGATATAGCCCTTCTCTCCATAGCGGGCGACGAACTCCGCAAGGGTCAACTCAACGGCCCCCCAGTTATCAGGTCTCCCGGCCTCCTTATCCCGTTAGCATTTACAGCCCTAACATCGCCTTATAACGAGTTCACATCATGGATCCCGCTTTTAGTTCCCGTGGACAAGACTCTACAAGGGGGCGTGGCAGGGAAGAATAGCATGGCACGCGAGATAGGCGATTACGCCGTAGTGGTCGAAGGCCTAGTTAAGAGGGTTAAGGGTAGAATCATACTGCGTGGTATTACCCTGAGGGTCCCCCGGGGCTCGGTCTTCGTCCTGGCAGGCCCTAATGGAAGCGGGAAGACCACTACCATCAGGACACTGTTAGGATTGTATCGGGCGGACGAGGGCTCGATTGAAGTGTTAGGCGTAACTCCGGGATCAAGCGATTGGAAGAGGGTTCAGTCTAGGATAGGGTATCTACCGGAGGACGCCGAGCCGTACGAGAGGCTCTCGGGCTACGAGAACCTTCTATTCTACGCGAGACTCTACGCTACGGGGAGGGAGGACTTATCCTCGCGCTATTTAGAGAATGCTATTGCTATATCAGGTTTGTCGAGAGAGGAATTGGCGAGGCGAGCCGGTGATTATAGTAAGGGTATGAAGAGGAGGCTTCTCCTAGCTACCGCCCTTATGCACGATCCCGAGCTCGCCGTACTTGACGAGCCGACTACGGGTCTCGATGTGTTCTCGGCGTACAGGATAAGGGGGTTGATAAAGGAATTGGCCGGTAGGGGTAAGACTGTTATAGTGACCACTCACAACATGTTTGAGGCTCAGGTGATAGCTGACTATGTGGCGTTCATTGTCGAGGGAACGGTGATATTCTCTGGAAGGGTCTCTGATGCCTTGAGAGCCTTCGCTGCAGGTAACCTCGAAGAGGCATTTATCAGGGCGGCGGGCCGTAAAGCCCCGCAATCAGTAGGATCGTGAGTGCACCGGCCAGAGCCTGCTTTCACTAATTATTTATGATATCATGCTAAATACGGGGTTTCCCCGAGATAGTATACTGACGTGTCGGTGTGGCTGAATGGGGAGAATAGCCCTGGTGACAGGAGGTAGCCGCGGTCTAGGGCGAGCTATCGCGGTGGAACTCGCCAAAGAGGGCCACTATGTTATCGTTAACTATAGGAAGAGAGCCTCAGAGGCTGAGGAGACTCTTAGGATGATAAGGAGAGAGGGTTCCGATGGGCTTACGATCCAAGCCGATGTCTCCGACCCCTCGCAGGTCAGATCGATGTTCGACAGGATCAGGAGCGAGGCTGGGGGCGTCGATGTCCTAATCAACAATGCTGGCTGGGGGCTTCTATCCCCTGTAGAGTCCATGAGCGATGAATTATGGCGAAGGCATATCGCCGTGAACCTTGACGGCGTCTTCTATACTACCAGGGAGGTTATACCCTATATGGTTGGTAAGAGATGGGGTAGGATCGTGAATATAACAAGCATAGCCGGGTTGAAGGGGCTGCGCTGGCTCGCCGCGTATAGCGCCGCGAAAGCTGGTGTTATAGGGTTCACGAGAGCCCTAGCCCAGGAGCTAGCCCATACCGGCATTACAGTAAATGCGGTCGCGGTGGGCTTTGCGAGGACTGATATGGGCTTGAGCTTCTTCAAGGCCACCGGGATAAGCATTGAAGAGTTCACAGAGAGATACACGTTGACAGGTTCGCTTGTAGAGCCCTGTGAGGTAGGTAGACTAGTAGCGTTTCTGGCCGGCGACGCGGCCTCGAACATAACGGGCCAGGTATACGTTATAGACTCCGGGCAGAGCCTTGCCATAGACTACAAGGGCCTCATGAAACAGTGAGGGACCCTTAAGATGAAGGCTGCAGTACTCTTTGGGCCAAAGGATCTACGCCTAGTCGAGGTCGACACTCCCCGCCCACCCGCCGGATGGGCCCTGATCGAGGCCAAAGCCGTCGGGATCTGTGGCACCGACAAGGCCTTCTATACAGGTAGTTACCCCCTTTTCAAGACTCCGCTCATACCGGGCCACGAAGTGTCGGGAGTGGTGGTTGAGGGTCCCTCCGAACTGTTAGGGGAAAAAGTTGTCAGCGAGATAAACTTTGCTTGTAGACAGTGTAGAGTGTGCCAGGCGGGCCTCTACACTCACTGCCCCAATAGGAGGACGCTAGGTATAGACTTCGACGGCGGCATGGCAGAGTACTTCATAGCGCCAACATGGGCGTTGCACAGGCACCAGCTTCCCCACGATATAGCTTTCGCCGCTGAGCCCCTTGCAGCGGTTGTAAACATGGTTAGACAGCGTCCCCCGGAGCCAGGCGACCTCATAGGAGTTATAGGATCGGGTTTTATCTCGTGGCTCACAGCCAACCTGCTGAGGATGCTAGGGCACGACCCCGTCATTATAGTAAGGCGTGAAAGCATGAAGGCGAGTTTCTTTGAAAGGACCGGTTTCCGCGTCGTACAGGTCGAGGAGGCCTCTAGGCTGGGCCGAGAAGAGTCAAGCCTTGGGTTAGGGTTCGATTACATCGTTGAAGCGACCGGCTCTAACTCGGGTTTGAGAGCGGCTGTGGAACTTGTTAGGCCTAGGGGCGTGATTCATTTAAAGAGCACGCCGGGTGGTGTAGGGAGCTTTCCTCAAACTGTGAGCGTGGTAAAGGAGGTTAGAGTCATAGGGACCCGCTGTGGTGATTGGCGAGATTTCAAACTTGCCCTCAGCGTGCTATCCAGGGGCCTAGTCTCGGTACCCGTTACGGCTAGGTACTCGCTCATGGAGGTTGGCAAGGCCTTTGCTAGGAGCTTGGAGGGCGATTCTTTCAGGGTAGTTGTCACGCCCTAGGGATCCTCTACTCCTTGGCGTATGGCCTGCCGAGTGCTCTAGGGGCTACTGCTCTCTTTGCCGTAGCAGTTATTGCTAGGAGCGTTACAATATATGGTATGGTGTTGATTAAGTAAGCGCCAGCCGTGGTACCCCTTACTATGGTATAATATCTGGCCAGTGCATCGCTGAATCCGAAGATGAAGGCGCCGAGGAGGGCGAAGAGCGGGTTCCACCCGCTAAACGCCACGTCTGCTAGTGCTATGAAGCCTCTGCCAGCGCTCATTAGCTTGACGAAACTCCCTATGTAGTCGACGCTGAGGAAGGCTCCGGCAAGCCCTGCCAAGCCACCGCCTATAATGGTCGCTGCGAGCCTGGTTCTGGTAACGCTTATTCCTAGCGCCTCTGCGCTCCTGGGATCGTCTCCTACAGCCTTTATCTTCAAGCCGAGCCTCGTCTTCTCAAGGACATACCAGGCTGTTACTCCTACAATGACTGCCAGGATGAACGCATAGCTTACTCTCTGTCCCATGATTATGAAGCCTGGCGGCCGTATGTTTAGGGGTGGGCTTTGCCCGTAGTTCCCCCAGACGGCTTTTGTTAGGATGGCAGTTAGCCCGGCTGCCGCCATGTTGAGGCCTACCCCAGCTATTATCTGGTCTCCTTTGAGGTTCACGCTTATGATGCCATGTATGAGGCCGAGTACGGCGCCCATCAGCAGGCCCGCTAGGTATCCAGCTACGATGCTGCCGGTTTCTATACCGATATAGGCTCCGATCCATGCTGATAACAGGAGTATTCCCTCTAGGCCTATGTTGACTACGCCGCTCTTCTCGGCTATGATCTCGCCTATCGCGACTAGTGCTATGGGGGTCATGGCGGAGAGGCTTATGATTAGGGTTATAGTTGCATCCTCTATTAGCACTACTTCCACCCCTTCACCCGCCTGTATATTATTCTGAAGGCTTCTGGTGCGGCTAGCGCGATGACTATTATCCCTATCGCGGTATCTGCGGCCTCCTTCGGCACTCCGTAGAGTGGTTCGACTAGCTGGCTCCCGGCTAGGAGAGTTGAGAATAGGAAGCTGGCGAGAAGTATGCCCAGCGGGTCGTTTCTTCCCATCAAGGCTACTCCTATGCCGTTGAACCCGTACCCTCTAACCGTGCCTCCGAGCACATCTATGCTGTAGGAGTAGCCTAGTATGTGGATCGAGCCCGCGAGGCCCGCTAGTCCTCCGGCCAGGAGCATTGAGAGTATCCTGTAGTACCTCGTGTTGACTCCTCTTTCTCTGCATGCGTTTTCATTGGCTCCGGAGAACCTGAGGAGTATTCCCTGTCGGGTCATCCGGATGAATACAAACATGAGTATAGAGGTCAGAGCGGATACGAGGATCGTTAGGGGGATGCCTCCCATGTGGGGGAGCCTGGCTTGCGGCGGCACCTGGATCGTCCTCTGGGGGTATACCGGATCTGCCAGGTAGACTATTATCGCGTATAGTAGTGTCCAATATACGATCCAGTTCAGCATTATAGTGCTCAGTACCTCGTTGACGTTAAGGTATACTCTGAGAACCCCTGCGAATCCTGTCAATAGGAGTCCAGCGAGAACCCCGGCTATGAGTGATAATAGGAGGTTTCCGGTCTCTATGGCGGTCCAGAGCGTTGCCAGGGCGCCTATGTAGAGGCTCCCCTCGGCGCCTATGTTAAACAGGCCTGCATATAACGGTATACTGAACGCCATGGCAGTTAATGCCAATACAGCGGTATACTCGGCGACCATGTCGGGTAGCTTCTCCCATGAGAGCAGCATTGTCTTCAGCATCCCAGTAGCGGGCGCCCCTGTATACGTTGCTACTATCACTATGGAGGCTAGTCCTATTAGCAAGGCTATAGTTACCAGTACCACCTCTGAGGCTATCCTCCCGGCTAGGTCTCCCGGCTTCATCCTCCTCCACCCATCAAAACACCCAGTCTCTCGGGTGTTGCTTCTTCCCTTGCAAGTTCTCCAGAGACGCGTCCTTTGTAGAGGACGATTATTCTATCGCTTACTTCTAGGATCTCGTCGAGGTCGCTGCTGACCAGGATCACCGCGGCTCCCTTACTCGTGTATTCGACCAGGAGGTTCCTAACGTATCTGGTGGTCGCCACGTCAAGTCCTCGTGTGGGGTTCACAGCCACTATAACCCTGGGCTTCAAGTACAGCTGGCTCCCAACGAGGAGCTTCTGCTGGTTGCCCCCGCTGAGCGTCGCCACGGGAGCCCATGGACTCTTCGCCACAATCCTGAATGAGTCCCTTATCTCCGAGTACAGCCTTGATAGCATGGTGGGCGGCATAAACGAGGGACCCTCGTGCGCATATACTAGAAAGGCTAGGTTCTCTGCTATACTGAACCAGGGGACAAGGGCTTTTGTCCTGTCGCCGGGCACGTATGCGCCTCCGCGTGCTAGAAAGTCAGAGGGACCCTCAACTCTCTTGCCCAGTAGCTCGATGACGCCAGACTCTGGCTTGATAACGCCTAGGATAGAGTAGACTAGTTCCTCCTGGCCGTTACCTTCTACACCTGCAACGCCCAGTATCTCTCCTTCTCTAACCTCTAGCTCTTCTATCACTAGCTGGATTCTTTTTCTAGCCCGCAGGGATTTGATCTTGACGATGGGCTTGCCTATTTTCCTCTCGGTCCTCCGGGCAGGCTGGGGTATCTCACCTACCATCAGCCTGGCTAGTTCTTCCCGGGTAAGGGTTTCTCTGGGCACTTCGCTGGCGACCGCTTTGCCTTTTCTAAGTACAGTTACCATATCGGCGATCCTCTCGATCTCCGGGAGCCTGTGGGTTATGTATACTATAGCCACTCCGTTCGTCTTCATCCTGTAGATTGCCTTGAAGAGTCCCTCCACCTCTAGTGGTGTCAGGTTTGTTGTAGGCTCGTCTAGTATCATCACTCTGCTCCCAGCTGCCAGGCTTCTAACGATCTCAGCCCTCTGTAGCACACCTATAGGCGAGTCTTCTACCCTGCTATCTAGTGGCACGTGGAACCCGGTTACCTCCTCGGCCCTCTTGAGTCGTTCCTGCCTCTCCTCTGGGGGTATCCCCGCGCTGTCGAAGTAAAGGTCTATGTTTTCGCCTATAGTCAGCGTGGGGACCATCCTGGGGTGCTGGTATATCATTGCTATCCCTTTTCTTATAGCGTCTATGGGCGTGTGGAACCTAACCGGCTCCCCATCGACGTAGATTTCTCCCCGGCTTGGCTTTATCTCGCCGTAGAGTATTCTCATGAGTGTCGTCTTACCGGCTCCGTTTTCTCCGAGGAGTGCGTGCACCATGCCCCGGTAGAGTCTTAGCGAGACGCCATCGAGAGCCTTAACACCATCAGGGTATACCTTTACTATATTTTTCATCTCTACTATCGGCGTCTCGACGCTCTCCAAGACAATCGTCCCGGCCCTCTAGGGATCTAGTACTTGGATAAAAATGGGGGTGTGGAGTCGGGGGTTATCCGGAGGCTACTGCCGCGCCCAGATCCCCGTTTTCGAGTGCCTGGATTATCTGGTTGTACTCGTCGTGGGTGGCCGGGGACTTGAATATCATCTGGCCCTTCTTAATCGCCTCCTCTAGCTGTTTCACTAGGTCCCAGGCTCCTTGGTCGATGTACTTCTGCCTCTTCTGCATTACGATCTCGACTACGTCGTCGGGGGTTAGGCCTTGCGGGAGTCTACCCTGTTTAGCCGCGATGCCGGCGAAGTACTTTATTATGGCTGGGTCGCTTATGCCTAGGGCTCCCTCCTTCAGTCCAAGACTGTGTACTCCTCCTTTGAACTCGCCTTTAACCACGGCTTCGATAGCGTTGTAGACTGCTACGTCGACCCTCTTTAGACCGCTTAGTATTATGTGTTCGGGGTCATACCACTCCTGGCTGGCGTCCTGTCCTATTGCTATAGCTAGCACTCCCTGCTGGTTGGCCTCTTTTACGGCGTCAAACATTCCGACGTGGGTTAGACCGGCTAGCCCGTATAGTACCCTGCATCCCTGGCTTATCATCTGTTGCGCCGTCTGCTTCCCTAGCTGTGGGTTCTGGAAGTCGCCTACGTAGACCCATCCCAGGTCTATGTTCTTCCCGGTGTGTTGGTTGTAGTATTGTATCCCGTATAGGTATCCGATGTGGAACCTCCAGAGGGGTGGTATGTCCATCCCGGCTACTGCCCCAGCGCAGGTCGAGTTTATGTTGCTGGCTATGTCGGCAGCCAGTACACCCACTAGGCTGGCTACTTCCTGCTCTCGGAATACGTAGGCTGCTACATTTGGTATTGTCTCGGTGGGGGCAGCGTCTATGATAGCGTATTTCTGGTTGGGGAATTGTGGCGCCACCTGGACCATTGGATCGAGCCAGAGGAAGCCCACTCCTATTATGAGGTCGTATTCTCCGCTCTGGCTCACGCTTTTGAGGAGGCTTGGCATCGCATCTACACTAGCTGGGGTTTGGTAGTCGATTTGGACTCCTAGCTCTTCCTTGGCTTTCTCGGCTCCTAGTACAGCCATGTCGTTGAAGCTTAGGTCTCCCTTGCCGCCTACGTCGAATAGGACAAGTACCTTGACTTGTTTCTTGCCCGTTGCAGTCGCTTGCTCCTGTGTGGTGGTTGTCGCCGTCCCGGTTGCCGGTGTGGTCGGTGTCGTCGTTTTAGTGCCTCCTCCGGATTGCGTTAGGTATATCGCCGCTGCTAACAGGATTATGACTACTACTAGTATGGCGATGGCTTGGGAGGATAGGCCTCTCCTCCGCAAGACGCGTATACCACCTCGTGTCGGGGGAGTTTGTGGCTAGAGGTTTATATCGTAGGGTTTCTTACTGTATAATCTTGTCGTCTTTATTTTAAATGGTTTAATCCCGGAGCCCTACCACCTCCTGCACTTATGTTAGGCCTCCTCGGCTTGGCATGGGCAGGAGCCAGGGTCTATAGGTATCTTGTCTATGCTGTTGGACTTCATGTCCACTATTATGAGGGTCCCTCTATCATCGTCGAGTCCTAGCAGATGTTTTATAGCGATCGAGGCCTCTATGCTGGCTATGACCCCGACTATAGCACCCAGGACCGGTATCGTCCTCTGCTTGGTGTTTGTGGGGGCTATGCATTTAAGGCAAGCGGTTTCTCCGGGGATCGATAGGAAGACTTGTCCGTAGAAGGATTCGACTGCAGCGTGGAGTAGTGGTATTTTCTTCCTTTGAGAGTATTCGTCTAGCTGGAGCCTGGCCTCCCAGTTGTCGAGGCAGTCCACTATTAAGTCTACATCGCCTATGACCCCGTCTATGTTGTCCCGGTCGAGCTTTTCCTGGAACCACTCAATCTTTATGCAGGGGTTTATCGCCTTGAGTCTTCTAGCGGCTAGCGGTGCCTTGGGCAGTCCTATGCTGGGGGTATCGTATAGGAGTTGCCTGTTGAGGTTGTT
Organism: Thermodiscus sp.; assembly: GCA_035615875.1. GTDB lineage: Archaea > Thermoproteota > Thermoprotei_A > Sulfolobales > Acidilobaceae > Thermodiscus. The sequence continues at coordinate 1,241 of WWDN01000058.1, read as the reverse complement.
CACGTCTACGAGATCCGAGTCAATTATCTTAATGTGGCCGATCCCCGCCGCCGCCAGATACTGTGATACAATGCTACCTAGGCCCCCCAGCCCTACCACCGCTACCCTGCTCTTGTAAAGCTTGGTCTGGCCCTCCCCGTTGATGATGGGGAGTTGTCTTGCGTATCTAGGATCCCTGTCCGGGGGAGGACATTTCATTGCCTGAGCCTCCACTCGGTTTTGTCCCTGTAGTCTAGCAGCTCCACGCCCAGCTCGGCTAGTTTCGCTCTAATCGTGTCGGCTAGATCATACATTTTCCTTCGGCGCAGTTCTCCCCTGACCTCAACTATTAGATCGAGGAGCTCTCCTACGGAGTCTTCCAGGGGCTTAGCCGCGCCCTCTGGGGCCAGTATATCGTCTAGCACTGCGTATACCTTGTTTACTTGTGTGAGGGCCCTGTAGTAGCTCCAGGTTATGGCCGGATTCTCGGTCTGATCGACTTCGCTGTAGTAGATGTTGGTTAGCTCCCATACTTCTCGCAGTGCTCCTGCTAGGTTGAAGTCGTTGCTCATCTCCGAGTGCCATCGGATCATTATATCGCGTATCCTGGCTAGCACGGAGATGTCGTGGCTGCCTAGGTGGTGCGTGTAGTCTTCTTTCTCAATCCTCCTCTGGATCCTGTACCCGATGTCTCTTAGCCTTGATAGTAGGCGTTTGGCCTGGTTGAGGCTGTGCTCGCTGTATTCGAGCTGGGTCCTGTAGTGCCCGCTGAGCAGCCAGAGTCTTAGTGTATCGGCCCCCCATTCCTTGATTGCGTCCTTTAATGTGATGATGTTGCCGAGGCTCTTACTCATTTTCTCCCCGCTTATAGTTAGGTATCCTGTGTGGAGCCAGTACTTTACCCAGGGCGACCGGCCTAGGTAGGCCTCGCTCTGGGCTCTCTCGTTTTCGTGGTGGGGGAATATCAGGTCCATTCCCCCGCCGTGGATGTCTAGTTGTCCTCCAGCGTATCGTGTGCTCATAACGCTGCACTCTATGTGCCAGCCGGGTCTCCCCTCGCCCCATGGGCTCTTCCATCTGGGCTCTCCTGGCTTAGCGGCTTTCCATAGGGCAAAGTCGTATGGTTTCCTTTTTTCCTTCTCGTATTCCTCCTCCTGGGACCATGTTTCTTTCGCGAATCTACCGCTTAGCCTGCCGTAGTCCTTGTACTTGTCTACCTCGAAGTAGACGCTTCCACTCTCTGTCACGTATGCGTATCCCTT
>WWDN01000057.1:0-36533 GCA_035615875.1 Thermodiscus sp. | reverse complement strand
GAATTAGAAGAATCTATCCAATACGGTGTAATAGAGGAAGGACTACATTTCGCAGAACTCCTCAAGAAATACATGGAGATGCCCCTCGAAGAGCTCCTCACCGTGGAAGAAAAAATAGCCGAGGAGGAAGCAGAGAAAGAGAAACCCCTCGCGCCGCAGCTTGCGGCGAAGGTATTGGAGGAGAGGCTGCCGGGGGCAGCCTTTAGGATTGCAATGCTCATACACGCACTCGAAGAAGGGAAGATAACGCCAGAACAACTAACAAGGTACATAGAAACCTTACACTCGCCGGAATCACCCCACGGAACAGCACTATACAACATCATACACAGACTCATAAACCACTACGAGGAGAAAGTAGCAAACAACGAGGAAGTACCACCACCAAGCCAGGCAATAAAAACGTTACAGCCCAGGAACCAGGGCAAGATATAAACACCCAGGGACAAGAATAATAACATGGAGGTAGCGATGGCTGAGACAAGGATAAGGGTGGACATCCCCCTCGACGTTCCGCCCGAAAGGTTTGCCTCTCTCCTGGAGGAGAAGGTAGAGGAGGCGCTAATACTCTACAAGCTGAGGACAAACCTGGGCAAAGCAAGCCAAGAGGAGGTAGAGGAGCTGATTAGAGAGATAAAGGAGGGGATCCGGGAGAGGGTGAGGAGGCTCCTCGATGAAACTCGCCATAGACACTAACATACTCATCTCAGCCCTCCTCCACAAGAGAAAAATACACGACACGGTCTTCTACCGGGAAAACCTCCAACTATACGCCCCAAACCTCCTCCTACAAGAACTAAGAAAACACAGGGAGAAGATAGCAAGGCTGACAACCCTCACACCACGAGAAGTAGAAATACTCACCGACAAAATACTCGCCAAGAGGATAACAATAATCCCAGAAGAGACATATAGGGATATGATAGAGAAAGCCGTGGAACTCCTAAAAGAAGTCGACATATCTGACGCACCCTTCGTAGCCCTCGCCATGTTTCTTGATATTCCTCTCTGGACCGGGGATAAGGGGATACTCGAATTATCAGCGAGGACAGGGTTCAAACACTTTGTAGCGGTGGATACTGAGGGCGTGGAGATGCTACTGAGGGGAGAGCCGCTGGAGAGGGTCAAGGAGAGGATGAAGGAGAGATACGCTCAGGATAAAAAGACCCAAGGATAAAATATTAGCATGGGAATGACGGTGGCGACGAAGAAGGTTACAATAGAGGTGGAGGTTCCTGAGGAGCTGGCAAAAGTTATCGAGAAAACTCCCTGGCTGAAGAAGATAATCGCCCGCGAGGGAATAGAGGGGCTAAAGAGGAGAATGGAATTACAAGCCCAACTCGACCTCCTAACCCCCGAAATCCACATAACAGAGGAGGAAATCATGGAGATCGACAGGAAGATCAAGAGGGCCCTCGCCAGGAGGCTCCAAAATGAACTACCCCAAGATAATAGTTGACACAAACAAGATACTCGCAGCCACCATAAAGCCTGGTAGAATAAGGACACTCCTATACCAAGCCCCAATAACACCCACCACACCAACACAACTCCTCCAGGAAGTAGAGGAACACGCCCAAGAAATAGCCCGGAAAATAGGAATGAGCCGGGAAGACTTCCTCACCCTATTCGAGAAACTCATAGAAGACACGACCACCCTCACCACACCAACCCAGCCCTACATCAAGCGAGCACAGGAGATAGCTATGGGTTTTGATCTCGATGACTGGCCCTTCATAGCACTCTCACTCCAATACAACGCACCAATCTGGACAAACGACAAACCACTCATAAAACACTCACTAAAAACAAGAAAATACAAGGCGTTAGATACAAGGGCCCTCGAAATGCTAATCGAAGGAGTAGAGTGGAAAAAGATAGAGGAGCATCTCAAGGAAAGATACGGGCAAGATATAAACACCCAGGGATAAGAATATTAGCATGTGAGTTACCGCGGCAAAGCTGGGCTTGTTTTCTGTATGAATGCTTGTATGTCTGCCATTTCCTTGGCCTTTACCTGGAGGTCTGCGCCCATGTGGCCCGCCCTCGTTTCAACCCTAAGGTAGGCTGGTGCTCCTAGTTCTTCCAGTAGTGCTGCGAAGCGGAGCGCGTGGTCGGGGTGTAGGTGATCGTCGTGGAGGCGAGTTATGGTTTGATAGTATTCTATGGCGCGTTCAAGAATATAATCCCGCAGAGCTTTTAGGTAAAACGGTTGTTGGAGGAGTTGGGCTTGCCGCTGAGCTTAGGAAGCTTTGGATATATTCGTTTCTTTTTATATATAATTAAATTATTACATTCAATTTTATTTAATAATTTTTTAATTTCATCGTTATAAATATTATACATTATAAACATCATATTATAAGACCTTACTAGATCGTTCTTCCCGTCATCTATTAGTATTACAATACTATAAATTAGTATGGCTAGAACAAATAAAATAAATATAGAATGTTCATATATAATTTTTAATAATGTTAACGGAATAGTGAGGATAAGGAAAAAGGCGATATCTAATTTTAACGCACCTATTGCAAAATATCTTCTTATTATAAAGTTTTTTTCAGTAACTAGATAAATAATATCTTGACTGATATAATATCTCGCCTCCATAGGAATATTGCGACAAAAATCTCCAAGTATAATATCTGGTAGTTTTCTAACAAATTCCTTTCCTAGCCCTGATATACCAGGAACATATTTATAAGGTGAAAAAGAATGAATTATAATACCTGATATCAGAGATATAATAAATATTAACGCTAGATCGTTAGATGTAATATTAAAATCCTTGTATATTAAAAATATCAATGATATAAATATGAATCCTGGAAAGAAATAACGGAGAAACTCATAGTACGGTATACTAGGCTGTCCAAGTTGCAATGACGACATAATCAACACCGGATTAAACTAGAAATACAACAAATTATTTAAACTCTCTACATAGGATAACCGCTTACCCCTACCAATTCCCTAAAGGGGATACGAGCTACTGGAAATAATAGCCAAACCCTACCACGCCAGGGTCAAGCTTCTAGAATATCAGGACCCGACGTGGAAGGGGGATCTAGACTGGTACTACAGGGATGTTACGTGTTAGCCCTCCCGGGTATAGGGGGCTACGGAGAGGAGCTGGGAGGCCTGCTCTTGCTAGGCGGGGGTTAAACCCTTGGGGTTGCACCATCACGCTCTCTTGAAGCTGTAGACCCGTGTTTGTTATAACCAGCCTCCTTGACAGCGGTTATTCTTTGTTCGCTTCCCTGAGTCTCGCTCCTTGTTCTAGTAGGGAGTCTACTACTTCCTTGGGGATTTCCACGGACTTGAAGGTGGCTGGGTCTATTGCCACGGTTGTTATCTCGCATTCCGCGGCTTGCCGGTTTAGTTCTAGGTTGTGGATCCTGTACTTGAAGGTCATGCTCTTCCTGCCCACGGTTATCTCTGTTATCTCGACCTTGTACCGGTCGTGGGCTCTTAGGGGTGCCATGTAGTTGCACGAGGCGTGTACTCGTGGGAACATTATGTCGCCTGGCCTCCACTTGACTCCTAGCCTCTGGTTGAAGAACTCCTCTTCGGTCTCCTCGCAGTATTTGAAGTATGAAGAGAAGTGTGATATCTGGGCGGCGTCGGTCTCGTTCCAGTAGACCCTGCTTACCCTCTCGAATATAGCCATGGCCTTCCGCCACCCCTCTTTTCGGGTGTTGAGTTAGTGTATTTGTCTTGGCTAGGTTTATCCGGGGGATACACGTGTATGGTATTACCTATAAGTGTTGGTGTAAATATAAACTGAATCCTTGTAAATCGAAACGACTTCGAACAAGAGATCGAGGGACCAGGCCATGAAGAAGAGGATCGTTGTCATAGGAGGAGGCATAGCCGGCGTCTCGTTTGCCAGGACCCTGAAGGAGCGCGGAGGAGACGAGCTGGACATAACCATTATAACCAAGGATCCCTTCTACAACGCAGGCCCTAGCAAGCCCCTCCTACTAACCGGGGAGCAACGGCTGGAGAGGATCACTAGGGGCTATGAGGAGGTGGCTAGGAGCGGTATAAGGGTGGTTTTCGGCCTCGTCGACGCTGTCGACCCGGCTAACAGGAGGGTGTACTTCAAGGAGGCCCCGACCCGGGGCGGCGTGGAGAGGATGTTGGAGTACGACTACCTGCTGGTGGCTCCCGGCGTCGTACTGGATGGAGGCGAGATAGAGGGTTACAGGGAGTACTGGTATAACACTGGGAACGTGTATGAGATAGGCAGGATAAACACTCTCCGGGAGAGGCTATGGACCTCCACCCGTGGAACGGTCGTCGTCTACGCGCCGCCTATGCCATACCGCTGTGCCCCGGCGCCGAGCGAGACCTCCCTGCTAATACACACCGTCTTGAAGAATAGGGGTGTGAGGGACAACTTTAGGATCGTGCACGTTGATGCGAATGACAAGCCCCAGCCCCCGGTTATCGCCGACGTGGTGACCGGGCTCTTCGAGGAAGCCGGTATAGAGCTTATAACAAAAGCCAGGATAGCCAAGATAGCCGACGGACACGTAGTACTGGACAATGGAGAGAAGCTAGACTACACCATACTAGCACTCCTAGAACCCAACAGGGCCCCCAGCTTCATAAAAGAGGCCAGGCTAGGAGACAAGTGGTTCGAAATACGCTCCCCACAGAACCTAAGACACGTAAAATACGACGACGTGCTAGCGGCTGGAGACGTGGCCAAGCTACCCTTCCCCAAGAACCAGGAGATCGCCTTCGAGAGCTCCCTCTTCGCCGCGAACAACCTGATTGAGGAGCTGGGCCTCGGCGAGACGGTAAAGGTACAATACGCCTTCCTGGGCTGGGCCTACGTCGGGAACCTAGAGGGGAGGCTGGAGTCGCTGAGCGTGAAGTTCGGCCTGAACTTCACGACGAAGCCGCCGAAACCCTCCAAGGATCCGCAGCCAAAGCCCGAGTACACCAGGGCCAAGGACGAGTGGGAGCAGGCCTACCTGAAGAGGCTCTTCGGCTACTAGAGCCCTTCCCCCAGGGCCTCCTATTCATCCCCCTCCAGGCATTTATCCCCCGACCTATAACCCCTAATTGCATGGTGTCCCGTGTGCCTATAGAGTCCTCTGGGAACATCCTCTACGAGGTCAGGGATGGAGTAGCCTACATAGTCATCGACCGGCCTGAGAAGAGGAACGCGATGACCCTGGAGATGTGGAGGGCCTTCAAGGAATACACGACGAGGGCCTGCAGCGACGGGGGTGTACGCGTAGTCGTATACCGGGGGCGCGGCGGGGCCTTCTCGGCTGGAGACGATATAGGCGACATGTATAGGCTCGGGGGCGTCGAGGACTCCATAGGCTTCTTCACCGTGTTGAGGGAGGCCTTCGCAGCTGTCGCGGGCTGTCCCAAGGTCACGGTGGCTGTGGTGGATGGGGTGGCTGTTGGCGGTGGGGGAGAGTTGCTGCTTGCAATGGACTATGTGATAGCCACTAGGGGCTCCATCACGGGCTTCCCCGAGATACGTATAGGCCTCATACCCCCGCTCCTATCCACTCTAGGGGTCTATGTACTGGGTTTTAGGCTGGCTAAGAAGCTGGCCCTCCGGGGAGGCTTCCTGAGCGCCAGCGAGGCCCTGGAGTATGGGTTGTTTGATGAGGTTGTGGAGCCCGGCGAGCTTGAATCTAGGCTTGAGGAGTTGGTGGCCGAGTTCAAGTCGCTGCCCGTGCACGCGGTTTCGAGTATAAAGAGGCTTGTCATGGAGAGTGTGAGGCCGGCTCTTGAGTCTGGGATCTCTGAGTTGGAGTTGTTGGTGTTGTCTCGTGAGGCTAGGGAGAGGATGAGGGCTTTCTTGGAGAAGAGGCTTCCTAGACCATCATGATGTCCTTGTACTCTTCAAGCATCTTGACGCTCTTCTTTACATCGGCGAAGAGCCTCTCAGCCTCCTTGACATCCTCTGCATCGACAGCCCTAGCCCCGCGCCTCCTCGCTATAGTGTAGGCCGGGTCTATCAGCTGCATCGCATACCTCAGGCTCCTCTCTGACCCTATCCTCGTCAGCTCGTCCAGCGCCTCCTCGGTCAGGGGGATCTCCAGCTCGTCGCTCCTAATCATTATTATGTCCCTTATCTCGTCGGGCTTGTAGGGCCTCGTGGGTATTATCAGGAGCCTGTCTAGTATGTCCCTCGGTATCCCGTGGGGCGACTCGACGTCGGTGCCCTTTATCTTGGTGACGCCCCTGTTGGTGGCCAGTATCACGAGCGGGGCGAACTCGCTCTCCATAGCCTTCGAGAGGAAGCCGAAGGCCTCTATATCGAGCAGGTGGGCGTCGTCGATGAACAACACTCCCGGGACCAGCTCCGCCTTCCCCTCGTCAATCATCTTCTTGACCAGCTCATCCGTCTTCTTCCTGACCTCGTCGCTGATCTCCCTCTCCCCGCCGAAGACGGCGAATAGCCCCGTGAAGATAGCCCTCTGGGCGGCCACGCTCAAGTCTATATCGTGGAGTGTGAATGTCCTCACAACCTGCTTAGTCTTCTCGACAGGCCCCTCGGGGACCTCCACCTCCTCCTCAACCTCGATATCATAGAGCTTCTTACCCCTACCCTTGGCCCTACCGAGCTTCCTGACCTCAAGGGTCTCCGAGTCTATGACTATCACATCGCCCTCCCGAACCCTCAACTGGTAAAGCTGCGCGGCGACCTCTGGCGGCACACGGCTGAACTCCACGCTATCATCCCTGGTCTCAAGCACCAGGCGCGCACCCGCAAGAGTCGGGTATGGCGAGAAGGGGGTCCTCCTCCGGAGGAACTTCAGGCTGGCCACGACGCCCTCGTAAACCCTCCTGGTCTCGGTGACCCTCACGCCAATAGCCCTCCGGATCGCCTGCAACAGGACCTCCGTCTTCTTACGCTCCACACTATAGATCTCGCTGGCATTCATCGCCACGAAGGGCGTATCGGAGCCCAGCTCCCTGGCTATGGCTATCGCCAGCGCAGTCTTACCGGTACCCGGCGGCCCCGCGAGTAGCACGCCCTTCCCCGAGAGGCGGCCCTCCCTCACCAACTCGACAACTATGCCAGCGGCCTCCCTGGCCTCCTCTTGGCCGACTAGGCCCCCTCCTATCCTCTTGGCCCGTCCCTTCTCGTCCAGGCCTAGCCCGGTTATGTGGCTGTGGATCGAGACTTGGAGGCTCTTCACGCTGGCCTTTAATCCTATGCTCATGGAGCATCTCCTCCTAGATACCCTTGTGACTCGACCCGGTTATGAAGATTACGCGGTAGTACCCCTAATGATATATTAGGATATCCCAGAACACTTGCCAGGCCACGGGATAACACTTATCAGTGGAAGCCGTATAGGGCTTTTAGGCAGGGTCAGTGAGCGAGCGCTCGGATAAAGGCTTGGGTGTAATCGAGTTCACACTCCTCATGTTCTCCATGACCACATGCCTCCCGCTATTCTTCCTGGGGCCACTAGCCTACCAGCAGGGGCTAGGGCTTGGACAGGCGCTGGTAGCGACGCTAGCCGGGAACGGAGTAATAGCGATGGCCATGATCCTGAACGGGCTACCGGGACTGAGGGAGAGGATCGACTACACAGTCCATGCAAGGCGCGTCTTCGGGGGCCTCTACAAGATCCCGGTCTTCCTCAGGGGATTGGTCGGCGGGCTGTGGTATGGGGTTGAGGCCTTCAACGGGGCCCTGGCCATGGCCCTCATAATACTGTATGTTGCTGGCGTGAGGGAGGGGATTATAGACAAGGCAATGATAATCCTCCCACTACTCCTCCTAGTCTACGTGGCCTCGGCCACCCTAGTATACAGGATGGGAGTCACGGCTGTGGGCAAGGCGGCGAGCATAGCGGGCCCGATACTACTGCTATACTTCGCATACCTAGCCCTAAACAATACAAGGCTCAACCTAGCCAGCATCAGCGTGTCCCGAGGGGTGCCGTGGCTCAGCGCCGCCTTCCTAACCTACCTAGCCATACAGACCAACTGGTGGGCCACAGTCGCGATCAACATAAGTGACCTGACGAGATCGGCCAGGAACGCCTACAGTATAGCGGTGGGAGTCATGGTAGGTATGCTCGGGGGCCAGTTGCTGGGGACCCTCCTAGGCTACCTACTAGCTGTACAATCTGGGACCGCGTTGCCGCACGAGATAATACTCAAGGGCGCCCCGACGGCTGGCGTGGTCGTCATAGGCCTCCTCTTCGCGTTCCTAGCCCCCTGGACCACTGACCTGGCGGCGAACATACCGGCTCTCGACGACCTGATCAAGAGCATACTGGGCAGGCGCAGGGTTTCATCGGCGGTCATGGCGGGCTTGTTGGGCTTCGTATTGGCTCCTTGGTACGCGATGGATAAGGCCCAGGACATAGTGGGTTATGTGGCTGGGTTCGCGGCCAGCTACGGGGTATTATTGGGTCCAATACTGGGTAGCATGCTGGCCTACCTGGTGGACAGGAGGGTCTCCGGCGTCCCGGCGTTCGCGTCTATGATACTGGGGATCGTCGCGTCATACCTCTATGGGGTTGTCCTCGGGAGCACTGTCTACTACAGCCTGGGTGGAGTGTCTATACCGTTCCCGCCCGGCGAGTCTATCTACGTGGGCCTGGTTACTAGTCTCGCGGCCGCTGTCCTCTGGGCTAGGCTGGGGGAGGTAAAACCCCCATAGCAACAAACCTCTACCCTTTTACCTTTTTACTGGCGTGGTCCTTGTAAATTACCGCGAGGATGACTGTTATGGCGTTAAAGGTGATAGGCCACAGGGCTAATAGCGGTAGGATAGTGCAGCTCTACAGGCTATCCAACGTGAACTACGTCGAGATAGACATCAGGCAAGTAGACGGGGACATAGTGGTTGGCCATGGCAGGCCCGTGATAAACAGGGCGTCCATCATAGGGAGAGCATGGGCCTGGCTGGACTACAAGCTATTCTTCAGGGATCCCTTCATAGGCGTGCGCACCCTCAGCGAGTGGCTGGAGGTGATAAGGTCCAAGCTAGAGGTCAAGGGCATACTATTGGACCTTAAGAACAGGATAGACCCCAGGGTGCTGGGAGACACGCTATCGTCCCTGGGCTTCAATGGAGAGGTATACCTGTCTATGGAGGACCACAGGCACATAAAACAGTTCAAGGAGACCGTGGACGCGACGGGCATACTGGCCTCATACAGCATAATGCCCTACGACATAGTCGAGTGCACCCGCATGAGCGGGGCCGACGGGGTAGCCCTGAGGAAGGACTACGTCGACCCAAACACAGTGTCGAGGCTCCACGAGGAGAGCCTACTCGTGTTCGCGTGGACCGTTAACAGGAGCGAGGACGCCGTCAGGGTGGCTAGGGCCGGGGTGGATGGCATCATATCCGATAGGCCGGGCCTCGTGTCGAGGGTCCTCAGGGAGGAGGGCCTAGTCTAGGCTCCTCAGGTTCTTCTCGGTGTCGGGGTCGAAGAGCATTATCTTGTCCCTGGGGACCACGATGTAGACCCTGTCGCCCATCCTCCTGTTAACCCCCGGAGGGGCCAGTACCTTGGCCATGTTACCATCTATCCTAACGGTGACTATAACCTCCCTGCCCAGGGGCTCTACAGTGTAGACCTCGGCCTCTATGACTACTCCCCCGTTATGGCGGGGCGCGTCCACGAGCTCGACGTCCTCCGGCCTGAAGCCGAACAACACGGTGTCCTTCCCGAGCCTCCTCAGCCTCTCGGCTAGGATCCCCCGTGGACAGTACTTTCCTCCGGGCAGTACGACGCATGGCTCCTCGGACAAGTCGACCCTGGCCGGGAATATGTTGGCTGGGGGGCTCCCTATGAAGCTTGCCACGAACACGTTCCGGGGATACCTGTAGACCTCGTGAGGGTCCCCCTCCTGCTGTATCACCCCGTTGTGGATGACCACGATTTTATCGGCCATAGCCAGGGCCTCGCTCTGGTCGTGGGTCACGTAGACGGCCGTTATGCCGAGGTCCCTCTGGAGCCTCTTCAACTCGCTCCTAATCCTCAGCCTCAGCATCGCGTCTAGGTTGCTTAGGGGCTCGTCTAGGAGGAGCACGCTGGGCTCCTTGACTAGGGCCCTGGCCAGGGCGACCCTCTGCTGCTGGCCACCACTCAGCTGGGAGGGGTACCTGTCTAGTAGGTGTTTTATCTGGAGCATGGAGGCTACCTCGTTCACCTTCCTGTCTATATGGGATTTGGGCTTCTTGGCGAGCCTCAGGGGGAAGCTTATGTTCTCGTAGACCGTCATGTGGGGGTATAGTGCGTAGTTCTGGAAGACAAGGCCTATATTCCTCTCGTTGGGTTTGAGGCCCGTGACGTCTCTCCCATCGAATAGAATCCTGCCCCGGGTGGGCTTGTATATCCCGGCGATGAGGTATAGGAGCGTGGTCTTCCCGCTCCCACTCGGGCCTAGTAGCGCCGTGAACTTGCCGTCGGGTATCTCCAGGTCGATGTCCCTTACAGCCTCGACGTTCTGGAAGCGCTTCGTCACCTTCACCAGCTGTATCGAGACCACCCTGGGCTCACCCCTTAAGCCCGCCGCTCATAGTCTCTAGTAGTAGGCGTTGCGTAAATATGAAGAAGATGATCGTGGGCAGTAGGTAGAGGGTGCCGGCGGCCGCCATTATGGGTAGGTAGCTCGTCTCAAGGCTCCCGCTGGCCAGCTGGCCCTCTATGAAGGTGGCGAGGGTCTTCTGGTTGGGTGGGAGGAATATCATCACGTATATAAGGTCCTCCCAGCCGGCTAGGAAGGCGAATATCGCTATAGCCGCTATACCGGGCTTGACTAGTGGCAGCACCGCGTGTCTAAGCGCGGTCCAGCGGCTCCCCCCGTCGATGATGACGGACCATTCGAGCTCCCAGGGGACCCTGTCGAAGAAGCCCTTTAGGACCCATATGGCCATGGGTATCTCTAGGCTGGCCCTGGCGAAGACTACGAAGATGAACGAGTAGAGCACCCTGCTGGAGGCCGGGATGTACTTCACCAGCGTGTAGTAGTATATCGTGTATACCCCTACTATCAGCGCCACCCCGGGGAAGGCGTGTAGTAGGAGGAGTAGCTTGAGGCTCCCCATCCTCCACCGGTACCTTATCCGGGAGTAGGCGTAGGCGCTCGTGACGCTCCCGAAGAGTACTACGAGCGTGACCCCAAGGGCTACTATGAAAGTGTTGCCGATCATCCTAACGATCTCCCCGGTGGTGTATATCCTGGCGTGGGTCGTGCTCAGCTCTCCCCTGAAGAAGGCCCTCCAGTTGTCTAGGGTCCAGTGGAACTCGACCCACGGGTTAGACACTATGGTGTCGGCGAAGCTCGTCAACACCAGGGTGGTATAGGCTAGTATGAGGGGCATGGAGGCGAGGAGCAATACGCCTATGACCAGCGCCGCCCCCTTGCCAGTAGCCAGGAGCCCCTTGATCTCGTCCCTGCCACCAGCCACTATATATCACCCCGGGGCTGTGGGGTTATCTTCCCGAACCTCATTATCCGGAGCGTGAGCAGGCCGAGTAGGCTGCCGATTATCACTAGTATGACGGCTGCCGCCGCGGCCAGGCCCTGGTTCTTGACGGCTCCGAAGGCCTCGTTGAACACGAAGAGCGCCCAGGTCGTCCCGTACCACTCGTCCACAATACGCCAGTCCACCAGCACGAAGAGGTGGGTGTAGCTGGTCACTAGGCTCAGGAGCTGCCATACGGTGACGAACACCAGGTGCCACCTGGTCATCGGCACTAGTATGTGCCTGACTATCTGCCACGTTGAAGCCCCGTCGACCCTGGCGGCCACGATGAGCTCGGGAGGTATGTTCTTGAACGCGCTATAGAATATTATCAGCCCATAGCTCACCCCGACGATGCCGTTGACGAATACTATGATGGACCACGCGCTCCAGGGGAGGAACTGGGGCTCCGTGCCCCAAAAATGGGGGTTGTCGATTAGGCCGAGCCTTAGCAGGAACGCGTTGAGAGTGCCCTCGGGGCTGCCGTAGAAGAAGTAGTACCATATGAGGCCGAAGACCGCCAGGGGGGTCATCCTGGGGAGGAGCCAGAGTAGCCTGAAGGATAGGCTCACGCGCTCCTCTATGATGTAGGTCATTATGGCTAGTAGCAGGCCCCCCAGCACGTTTACTATGAGGGTGAACGCCACGAATACTATAGTCGTCTTGACCACCAGCCCGCCCAGGGGGTGCTTCGCCACGAAGTGGAACAGGTTCTCGTAGTTCTTGAGCCCTATGAACTCGGTTAGCAGGCTCACGCGCCAGTTCCTTAGTGGAGTGAAGCTTACCCAGGCAGTCACTATGAGGGGGAGTATGTAGAAGGCTATGATGAGGATTAGAGCCGGTAATAGAAAAAATATTGCGTTGTTTCTATCTAGCCTTGGCTTGGGCATCTAGCCCTGCCCCTTACCCCTTAGGGCTAGGTACGCCGCCACTATTATGATAATGATCACCACTACCCCGACTACCAGGGCTGTTGAAGTCCCGCCCTTGCCGCCGGCTGTGGTCGTCGTCTCTGGGCTGGCGGGCTGGGTTGTAGTGGTTGTCTGGGCTGGCGGCTGGGTGGTCTGTGTAGCGGTTGGCACTAGGCTCCAGCCCTGTGGTATGGAGCCCTTGAACTCCACGCTACCGGAGAGGTCTGGGTCGGCCTTCACGCTGTCCTCTATGAACTTGACCGCCTGCTCCGGGGTCATCTGCCCCTTGAGCACCCTGTCGACCGCCTGCTTGAACACGTCAGCCAGCTTCGAGTAGTACGGGTGGCTTGGCGCCAGGTGGGTGTAGTCTAGCATGTAGCTCACGTTAGCAAGGAACTCTATGTTTATCGGGTTAGCCGTCTTCTGGACTATCGGGGCTATAGCGTCTATCACCTCCTGCGAGAAGGGCAGCTTTAGGCTTAGCAGGTTGTTTATGAATTCCTCGTCCTTGAGGAGGGCCGAGGCCTCCTTCCTCACGGGCACGTGGGCCGATATCACGCTGTGGACAGCGTTTATCACCGGGTCGCTGGCGGCTACCACCATCAAGAAGGCCAGCTCCTGGTAGACAGTCCTATAGGTTGGATCGTCGAAGTGCGGGTTGTCCTTGCCCGCGTTGGCGGCGATCATCCACATGAAGGGCTGGCTCAGGGTTACTGGCTTGTCGCCCGGCTCGCCGGCTGGGAATAGCGTGTAGTAGAACTTCTCCTTGACCTCCTCGGGGGTTAGCGGCCTCTTCTGCCCTGTCTGCGGGTCTAGGTAGTAGTCCTTCGTCTGCCACTCGGTCCAGTACCATGTGCCGCCTATGTCGAATAGCGTGTTACCAGTCCCGCCGTCGGCCTTCCTGGCGCCTACTATGGTTGGGTGTATCTGGGTGGCCCAGTCCCAGTCCATTATGTTGCGCGGCAGTAGCTTGGCGTCTGCGAATGCCTTCTCGGTGGCGAGCCACTTGTAGACCGCGGTCTTGTCTACGACTAGCTTGCCCGTGTCGGGGTCGTAGAGCTGGCCGTTGAAGGCGAATATGAACTGTATCAGGTCTGGGTGGGCGCTTCCCTTCCTGTGTATGAGTCCCCAGTCGCTGCATCCCTTCTCAACGGCCTCCTTGGCCTTGGCGTAGACGTCCTTCCAGGTGAACTCGCCGTTCTTCACCTTCTCGTCCAGGCCTTCCAGGTTCCAGCCCATACACTTAGCCACGTCCTTCCTGATGTATAGTGGCCTCGCCTCGGTGTCCTGTGGGATTCCATAGTATTTGCCCTGGTATTTGGCGGCGTCCATTAGGGGCTTGTAGAAGTCTTTGAAGACGCTGTCCCAGTACTTGTTGACCCACGGTGTTATGTCGAGTAGCCTCCCGTCGGCTGCGAGTGTTGCTATGTAGATGTAGCTGTTGACGAAGAAGTCGCCGTTCTGGCCGAGGTCGTACTGGGTCACGAAGTTGTCGAACTGCTTGCTGAAGCTGGACTCCCAGTTGGTGTCAACCCTTACCTCCACGTTTATACCGTTCTTGCTCCAAACGTCGTTGATTCTATGGGCCGCCTCGACTATACCGTACATCCTCATGACGCTGTTGGGGTCGCCGGCCGCCTGGACTGTGTAGTGCACCTGGGTCACGTCGTTCTCCTGTAGCCAGCGGCCCACGGCTATTACGTCGGCTTCCCAGTCTCCCGTCAGCTCTGGTGCCGCTGCGTGGCTTATGAGTGGGAGGGCTGCTGGTGCGAGTAGTGTGACGAGTAAGACCGTGGCTAGTATTGTTTTGGCCTTCATTTCGTGACACCCCTCAGTTATGGTATGTGGCCGTGATATTAAAGCATTAACATCTCATCAATTCAATAAATTAGAATAATAATATAAACTCTAATATAAATCCAGGAATACGAGAGATCAGCCCAGATAGAGGAAAACCCCCTTCAAATAATCAAGATACTCCTCGCCCCGGAAAACGTGATCCGGCGCAGCACCACGCAAACTACCCAGAATCCTATAATCACCCACAGAACTATTCACAACATCCAGAAACAAATCCCTCGAAAGGAAGTAACTACAACTACTCAAATAGACTCTAGCACCACGCACAGCCCTAGAAACACTCCAACGATAAACCCTCCGATAAGCCCCCACACCCCTCCTAACAGCACCGGGATCGCCCGACTGGATAAAAGCCGGGGGATCAACGGCGACAAGCGTGAAATAGCCGGGAGGGACCCCCTCAACATCCCATACAGAGCCATGAATGATTCTGTAGTTACCCACGCCATTCAACCGGAGATTCTCCCGGAGCAACTCCACCGCAACAGGATCCTCCTCGATGAACACGACCTCTCGGGCCCCAGCCAAGGCCGCCAGTATACCGAAGCCTCCAGTGTAGGAGAAGACGTCGAGCACCCTATCACCCTCACCGGCCAGACGCATGAATTCGAGCCTATTGAACCGCTGGTCTAGGTAGAAGCCCGTCTTCTGGCCGCGCACCACGTCAACCACAAACCTGGCGCCCCACTCCTCGTGGATTGTCCTAGACTTGGAGCCCCTTATCCACCGCCTCCTCGGCTCAAGCCCTCTATCCCTCCTACTACGCTGCGTGCTCTTCTCGTAGACCGTGTCCACGCCCGCCAGCTCTACAATGGAGTCCGCTATCTCCTCCACGTGGTAGTCCATGGCGAGGCTACTCGACTGTAGAACCGCTATCTCGCCGCCGAACACGTCTACAATGAGCCCCGAGAGATAATCCCCATCACTGTTAACCAGCCTATAACTCCCAGTCTCCACGAGCCCAGCCGCCCTACGGGCCGCGAAGGAGGCCTGGAGCCTATCCCTAAGGGCCTCGGACGGGTCCCTCCACCCGCATTCTCCCCGGGCCAACACCCTGACCGCGACGGGCCCCTCAGGCTCCCACAGCCCACAGGCAACAGGCTCGCCCCTGGGGTCCCTCAGCTCGATGAGGGTCCCCGGCGCTAGCCTGTAGGGCGGGGTTACCCACTTCCTGTAGACTACCGCGGAGCCGCTCTTGGCCTTCTCCAACCCCCTACCTTCTACCCGCACCTCTACCGGGTGCAACACTACCAGTCCTCTTCAAGTGGTAGGCCACGACCGCTGTGACCAGGGCTATGTCGCAGTAGTCCTCTAAATTTATAGTGCCGGAGGCCAGCGCCGCCCTGAAGTCCTGTACCTGGGCGAGAAGCCTCCGGTTGCCCCTGTATAGCCACCAGGCGATTGCCAGGACCAGCACTGCGGAGGCCAGGCCCATGAATCTAACCTCTACGGGGCCCAGCAAGCCCATGGCCAGCGACGCCAACACCACTACTCCGCCGATCGCTAGGGTTGCCCTGGCCCTGGAGCCCAGCCAGCTTATGGCATCGTCGAGGAGGGAGAGGGCGTCCTCCCTCCTGCATGGCAGGGTCTCGGTTATCACGGGTTCTCAACTCCTCCTATCAGGTCCCTTACGAGGGTCCCTCTGGCGACGACCGTCAACACCCTATCATAGCCCCACTCGTAGCCTATCCACCTGTAGTTGGGCATATCCCACACCACGACGTCGGCGTAGGCTCCCGGGGTTATCCTTCCATGCACGTCGTCGAGGCCCAGGCTCTTGGCGGGGTTTATAGTCGCGGCCGCGAGGGCTTCGAGGGGCGTCATCCTGTAGAGGTATGTTGATAGGTCCATTGTGGTTGAGAGTATCGGGTTCATGTTGTTGGGGTTGTAGTCGGTTGACACCGCTATGACCGCGCCAGCCCTCCTCAACTCCTCCACCGGAGGCTTCTTGTCGGAGAACACTGTGAGCATGCTGGTGGGGAGTAGCGTGGCAACAGTGCCCCTCTCGGCTAGTAGCCTCGCGTTCTCGGGGGGCAGGTACTCTAGGTGGTCTAGGCTGTCAATGGGGTATTCTCCTGCCAGGGCGCTGCAGCCTATGTAGGCTAGCTCGTCGGCGTGGAGCCTGACCCTATAGCCGTGGCGTAGCCCGGCCTCTATAATCCTCCTAGTCTCTTCCACCGTGAAGACTCCCTGGTCGCAGAAGACGTCGACGTATACCGGCTTGACCTTCTCCTCTCGGGCCCTGGGGATGAGTTCTTTTATGAAGAGGTCGATGTAATCGCCTCGCCTCTCCCTGTACTCCTCGGGGATCACGTGGGCTAGGAGCGTCGGCACTATCCGCGGCAGGCCCGGGGCGTCTAGCCCCTCCAGGGCCCTCAGCATCTTCAACTCGTACTCCGGTAGGAGCCCGTACCCCGTCTTCACCTCGACAACCGTGGTCCCGTGCTCGACCATCAGCCTAAGCCTCTTCAGGGCCAGGGTCCTCAGCTCCCCGACGCTGGCCTCCCTCGTCGCCCTGACAGTCCTGTATATCCCGCCTCCCCGGGCCAGTATCTCGGCATAGCTATAGCCTAGGAGTTTGAGCTCGAACTCGTCCTCCCTGCTGCCAGCGAAGACCAGGTGCGTGTGGTTATCCACCAGCCCAGGGGTCGCGAGCCTGCCCCCGGCGTCTATCTCGACCGCCCCATTGTAACGGGCTCGCAGGCCGCCGCTCGACCCGACGTCGACGATCCTACCGCCCCGGATTGCGATTGCGGCGTTGTGGATTATGCCAGCGGCCTTAGGGTCCCTCGCCCTAGACCCGGGTAGGGGTCCCTCACGGAAGGTGACTAGCTCCCCGATATTGTAGATTAACAGGTCTACCCTAGGCATAGGGGCTTGCCCCGGGGGGAGACCCCCGTGGGTGTAGTTGGGTCTCTGTACGCCTTTATACGTGAGAGGAAAGAAGGAGGGACCGGGGGCCCGCTAGGGTTTAACAGTGGTTCTCTCGCGTAGTATGCTGAGTAGGCCCCCCTTCTCTATTATGTAGCGGGCATATCCCGTGGGGGTCTTGCACTTGACCCACACGCCCTTCTCCGGTATCCGTAGGAGGCCCTCGGAGTAGTCCAGCTCCGCTAGCAGGTCGTTGTCTAGCGTGCTCCTGTCCAGGGTGCACTCCGCCACTGGTAGGGCGTTGTTCACAGCGTTTCTGTAGAAGAGCCTGGCGAAGGATTCCGCTACCACCGCCTTCACCCCGGCGGCCTTCAGGGCTATAACGGCTTGCTCCCTGCTGCTCCCCATGCCGAAGTTCTTCCCGGCTATGATTATGACTCCTTTCCTGGCCTTCTCGTGGAAGCCCGGGTCTATGGCTTCTAGAGCATGGCGGGCCAGTGCCTCTGGCTTCTTCAACGCTAGGTAGCGGCCTGGTATTATCACGTCCGTGTCTATGTTGTCGCCAAGTATGTAGGTGTACCCGGTTATCCTACCGAGCGGCACCCGCTACACCCCCGTGCGTGGATCGGTTATCTCTCCCTTGAGGGCCGTCGCGGCGGCGACCGCGGGGTTGGAGAGGTATATCTTTGCTGAGGGGTCTCCCATCCTGCCTATGAAGTTGCGGTTACTCGTCGACAGGACCACCTCGCCCGGGCCTGCTACGCCGAAGTGGCCTCCCCAGCAGGGACCGCAGGTTCCATAAGTTACCGTGCACCCTGCCGAGGCCAGCGTGTCTACTATGTCCTTCCTGAGGAGGCTTAGGTATATCTTCCTGGTGGCTGGTATTGCTATGCACCTGACCCTCTCGTGAATCCTCCCGCCCTTGAGTATCCTGGCTGCGGCTTCGAAATCCTCCTCCCTACCATTGGTGCAGCTCCCTATGAAGACCTCGTCCACCTCCAAGCCCTCCAGCTCGCTCACGGGCTTCACGTTATCCAAGCCCGGGGGAGCCGCTATCATGGGCTCTAGCCCCTCCAGCTCGATCGTCAGCTCGTCCCGGTAGTGGGCTCCCCTGTCGGGGTGCAGCTCCCTAACGCTGACGCCCATCCCCTTATAGTGCTCGACGGCCACCGGGTCGACCTCGAAGAGCCCGGCCTTGGCCCCCATCTCGACGCTCATATTGGAGACGGTCAACCTGTCGGCCATTGGGATCCCCCTGAGCCCCTCGCCCGTGAACTCTAGGGCCCTGTAGTTCGCCCACGTCAACCCGACCATGCCTATCAGGGTCAGGGCTAAGTCTTTCCCGTAAACCCACTCCCGCAACCTCCCCGTCAACTCTATCCTGTGGGATTCCGGTATCTTCATCCATGTCTCGCCGGTCACTATGGCGTAGGCTATGTCTGTGGACCCCATGCCGGTGGCGAATGCCCCGGCAGCTCCTAGGGTCACTGTGTGGCTGTCGCTTGCGATGAAGAAGTCCCAGGGCTTCACCAGCGCCTCCTCGAAGACCACCTGGTGCATTATGCCGTAGCCAACGTCGTAGAACATTTTTATGCCATGCCTCCGGGCGAAGTCTCTGAGCTGCTTGTGTA
Source organism: Thermodiscus sp. (assembly GCA_035615875.1). Lineage (GTDB taxonomy): Archaea > Thermoproteota > Thermoprotei_A > Sulfolobales > Acidilobaceae > Thermodiscus. Next base: position 17,775 of record WWDN01000057.1, on the reverse strand, counting down.
TCTTCGCGTAGAGTGGCGAGGGCGGTGGGGCCGCGTGGTCTATGAATATAGCCGTCCTATTGGCTGCCTTGAGTTCTTTGATGGCGAGCGACTCTATTATGTCCACGACGACGTGGCCTAGTATGTCGTGCATGCCGATCAGGTCTGGCTCCACCGTGACTATCTCTCCTGGAGCGACCTCCTTCCCCGGGAGCTTTCTCGCGAAGAGCTTCTCGGCCATAGTACGCCTGTCCATGGCCATCAGCCGGCCCTCAGCTCCTCAAGGAACTTTACCAGGTCATCGACACTATAGTCGTCGACGCCCTTCGCCCTGCGCCTCACGAGCTTCGCAAGCTCCCTGGCCTCCTCGTCGCTAACCTCTATACCCCTACTCGACAAGGCGTACTTCACAGACTTGGCCCCGGTTAGCGTGCCGAACCTAACGACGCGCTGGCCCCCGAATATGGAGGGGTCGAAGGCCTCGAAGGAGCCCGGGTACCTGAAGGTGGAGTACACGTGTATATCGGAGACGTGTAGGTAGGCGTAGTCGCCTATGATGGGCTTCAGCGGGTACGGCTTAACCCCCATCACCTCCAGGGCCCTCCTAACCAGCGGGATCAGCTTCCCGTACTCTATGTTGGTCTCGAAGAGGCCCTTCACCTTGGCGATAGCCGCCAGCTCTTCTAGAGGAGTGTTCCCCAGCCTCTCGCCTATCCCGCCTATAGTCACCTGTATCTCCATTGCACCGGCCTTGATCCCGGCCAGCGCGTTGCACGTCGCCAGGCCCAGATCGTTGTGGAGGTGCAGGCCGACCCGCTCGAAGCCCTCGTCGAGCACAGTGGACACGATCCCGGCTATCTCGTCGGGGACGCCGACGCCTATCGTATCGGCCAGTACAACCTCCTCAGCCCCCTTCCTAGACGCTATCCCAGCTATACGGCGAAGGACCTCCTCCCGGGCCCTGACCGCGTCGGTAATCGCGACGTAGACCCGGAGGCCCAGGCCGTTACCATACTCTATGGCGTGCTCCAGCCTGGACATCGCGTCGCTCCAGGAGACGCCCATGATCGCTGCCAGCTGGCTGTCGGAGCCGGGTATAAAGACCTGGACTATATCGGCTCCAGCCTCCTTCACGAGCTGGATATCCTTCTCGACGGACCTCGCGAACCCGCTGAGCTCGACGCGTGAGACGAGCTCCCTGGCCTTCCTCATAACCTCTACATCCCTTGGGTCTGCCCTCGGGAAGCCTGCCTCGACAGCGTCAACGCCCAGCTCGTCCAGTATCCTTATGACCTCGATCTTCACATCAGGCGTTATCCGTGCCACAGGCGATTGTGTGCCCTCGCGGAGTGTGGTATCGTAGAGCCTAACCACCGCCATGGACGTACACCACCCCATCACGGACTAGAGCCTCTATCTCCCCCATACTGTATCCGAGGCTCGATAGAACCTCCACCGTGTGCTCGCCCGGATGCGGGGGCCGGCCCGGCGGGTTGACTGTGAAGCCCCTGGTTAGGAGTGGCGACGTGATGTAAAGGAGTTCCTCCCCCCTGAGCCCTAGCCCCCTGCGCAGTATGCCCCTCTCAACCAGGTACTCGTCCCTGGCCACCTCTCCCACGTTCCTTATTGGAGCCACTGGCACGCCGGCCTGGGTCAGCTTCTCGACTATGTAGTCCCTATCAAGCCCCTGGAGGCGGGCCTGTACGATCGACTCTAGCTCCTTCTTGTGCCTGGCCCTCCCCTGGTTGGTCTTGAACCTCTCATCGGCTAGGAGGTCGTCGAAGCCGAGGGCCTGGCAGAACCTGGCCCAGTGCTTGTCGCTCGTGACCCCTATGAAGACCCACCCGTCCCTGGCCTTGAAGGCGCGGTAGGGTGCCCAGACGGCGTGGCCCGAGCCTATGGGCTCCGGCTCCCTCCCTATCACCTGAACGTACGTCACCCAGTACGCCATTATGCTTACGAGGCTGTCGTAGAGTGGTGCTTCTATGAATGTGGGCCTGTTGCCCCTGTAGAGGGCTAGGATGGCCTGTAGGACCCCGTACAGCCCGGCTAGCATGTCTGCTATACTGGTCCCGACCCTCACGGGCTCGCCGCCTGGGTGGCCGGTGACCCTCATGAGGCCTGACAGGGCTTGTGCCACCACGTCGAGGGCTGGCCTCTTCTCGTGTATCCCCTTCCCGAAGCCCTTGATGGAGACGTATATTATCTTGTCGTTGTACTTGACTACGTCATCGTAGCCTATGCCCAGCTTCTCCACGACCCCGGGCCCCATGTTCTCCACAATGATATCGACCTTGGAGGCGAGCCTCAGGTAGGCCTCCCTGCCGCGCTCGTCCTTAAGGTTGATCACCACGCTCTTCTTACCCCTGTTGAGGGCGTAGAAGATGCTCGGCCCCTGGTCCGGCAGGTCCCTCGCTATCTCTCCACCGGGCTTCTCGACCTTTATGACCTCGCTTCCGAGGTCGTGTAGTATCATGCCGGCGAAGGGGGCCGCGACTATGTGGCCCAGCTCAAGCACCCTAACCCCCTTTAGTGGAGGAACTTCCTGCATGATAGAAGCCCTCATATCGATTATACCATCGGCGAAGTTATATTAGGTGGTCTTAAAACATGTTAAAGAGAGTATAGGGTGGGATTAATCCTCCAGTAGCCCGTACTTGGATTCCAGGACCTCGAATATCTTCTTCTCCGCCATCCTTATATGGTACGAGAGAGTCGCCTTGGATATAGCGTGCTTCTCAGCTATCTTCGCCAGGTCACTCCTCCTAGGCCACTCGAAGAACCCCTCCCTCAGGGCGTCCTTCATCAAGAGCTTCTCCATGCTCGTCAGCTTACTCAGTATGTCCACCTTCACGAAGGAGAAGGGCACGTGCAAGCCCGTCGTGCTCACGGGACCCGCCATCCCGTCGTCGGAGAGCGTGTATATCGAGACGCTCATACCCCTCCTCTCCAGGTTCTCACTCACCTGCCTCTTGAACAGCTTCATGTTGCTGGCTGGGAGTACGACGTTGAAGCGCTTCACGCCGCCCCTTATTATTATCGACGAGGCGAGGAGCCCCTGGGAGCCGTGTATGGTCTTCAGTATACCACTGCTCTCCTTCACCATGTAGATCCACGCGCTATCCCTGTCTCGGTAGAGGACGTGGTGCCTCTTTACAGCGCTACTATCCCTGAGCATCCTCAGGAATTCCCTCATATTCCTGCCCTTGACCCAGAGGAGTAGTAGGCTGTCGTCCCCCTGTAGGGCGGCGCTGGTTATCTCTATGTAGGAGCCTAGTTGTCTCGTCGCATCTGATAGCGGGCAGTTCCTCTGGTCCACGTCTATCCTTAGTAGTTTGAGCTTGCTGGAGGTCATGCAGTCACCACTCCTAGAGTAGGGATCCGTGTCCCGTAGTTATGCTCGAATTCAAACATGTTTGATATCCAGGATTAAAACTATTATCGATTGCAATTACCTAACAGATAATCCCCTAATAGTGGGTATGGTGGTTTCTATGCCGGAGGGTTTTAAGCCCAAGGAGCCATCCCGTTACCCATGGGTCTTCATACTACTACTAGTGATAACCATCCTGACCATCCCATGGTACACCCAGGGGCCCGAGTACAGCAAGCTATACCTATCGATACCGCTATGGGTCTGGGTCGTGCTCTTCTGGACGATAGTACTAGCAGTCTCGATCATGGCGGTAGCCCACTACCTCTGGAACCTAGAGCCGCCTAGGGAGGGTGAGGCGTGATGGCCCAGACGAGCAACATGGGAGTATACGTTCTGATAGGCGTCATAATCTACTCGATAATACTGCTAACGCTAGGATACATATACAGGCAGAGGAAGCTCACGCTGAAAGACTACTTCCTCGGCGGCAAAGCCACCGGAGCGCTATTCCTCTTCTTCACCCTCTACGCGACCCAGTACAGCGGCAACACCTTCGTATCCTACGCTGGCAAGGCTTATAGGATAGGGTTCTGGTGGGTGATATCGATTCCATTCTTCTTAATGATCTACCTGACATACCTATGGTTCGCGCCGAGGCTATACGTGATCTCCAAGAGGAGGGAGTACATAACGCCGGCAGACTTCATAAAGGACCGGTTCAACAGCCCGCTGGCAGCCCTTATAGCGTCGCTCCTAATGCTCTACGGGCTGAGCAACTACCTCCTAGAACAGGTCACATCCATGGGGCACGCCTTCGAGGGCATAACAGAGGGCCTAGTCCCCTACTGGGCCGGCGCCCTATTCCTGGTAGCGGTGATGGTAGTCTACGAGTGGCTCGGCGGCTGGAAGGGAGTCATATGGACCGACTTCATACAGGGGGCCATAATGGTGACGGGCCTAATAGCCGTGATGGCCATCATGGCCTTCAAGTACCCGCTCGGCCCCGCCGTGAAGGCGTGGCTGGCCAGCGAGAAGACTGCCAAGTTCATCCACCCGCCGGTTAAGAAGTGGATACAGACCTGGGTCCTCATCTACATACTCGTCGGGATAGGGGCAGCTGTGTACCCGCAGGCCATACAGAGGATATACGCGGCTAAGGACGAGAAGACCCTGAAGAGGTCTATCTCGGGCCTGGCGTTCATGCCCCTGATAACCCCGCTGGCGATCCTGCTGATTGGCATCGAGGCCCGCTACTACTTCCCGGGTCTCAGCAAGATAGAGAGCGACAAGGCCTTCCCACTCTTCATGTCCATGCTCGCCAACGAGGGAGTGATATACTTTATAATAACCCTGATAATGTTCATGGCTGTACTCGCAGCTATACAGTCCACGGCCGACTCGGTGCTGCTAAGCATAGGATCCATGCTCTCGAAGGACATCTACAAGGAATGGGTCAACCGGGAAGCCGATGAGAAGCGGACCACCCTCGTAGGGAAGATCACGGCGGTCATACTCATAGCGATAATATTCCTGATAGGGATGGTGCCCAGGACCACGCTATGGCACCTAACAGAGATAAAGTTCGAGGTCCTGATACAGGCGGCTCCAGCCTTCCTACTGGGGCTCTACTGGAAGAGGATGGCCAGGGTGCCCACCATACTAGGCATGATTGTGGGCGCCTCGGTGGCCGTTGGGATGAAGCTGACGATAGGGAAGTACCTCGGCGTCTACGAGGGCCTCTGGGGACTACTAGTAAACCTATTGATCGTGATAATAGGCAGCCTCCTAGTCAAGGACGAGGAGTCCATCAAGAAGGCCGAGGAGCTCTTCAGCCTAATACCCAGGTAACACGGGGGTCTCCCCCGTATCATTAAAAATCACGTTTTTACCCTCTCCCCAGATCTCCTCGTCCTTTGAGCTAGTCATCCTCTAGCCATGGAGTTCTCCAGGAGGTGGAGGATCTTAGCCGCCAGGTACGCCGTTATCCTCACAGTCACGCCCCCGATGTCGGTCAGCGGAGTCACCTCGACCAGGTCTATAGCGGCGGGCCTCAGCACTGGTATGGCCTCCTCTAGGAGCATGAGGGTGTGGTGCGGGTGTAGCCCCATTATAGAGGGCGCGTTCACGCCCGGCGCATAGGCCTGGTCTAGGTGGTCCATGTCAATGCTAACATAGTAGGTGTCCGAGCCACCCTCCAGGTACTCCACTGCCTCGTAAACTGTCGAGGGGTCCGATAAGACCTCCTCCGCCGATATCACCTTGAAGCCTGCCTCCTCGGCTCTCTCGGCTAGGTAGGGTGGGTTCGCGTAGTCGCCTACCCCGACTATCGCGGCCCTTATCCTGTCGCCGTAGGCTTTGTAGAGGTTCCATAGCCACATGCCGCTCGTGTAACCCTCTTCGACGCTCCTCATGTCGTAGTGGGAGTCTAGTAGTAGGATGCCCACGCTCCCTCCACTGGTCTCTAGTAGAGCCTTCACAGTCCACTCTGTTATGCTGTGGTCGCCTCCCAGCACGAGTACGTGATTGTAGTTCCTGTAGGCGAACTCCATAGCCTTCACTACCCTCTCGCCTGCGAGGTCCCAGTCTCCGGGTGGTATCCTGACGTCTCCTAGGTCCCTGGGCTTCAGCGCTAGCCTCCCGTATCTGGGGCTGTGGGTTTTGAGGCTGTAGAGGATGTTTCTCACCGCTTGGGGTGCTAGCCTGGCTCCGGGCCTGCCTGTTATGCCCCAGTCCCATGGTATTCCGAGTAGGGCTATCGACTGGGTTTCTTCGAGGCTTGCTATGCTCTCGTTGTGGGGGTCCCTTAGGAGGGGTGTTCCGGGTTCTGTGAATAGCTCGGGGTTGCCATTCACTATGGCTTACACCTGTTTCTGGGAGGGTCCCTCTGGCCTCTTATAGTAGTGGGTTCAGGGTCTCCCGGCCCCCTACTTATAATATTATAGAGTGGCTTCTATCCATAGATAAGTGTTTCTACTAAAAGATGCTGTCCAAATCTTAATAAATAAGTGGAGGCGACAATATACAAACGGTGAGAAGAGATGGCCCAGGAGGCAAAGACTACCCAGGCAAACAAGGTCGAAGAGGAGCTCAGAACCCTCTTCGGCCAGGCCGAGAGCCTAAGACAGCAGATAGCAACTATAGACGCCACGATACTAGACCTAGCCACCGTGCTAGAGACCCTAGACTACATAAAGGAGAAGGGAAGCGACAAGACAGTACTAGTACCCATAGGGGCAGGGAACTTCATACGCGCGAAAATAGTCGACACCAACCACGTGATAATGGGTGTAGGAGGAAGGCTCAGCGTAGAAGCCACCATGGACGAGGCGAAAGAGCTAATCAACGAGAGGATAAGAGCCCTAGAACAGCTGAGACTAGACCTCAGGAGGAAGCTTGAAGAGCTAAACGCCAGGATAAGCGAGCTCGTAGCAGAGATACAGAAGCCCGAGGAAGCCGGGGGCTAACCCCCTCCCACAGCCCCGAGAGGCTTGGAGGAACCCTCCACAACAGCCAACACCCATAATTCTTTACCAAGCCCCCGAGGGGAGGTGACGGGCCCTTGAATGCTCCTGAGAGGATTGTGGAGAGGCAGAGGCTGCTGGCCGAGATAAAGGCTACGATCGACGAGCTGGAGGAGGCCGAGAAACTGATAGGAGAGCTGAAGCCCCGGAGCGTCTACATAGGCCTAGCCGGGGGCCTGATGATAGAGGTTGACAACGAGACGGCTCTAGAGTACGTGAGGAGGCGTAAGGAGAACCTCTCCATACTCTACGAGAAGCTCAAGTCCGAGGAAGGCTAGACACCCTCATTAATTTATCCCCTCCATGCCACCCTCTGGTTATATGAAGTATCCGAGGTGTATCACCCAGTGCAGGATTCTAGTGTTCCGGGATGGGTTAGAGAGAAGTATTCTGGCCGCGGCATCATGAGGCTGATCGAGGAGGGCTACTATAGGCCCTGGGAGAGGCTACGTGTACGCCATATACGTGGCTGGGATATGCATGTCAAGAGCGGGTCCTGGCAGCTTGAGGGACCCCTCCGAATGCTCTTCCACGTCCTAGACCCAGAGGTGGCTAAGGACCCAGAGCACCTCATAGTCTACGGTGGGACCGGGAGGGCTGCGAGGAGCTGGGAGGCGTTCGAGGCTATAGCGGAGACGCTGATGGAGATGAGTGAGGACCAGACCCTCGTGGTGCAGTCAGGCAAGCCAGTCGCCGTCTTCAGGACTCACAAGATGGCTCCCCGGGTCGTGATCAGCAACGCCATGCTGGTGCCCAAGTGGGCCGACTGGGACTACTTCAGGGAGCTTGAGGGGAAGGGCCTGACGATGTATGGGCAGATGACTGCCGGGTGCTGGGCCTACATCGGGACCCAGGGGATACTCCAGGGCACCTATGAGACCTTCGCCTTCGCCGCCGAGAAGCACTTCCCCGGGGGAAGCCTAGAGGGGAGGCTTGTCCTCACAGCCGGCCTGGGCGAGATGGGCGGTGCACAGCCTCTAGCGGCGACTATGAATGGTGGAGTGGCTATCGTGGTCGAGGTTGATAAGAGGATGATTGAGAGGAGGATCAGGCACCGCTACCTGGATACGTGGACTGACAGCCTCGACGAGGCCCTCGACATGGCTCTGAAGGCCAAGGAGAGGATGGAGCCCCTGAGCATCGGCCTATTGGGGAACGCCGCCGAGGTCTTCCCAGAGATCCTCAGGCAGGGGGTGGTACCTGACCTGGTGACCGACCAGACTCCTGCCCACGACCCGTTGAGCTATATCCCTGCCGGGATGACCCTTGAGGAGGCCAGTGACCTGAGGGAGAGGGACCCTGAGAGGTATAAGGAGCTGGCCTTTGAGAGCATGAAGAAGCATGTCGAGGCCATGGTCGAGTTCAAGAGGAGGGGGAGCATAGTCTTCGAGTACGGCAACAACATAAGGAAGATGGCCTTCGAGGCGGGATACAAGGACGCCTTCGAGTTCCCCGGGTTCGTCCAGGCCTACATAAGGCCCATGTTCGAGGAGGGCAGGGGGCCCTTCCGGTACACGAGCCTAACAGGCAACCCCAAGGACATAGAGAGGCTCGACGACGAGCTGATAGCGACATTCAAGGAGAACAAGAGGCTCGTCAGGTGGGTCGAGAAGGCCAGGAGGCATGTCAAGTTCCAGGGGCTACCGGCCAGGGTCGTGTGGCTCGGCTACGGCGAGAGGGCGAGGTTCGGGAAGATAATGAACAACCTGATACGACTCGGGGAGATAGGCCCCATGTGGATTGGGAGAGACCACCTGGACTCGGGGAGCGTCGCAAGCCCCTTCAGGGAGACCGAGGGCATGAGGGACGGTAGCGACGCCATAGGGGACTGGCCCGTGCTGAACGCGCTCTTAAACGCGGCCGCCGGGGCTACATGGGTGTGCTTCCACCATGGCGGGGGCGTGGGTATAGGCTACTCCATCCACGCTGGGATAGGCCTCGTATTAGACGGGACTCCTGAGAGCGAGAAGAGGGCCGAGCTAGTCCTAACCGCGGACCCGGGCCTGGGCGTTGTGAGGCATGCCGACGCCGGCTACGAGAGGGCTAGGCGTGTTGCCTGTGAGAAGGGCATATGGATGCCCATGCTGAACTGCTAACGCCTCCACCCTTTGGCTGTGCCGGTAGAGGGTCCCTCTCCTCAAATCTATATGCATTTATATTCCTTACTAGGCATATGTAGGCTAGTATTAAAATATCCTACCTTTGTATATATTTACCAGGGGCCCCTAGATGAAGGTGTACACACTCAAGCTAACGGTAGAAGAGTCGCAGTCGTGTAGGACCAAGCCAGCGGCCAGGCTCGCATTGGCCTTACTGGAGACGAAGGAGGGAGACTATCTCGAAGTCGAGGGAGAAGACATGTACTACCCCTATAGGAACGTGAAGAGCATCCTAACCGCCTCCGGCCTTGAAATCGTAGAGGAGGAGTACGATGGGCTCACATATAAGATAGTAGCGAGGAAACCAGTCTAGGAGATGGGAACCGGTCTTGCTAGACTGCAGCTCTCTCAAGAGGGACTTCCCCGAGCTCTCAACAGGCCTCATATACCTCGACAACGCCGCCTCAACCCTAAAACCGTACAGCGTCCTAGAGGCCATGACGGAGTTCGCCGGCAGGAAGTACGCCAATGTGCACAGGGGAGTATATACCGAGGCAGTCGAGGCCACGCGCGAGTACGAGGAGGCCCATAGGGTGGTTGCCCGCTTCATAGGAGCCCGGGAAGACGATGTCGTCTTCGTACCCCAGGGGACTACCCACGCAATACAACTGGCCGCCCTCCTCATACACTATAACGCTGGCCTCTCGCCCGGCGACGAGATAATAGTGCCGGGCGACGCCCACAACTCCAACCTACTCCCCTGGAGACAGTTGTCAAGGCTCACGGGAGCCAGGCTCAAGATAGTCCCCCTTGACGGCGAGGGGGTCCCGCGCTGGGAGGAACTAGACAGGCTCATAACAAGGAACACCAAGATCGTAGCAGTTACGCACGTCTCAAATGTCACCGGGTACGAGAGCCCCGTCAGGGAGATATCGAGGATCGCCCACGAGCACGGAGCCCTCGTGGTCGTCGACGGGGCCCAGAGCACGCCCCACATGCCAATAGACGTCGAGAGCCTAGAGGCTGATTTCTTCGCCTTCTCGGGCCACAAGATGCTCGGGCCGACAGGCATAGGAGTGCTGTGGGTTAGGGGCGACTTGGCAGCTGAGTGGGAGCCGCCGCTCGGCGGGGGAGGCACTATCAAAGACGTGCTATTGGTCGATGGCGAGGTTAGGGTCCTCTGGGACGACCCGCCGTGGAGGTTCGAGCCCGGCACTCCCCCCATCATAGAATCCATAGGCCTAGCCAGAGCCATCGAGTACCTAGAGGGGCTCGGCATGGAGAACGTTGCAGAGCACGAGAGGCAGCTCGTGGAGAGGACTCTGAAGGGGCTGGAGGGTATTGATAAAGTCTCGATAATCGGTCCCCGCGACCCGGCCAGGAGGAGGGGGATTGTCACCTTCGCCGTGGAGGGCGTGAATCCGGATCTAGTGGGCCTGGGCCTCGGCCAGCGTAGGATCGCTGTGAGGACTGGGACCCACTGCGTTAACATGCTCTACCACAGCCTAGGCTTCCACGATGGCGGTGTTAGGGCTAGCTTCTACATCTACAACTGTCCTGGCGATGTAGACGTGTTCGTAGAGGAGCTCTCCAGGCTCATAGGCTAGGGGGGCCTCATGGTGGATGGGGGGGCGATTGAAGCTTTAAGACTGCCCGACACCCAGTGGATTGCTTGGAGCAGGCCCGTGGGAGCACCCCGTAGTCCACGGGGGCCTCTGTGACCTCGGGTGGCTCCACCCCTAGGCCTCCACCTCATTGTAATGACGCCTCCATATAACCTCCGTCGCCCTCAAGTGGCTCCTGGGACCTGGTTGAAGCTGAAGATCGCGCTATACACGGGCATATCTCTGTCGAGCCTAGCTGGCGGGCTACTCTATGTCGCGGGGCTGGATGTTGTAGCTGGGTATATCCTGGCACTGCTCTCTATAGTCCTGCTGGCCAGGTTCCTCGCAAAGCTGGTGGCGAGTAGAGAGTTCACTGTAGACCTCCTAATGGCCGTAGTCGGCATGGTAACGCTCTACTACGGCCTCCTCGTCGAGGGGCTAATCATACTCCTACTCTACGGGATAGCGGAGACCATGGAAGAGTTCATAGAGGCGAGGGCCGAGAAGGAGATAGAAGCCATCGCATCCCATGTAAGGAATAAGGTCCTAAAGGAATCCGGAGGCAGGGCCCTGGAGGTCGACGTTAGAGGGGTCGAGCCGGGCGATGTTATAATCGTGAGGGTCGGCGAGGCCGTCCCGCTGGACGGAGAAGCCCTGGGAGAGGGGGTTATAGACGCGTCCCTAGTCACAGGAGAGCCCCTGCCAGTCGAGGTCAAGCCCGGCGACAAGGTGCTGAGCGGTAGCTTGGTCGTAGAGGGACCCCTCCGGCTGAGGGTCCTTAGGAAGTTCGAGGAGTCCCACTTAGCGAGGCTGGTTAGGCTCGCCAGGGAGGCCGTGGAGACGAAGCCCCGGGTCACGAGGGTTATAGAGAGGCTTACTCCCCTGCTCACGCTACTGGTCCTGGGCCTCTTCGCGCCAGTGCTATACCTGTATGGGCCCGTGAAGGCGCTGCCCATAATACTCGTGGGGTGTCCGAGCGCCTTCATAATATCCTCGGCCTTCCTCGCATCATACTCCATCGCCCGGCTCGCGAGGCACGGGATACTCGTTAGGAACGCTGGCGTCCTCGAAGCCATGAGCGGTGTGACGGCGGTTGTATTGGATAAGACGGGGACCCTCACGGAGCTGAGGGTTGACCCGGAGCGCGTCGAGCCGCCTCCGGGCTATGGTAAGATGGAGTTCCTCGGCATAGTAGGTAGCTACGCCAAGTATAGCAGGCACCCGGTTTCTCGCGCGCTCCACGGGTATTCCATGGATGAGTCCTTGACTGTCAGGGAGGTTAGGGGCGTTGGCTTGGTGGGATCCTCTGGCGGCCTCCAGGTGGAGATTAGGGGTGGACGCCTGGGCGAGTGTGGTAAGCTCTTGGAGGCCGTCGTCAACGGGGCTAGCGGCTATATCTGCCTCCGGGAGGAGCCTAGGCCTGGGGCCGGGGAGTTCGTGTCGTTCCTGAAGTCTCTGGGGGTTAGGGTTGTGATGGCTAGTGGTGACGATCCGGGTAATGTTGCTCGTGTGGCTAGGATGCTTGGTATCAAGGAGTATTATGGCGGTATGAAGCCAGAGGATAAGGCTAGGCTTGTCGAGGAGTTGCAGGGCGAGGGCCATAGGGTTACCTTTGTTGGTGATGGTGTTAATGATTCGGTGGCTCTCGCTAGGGCTGATGTCGGGGTTGCTGTGGGGGAGCTTGATGTAGCCCGTAAGGTTGCTGATGTATCGGTTAGGGGGACCCCTAGCCAGCTCCTAGAGTTGTTCATGTATGGGACGAGGCTGAAGCCTTCTATTATGGCGGCGTTCTACTCTGCCGGGTTTTTGAAGTTGTTGGTTGGTTTTCTTGGTGTTGCCGGGTTGATTGGTTTGCCGTTTGTGGCGTTCTTGGGCGATGACGGGAGCACCTTCACTGGGCTTGGCGTGGGCTTGTATAGGCTTGGCTGGGGATCTCGTGGGCGGTAGTGGGCCTCCGGTGTGTTTTCCCGGCTTCGAATTAAATACCCAGATCAATATCGTACATATATTCTATTTTAGAATATATATACAGTTCCCTGGCCCAATAGAATACACACGGTGAGAAGGAACATGGTACCCGTGAAACTACCCAGGAAACAGCTACCACTACTAGCCAGGGACATAATGAGCGCTCCGCCCTTCACCATAAGCGAGAAAGTGAAGCTCAGGGAGGCCGCCAAGATAATGTGCGACAACAAGGTAGGCAGCGTCCTAGTAGTCGGCAATGACGGAGAACTAAGAGGGATACTAACCGAGCGCGACCTCACCTGCGCCATGACAAGGGAGACAAGCGAGGTCCCCGTATGCGATCTCCCGGTATGGGAGTTCATGACACCCGACCCCGCCTACGTGCACCCAGAGACCCCCATAACCGAGGTCATGGAGAAGTTCAGGGAGCTGGGCGTTAGGCACCTCCCCGTGGTCGACAGGGACGGGAAGCCCGTGGGCGTCATCTCGATCAGGGACGTGTTGGCCCTGATCGAGATACTCTTCAGGATCTTCAAGTAAGGGAGCCTGAAGAGGCGGAGGCTAATTCACATATTTCTTCATATACAGACTACTGTAAAACTCACCTATTAAAGAACCACTTGACTACTATACCGGTGGGTATAGCAGCCCACGGTGCCTTTTCCATGACCGACATAATAGGCACGATAGAGCTACGCGCTATGGAATGCCGCGAGAGGCTAGAGGGGAAGAACTTCAATGATAGATGGATCCCCCGGCTCAAGTCGAAGATAGCCGAGGCTATAGCCGAGTGCATAATCGAGCTACTCGGAGAGGATATAGTCGAGGAGATATACTATGTGGACCTGGCCGGGGGAGAGGTAGTATACACCTACGAGGGCAGGGACGTGGATATCATTGTAAAGGTGTCCGACAAGGTCTCCGGGCTTGAAAACGACATAAAGATGGCCCTGGAGAGATCCCTAAACCCCCTACTAAAGGAGGCAGTCGCATGGTACGTCTCGATGAGCGGTAAAACTGAGCTACTGGAGGTCCACGTCATAACAGACTACTCCCTGGGTTATGGCGTATTGATACGCAGCAAGTACTCGCCCGCAATAAGGATCTGGCCTAAGAAATCGGAGGAACGCCTATCCTTCAGGCTGATATGAGGCCCTTCTCCTCGTCCCAGACCTTGATCAACTGGGAGAACCTGGAGAATATCATGTTCCAGTACGGGGCGTCCTCCTCGCTCCTGACCACGTGTATCTCGATCACATTTGGGATGCCGAGCTTCTCGATAGGGTCGAAGCCGAACACCTCGGAGATTATTATCCTAGCCGCCTCGTCCAGGGCACGTTCAAGCGCCTCCTCCGAGTCCTCGTCGAGCTCCGTGCACCCTGGAGCGTAGAGGATCACGTCAAGGTCCTTCCCGCCATGCCCCGTTATATAGCTGTGCTCTCCGCCCGTCAGATCCGCCAGGTATATCGACTTTATACAACCGCCTATGCACTCCCTGGCTATGTCTACTATGCACTCTACCAGTGGCTCCGCGAGCCTCCGCTTTATGTACTGCCAGGAGTGGCTGGTGTATCCGTTCTCCTCTATGTCGCGTTTTATCCTGGTGAAGAGCGAGTGCTCCCTGGTTATCTTACGTAGCTCCTGCTGGCCCTTGCCTATCAGGCAGTGCCCTGCGCGCCTCAGGCAGTCCCGTGCCAGTTGGGTTACACCGGGCAGGAGTCGGTGTGGAGCCTATTTTATGTATTTCTGATTCCCTGTATGAGGCGAGGTAGTGTCTAGGCCTTGTTCTGGTTCTGGGTTGTCGTGAAGCATAGGGCCGTCTTGGCCAGCTCTCTTATGGTGGAGAGGAGGGCGCTCGCGATCCCAGCTACTCTATCGTTCCGGCCCCTATACTTCTCCATTAACTCGTCTACCTTCTCCTCGACCTCCAGGAGCCTCTTACCGCTCGTGTTGGCGACGGCTGAGGCTACCAGTACCAGTAGCGTCGCCACCTCCCTGGCGGTCTCGCCTGCATCATCCGGGGAATTCGCGAGCTCCTTCAGCAGAGTCTCGAAGTTGCCGAGCACCGTGTACATTATCCCGACTGTCATGGGGTTCACGTTTTCGCCGCTGCAGGTTACTACCTTGTTCCTGAAGACGCTCCTAGCCACTATGTCCGTTATCATCCTGGCCTTCTCGTACTCCCTGTAGGCTTCTTCGAGCGTTGTCTTCCTGTTTGTGAGGCCGTCTGCTATGTTATATAGTATGTTTGCTATCAGCTTTAGGAACTTCCTGTTGGCGTCTTTCGCGGAGAGTAGCTGAGCCTCGATCACATTCATTACCTGGACCGCCTCTAGCACATAGTCACTCTTCCTGAGCTCTTCTAGGATCTCCTCCGGGTTGACCCCGTTTGACCTGGGGAGCTCGATGATCAGCCTGTCGTAGCCTGCTATGAATGCGCATCTAGCCAGTTCCCGCGGGTCTAGTTCCTTTAGGTAGCTTGAGAGTTTGACTGTGAGGCTGCCCATGTTCTTGACCAGTTCGGAGCTCGGGGGGAGTATCTTGAGCTGGTTCCCCTCGTCTACTACGACTACCTCGTCTCCTATGCCTATTCCTACCTTCCTCGCCCATATCTTCGGTAGTGTTATTATGAGGCTTGAACCGCCTAGTCGTTGTACTCTTCTCTTGGATACTCCTAAGCTCACGGTTATCCCCGGGTATAGTATGTGGCTGGGGAGAAATTTAAAGTTTAACAGTGTTAAAGATCCAAGGTAGCCTAGCCAGCGGAGTGAAGCTCCTCCACATCAACCTCTCCGACGAAGGGCCTGCTAACATCCTTTATGCTAATGACCCCCACAAGCCTACCACTACTATCGACTACCGGCAAGTGCCTGAACCCGAAGTGGAGCATCGTCTCCAAGGCCCTCCTAGCCGGCTCAGACTCCTTTATAGTCACCAGCCTCCTCGTCATGACGTCCCCCAGCTTGACTTTGCTAGGGTCTAGGCCCTTAGCACACACCTTGATCAGGAGGTCTCGCTCCGTGAAGATGCCTATGGGCTTAAACTTATCGTCAACAATAATAACGCTACCAACGTTCTCCTCGGCCATCTTGCTAACCGCCTTATCCACGGTGTCCTCGGGCTTCATCACTATGGGCTGCTTGGTTATGAGGGATACTACAGGAAATTCCTCGGCTTGGGGCATACTAATCACCGTATGACAGTGTCGCCGTGGTCAAATAAAATATTGTGGTTTGTAGGTGAAGATTACTTAGAACTACATATCTTCTTAAACCACTTATGCGCCCTCTCGCAGTCCCCAGCAGAACCGTCCTTGTCGTCGTTCAACTCCACTATCACCCTCTTGAACTTATCCACATCATCAGCCGTCAGGAAAGGCCTCGACGTAGACTTGGCCGTAGCCGGGCTCAGGCACACGTCGTTCTCCGGGTCCTCCGGGTCGACAATGGTCGTGGGCATCCAGTGCTTCTCAACGAGCCTCCTGCTACTGGTATACACGTTCAAGACCCCGCCCACCAGGACCAGGGGGCTCTTGGCGTCCATGGACCTAGCGGTGAGAATCTTATCCACGAGGCAGTGCTTCATGGTGACAACGTATCCCTCCTTCTTGGGCTGTGGGAGGTACCTGCTGGTGTAGGGCATTGCATGGCCGATGACTATGTCGACCTTGGACATCTCAAAGGCCTTGAATATCAAGGGGTTGAACATGTCCTCGTCTATGAAGACGCCGATCCTTCCAATACCATTACCACTATAATCGACCAGGTCAAACACTCCAGGGGTCTTGCCACACGTGAGCCCCAGGCTCTCTTCGACCGGCGTGAGAGTTATCTTCCTATACTTCTCGATGCCCCCGTCGGGCTTGATTAGGACTGTGGTCTCATAGTTCCTCGGCCCCGCGACCTCGTAGAGGGGGCCGTAGAGTATGTTGACGTTGTGGTTTATGGCGACCTTCCTTAGGAGCCTAACAGGGCTTCCCTGGCCCATCGTCTTCAGGTTCAGCGTTGTCGACCTGTACTTTATCCTGCTCTTAGCCCTCTCCCTATCCCTGATATACTCGGGGATGTTCCCTGAGGCTGGAAAGGCGTGGGAGACTATCAGGTGGATGGGGTTGTTGTTGGCCTTGGCCTCCTCTATAAAGTTCGTGACGAGGTTCACGAACCTATGGATGTTATGGGAGTAGCTGGGCCCTCCCCTGGCGGCCTTGACGGATCCATGTAACACTGCGATGTGTAGCTCTCCCGTCATCTCTTAATCGACCCCCTACTCTTCTTGTACGCCTGGAGACACTCTGCGATCACGCCAGAATCCTCTCGATACGCCGACGCTACTGGACGGGCGATCCCCTCTATCTCAGAGTATACCTCGCTCATTATATCTATTCTTCGAGCAACGCCCTCCTCTATCTGATCCATCTTCTCCTGGAGGATCCTCGTCCTCTCCTCCGAGACCAGCACCGGTATACGCCTAAGATACCTGTACTCTATGAACTCCTCCAGGCCGCTGGGCTCCTCCACAACCCTCCTAGTCAAGTATTCATACACAGCCCTGCCCCTCACCGTAGCCACCAGCCTGTCCTCGGGAGCCCGCATGATGTACTTCCTCCTAAACAACGTCTCTATGATCTTGGCATACGTGCTAGGCCTGCCAATGCCCCGCTCCTTCATCAACTGTATAACATCCCCCTGGGTGTAGAGGGGTACCTTGCTCCTCTTTCTCACAAACTCCAGTACAGCCGCGACCTTGCCCAGGGGCAGTGGCGGCTGTTCCCTGACATAGGGCCATACCAGCGTGTAGCCCCTCGCCTCGTCACCATCTCCGGCTCCGATCTCTACGATCCTCTCCAGCTCCAGGTAGGAGTCAGACCCGAGTATCTCCACCCTGTACCTGGCCCTCCTCAGCGAGGCCTCCCGCATCTGGCTAGCTATAAACCTCCTGAATATCAGGTCGTAGAGCCGGAAGTGTGCATTGGTTAGCCTGGTCGCAACAGTTATAACGCCCTCCTCTATCAGGCCGCGCAGCGTCTCAGCGTCTATAGGCCTGGTAGGCCTTATCGCCTCGTGGGCGCCCCCGGCTCCCCACCTCCTGGGCTTGAAGAGCTTCTCCCCCAAGTCGCCGTAGGCCTCCTGTAGCCATTCCCTGGCTATCTGGATCCCCCTATCACTCACCCTCGTGGAGTCGGTTCTATGGTAGGTGATTAGTCCCAGCTCGAAGAGGTTCTGGGCGAG
>WWDN01000056.1:0-16901 GCA_035615875.1 Thermodiscus sp. | reverse complement strand
GGCATAGCCGCCTCGATACTCTACACGCTCATAGCCGCCTACATCCTAGCCCTCTAGACCCTCACCATAATACGTGCCCCTATACAACACCTTAGCCGCCTCGACGAGCTTCACAAACACTATTAACGCGAGCCTAGCATCCTTCTCCACGACAATTCCTTTATTATTAAACACTACCAGGAGGGCCTGCCCCTTACCCACATACCCCGGATCCCACACAGCACAAGAGACTGTGGCACCCATTCTAAGCAAGCTACTCCTAGGAAAGCACAGTCCTATGGAGTCTGAAGGAACCTTCACGACGTCCTTAAAGCGCACCCTATAGGCCCCAGGAGCTAGAACCCAGCCTCTGGGAGTAGGCTTCACCTCCTCGCCCCCAGGTATCTTCTTCTCCTCCCCGATAAACCCGGGACCCCTCAAGACCTCGATAGACTTGACTCTCAAGTCTACGCCAGCAGGCTGCACCTGCCGCTCATCGGCACTGGGCACGAACTCCCTCGCCAAGTCACCGGGGTAAGCCAGTTGACCACCACCCTGGGTTGACTGCTTGAGAAAGCTAGACGATTAAAGCAATTGAGGGGTGTATGCCCTCTAGAAACCACGGGATCCTACTCGCGGTGATTGCTCTCTGACCCGGCCTCAGTCGAATTCGACTGCTCAGAGCCCTCTGGCATAGTGTCCTGCTTGGAGGCGGGTTCCTTTGAACCCTGCCCTTGTCCTGTCTCTTCCTGGAATAGCTTCTCTCCCCTCTGTATATAGTATGATAGCGCTATTACTGCGGAGATAAGCCCTACCAGGGCGCCTATCGTGTATAGGAGTGCAGCGGCTAGATACGATAGTATGACGGACTTGATTATGAGTGGGTGTGCTACCCCGCTTAACTCGGCGTGGGATACCTTATTCCACGCAGTCCACAGGGGGTTCACTAGCACCGCGGAGTAGTAGAGTAGTATCGATAGCGCGAATATGGATCCCATTGCCGCCATTATAGCCGATATCCACAGGTTCCTCACGCCGAGGAACGGAGCGATCACGACTGCTATGGCTCCGAATACGAGGCCGATCAATACGTAGGGATCCAAGAGTAGCACCATCTCGTTGAGGCGCCCTAGATTCCTCACGTCCTGTAGCTGGGCTGGGGGCTTAACAGCCTCCTGGAGCGCGCTGGTTACCCCTCCGCCGGTTGGCGTGGCGGACATTATCAGCATCACGACCGCTATTAGGAGTAGTATGGCCCCGCTGAAGTAGCGGGTGAAGCTGGTCCTAGCCTTGACGAGCACGGCCCCGGCGGTGAAGATTACAGTTGCCAAGAGGGCTGTTATAGTCGTCGATAGGGGTAGCTGGTATTGGTCTTTCATGTCCTGTGGGAGGCCGAGGTAGCCTAGCAAGACGGTTAGCAGGTACACTGTGAGCAGGAGTCCCCAGGCTATCGCCCCGCTTCTAATAGTTGATCCAGGCGACCCGGTTAACCCGCGTATGCCGGCGTAGAGGATTGTCAAGGCTAGTATGACTAGTAGGGCGGCTTGGATGAAGGGTGCTATGTAGATTAGGTAGAGTGATAGGGGCGCCATAGCTCCTAGGTTGTTTATGAGCGACTCTATGCCGAGCCCGGCTAGCGCCATTATCGTGTAGGCTATTAGCAGGTACCCCATGGAGAGGAGTATGCTCGCCACCAACGCGGACACGCCGAGTATTGTCCTAGTTGTGTCTTTCTTTGTCTTGGGTTTCTCCTTCGGTTTTCGCTTGTATTCGGGTATTATCGTCAAGTTTCTCACCATAACTGGTTCCTGTATTAGTATTGGTTTAAATGTGTGTAAGTCCGCGCGTTAATTTACTTTAATGTAGCTGGTATGGGATGGGGTATTACGGGGCTTACCGCCTTATATAGTAATTATTATTTTTGGAGGTAGGGTTTTTAGCTAAATTTTTATATATTTCTTTTCGACTCTAGCAACTAAAGCGAAGACGGGTGAATGATTCATGTCTAGATCAAAAGTAAACGTTCTACTAGCCATACTGCTCATAGCACTAATGACTGTACCCCCGCTCACGGCACTAGCATCGCCACCGCCAAGCAACGCGCCATCGCCTAACGCCATCGACGACGCGGTAAACCAGATAATCTCAAAGTACAATGCAGCTGGCGCGAAGGAGTTAAATAACGGAGCTACGATCAAGCTACCCAAGCCCGTGAACCTAATGCTACCAAAGAAGGCTCCCGAAATAGAGCCAGTCGCCTCGGTAGCGCTAAACTGGAACAAGCTATTCCTCTCAGAGGAGGTCCCCAAGATACCAGTGAAGCTCGGGGGCCAGATGAGGATCCCATTAATAACCGGCGACATAGTAATAGTACACACTACTATCGACGGGAAGATAGACAGTGTTAGCATTGCAGGGCAAAACGGGAAGCCCGCTAACTACATCTACTACCAGGCAATCATTGACGGCAGGCTATACCTGTTCCCCAAGGGCGTCAACCTGGAGAAGCTCGATCCAGAGCTCTTCGACATATCATACCTGGCCAGCTACGGGTACACCATCGAGAACAAGCTAGACAGCATACCCGTGATAGTAAAATACAATGATAATGTGAAGGATATCGGACTCCTCGTCAGTAGCCTAGAGGGCTTCGATGCAAAGGTGACCCACGAGTTCGACAAGTTAGGCTTGGTATCCGCTAGGGTGCCCCTCAACGAAGCCAGAGCATTCCTAAAGTACGTCGTCAACAATGATATGATCGAGAAGGTCTACCTAGACTACAAGGTCACGGCATCCCTACTACAGAGCGTGCCAATGATAGGGGCGCCACAGGTATGGTCTGAGGGATACAACGGCTCTGGAGTCAAGATAGCTATACTAGACACTGGTATAGACAAGACCCACCCAATGCTACAGGGCAAGGTAGTCCTTGAGAAGAGCTTCGTCGAGTACCCAGACTGGGAAGTCAACGATACAATGGACTACTTCGGCCACGGAACCCACGTGGCATCGACGGCGGCTGGCAAGATCTGGTACGTTGACGTGCCAGTGGTGGGAGGTACAAGGGTCCTGATAAACCAGACCTTCGACACGCCGGTCTTCGATGCAATCCAGGTGTTCCTAGACGACTACGAGGAGAACGACATAATATACTATGCCTATAACTTCACACTAGTCCTAAGCTCTAACGGAAGTCTAATCACGATATCAGGAGAGTCGGACCAGGTGGTGGGATACCCGCTAAACGAGACCTACAGCTACGACTTAGACGGCGATAACGTAACAGACCTATTCGCCTCAGTATACATATGGGCGTACTCAAGCGACGACGACACACTAGGAGCGATAGTTAAGGCACACAACGCCACCTCAGGAAACTGGACAGTCCTCGTAGGCTACGACCATCTAGGCCCAGGCGTAGCCCCAGGAGCGTGCCTTTGGAACCTGAAGGTGCTCAACAGCTACGGCTGGGGCTACACCTCCTGGATCATAAACGCGATAATGTTCGCCGCCCTGGGACCAGACGGTACTCCCAATACTGGCGACGAGGCCAACGTCATTAGCATGAGCCTCGGCGCCGCGGTGCCAAGCGACGGTACAGACCCGCTAAGCCTAGCAGTAGACTACGCATCAAGCCTGGGAGTAGTCTCGGCGATAGCAGCTGGCAACGCCGGGCCGGGTTATAGGACTGTAGAGATACCTGGAGCGGCCAGGACGGCCATAACCGTGGGAGCTGCTACAAAGGACTATAGAATGGCCTGGTTCAGTAGCCAGGGCCCGACTGTTGATATGAGGATTAAGCCCACTGTCGTCGCCCCAGGCGTTGACATTACTGCTGCACTACCCGGTAACAGCTATGCCTCATGGTCCGGTACTAGTATGGCTACTCCACACGTCTCAGGGAGCGCGGCACTACTAATACAAGCCTACAAACAGAAATACAACATGACACTAACACCACAACAAATCAAAGATCTGCTCGTGATGACTGCGCTACCGCTAGGCTACGATCCGCTCGTTGAGGGCGCTGGCCTGGTGCAGGTTAACAAGGCGGCTGACGCCACGATATTGGTCGACCCTGCAATAGACAACTTCATGCTAAGTTTAAACGAGAGCCTAAACCTGTCACTCTCCATAGAGAACCTTGAGCCAGTCAACAAGACCGTAACAATCAACGGGATAGTCTACGACTTCCTAACCAAGGCGGTAGTTTACAACTTCACTGGATCAGTGACTCTAGGAGCAGATGAGACGAAGCCGGTGCAGTTCACCATACCCTCGACAGCCTTCCCAGCCAAGGGATACTACATCGCGGAACTATACTTCGTCGATGGATACTCCAACAAGGTATACAGGGGACTTTACTCGATATCAATACTAAACAAGCTACAAGTCAACCTCACATACGCTGACGGGACGCCGGGCGCCTGGGAGACAGTGATAATATTCAAGAAGAGCTACTCGACGCTCACAGAGGCACAGCTGTTCTCATTCATGGGTTACTCAGATGACAACGGCACCGTTTCGCTATACGTGAACGATGGAGAGTACTTCATACTCTGGATAGTCGACCTCAGCGACGAGCCGACATACGTAGTCAAGGAGGTCAACGTGACCAGCGACACAAGCGTGGTCCTAAACTCCTCGGACACACAGCCACTAGTCTACGACGCAGGCATAGCCGCATCCTACTGGGAGGACTTCTACCTGCTAGGATGGAGCGACCCATACTTCTCCGTAGTAGTTGGATTCATCAGATACCTCGGAGGAGCAACCGATAACCCAGTGGTATACGTATCCCCGACCGAGCTCATGAGCCAGTGGAGAGCTAAGTTCGTGCCAGAAGGCTATGACATAGCCGACTCAACGTACTTCTATGATATGGCAATCCTGATAGACAAGACTCTGACCCCGATGACCGTGACCCCCGACTACGACAACGCTGGATACAGGATAACAGACTATGGAACAGATGGGAGCCTGTACTGGGACTCCGAGGTGGCGCAGCACGTATTCCTGCTGGATAGCTTCGCCCCGATATCGATATCATACTTCCTCCCGATAGATGCCCCAATAAGGAGGATCGAGGTCTTTACGGGCAACAGCATAGTATCCGGGTTCTACATCGAGTGGAATAAGTTCATAGCGTTCGTGGACGACTTCGACAAGCTGATCGAGCCCGGAGATCTAGTCTACTGGGGCTACGGCCTGCTGCCAATGCAGGCGCCACACGTGATCGACTACTCGATGTACGGCCTGCCCGGAGTGATATACACCGACCTCGGCATGGATGCCCTGGGTAACCAGCTCTGGTTCGACTACGGTCACATAACCGTGTGGTTCAACGGGACAATAATATATGATGGCAACATCTACGACTTCGACGTATTCACCATACCGCAGACCAACGGGACACTAGAGATATCAATATTCGACTACACTTACCTAGACCTCTCCACATACGTGGACAGCGACGTTGTATACAAGGTGGTGAACGGAGAACTCTACGGCCTACACAGGTACCTAGTACTGTTCCAGCAGGACGTGCTCGGAGGAGAGATACTCTGTGACTCAACGCTAAACATAACCGGTATAGTAATGGTCCTAGACGCCAGCTTCTCCCCCGTAAACGTGTCATCACTAGACGTGACGATAACAGACCACCTAGGACAGGATGCAGACATCTACATAAGCCAGGTAGACACGGGTGTCTACATGTTCATAGCATTCCTGCCGAGCTTCAACTCTATCGGGCCCGTAGACTTCACCGTGGAGGGAAGCCAGGGCCCAGTAGTCTACAGGGAGGAGACAGCCTATAGTGCGTTCAACGTCTCACTCCTAGCCGTCACGGTAGGACCACCGGGATCCGGAGCTGACTACACGTCTCTAAGCGATGCAGTAGCCCAGGCATCGCCATACACGGTCATAATGGTCTTCCCAGGAGTCTACAATGACACGGGCGTAGTGATAGACAAGCCGCTGTGGATAACCGGTATAGACCCGGAGAACCCGCCTATAATCAACACGACGAGCGCCTTCATAGTGAGCAACACCAAGGATGTGATACTACAGAACATGCAGATCGGCACGATAATGGGAGAAGCAAGCCTACCAATAGATGTTGAAGCCACCAACTCGACATCACAGGCTACAGCCGCGATAGAAATAGTCAACACCACCGACGCCTACCTTGCGAACCTCACAGTCAGTGCGGCACCTGTAGACGCGATAAGCATATCCCAGAGCACAGTCTATATGGAGAACATAGCGGCAGGCAACGCCGCCAGCGGAGCAGGCCTACACGCAGTCGCCTCAGACGTATACGTCTGGAACTCGATGTTCCACGACAGCTACTGGGGCATACTAGCCGCTGACTCAAGCATAACAGCCTACAACATCGCCGCAACCAACAACGCCGCAGAAGGAATAACACTCGTAGGAGGCTCCACCATGAGCGCAGCCTATGTAACCGCGACCGGCAACGACGTCGGCATAGCCGTTAGGGGAAGCTCGCACGCAGACGTGTACTACTTCTACGCCGCCGGTAACACCTACTTCGGCCTCCTAACGGCCGATTCAGGCACGCTATACGCCAAGTACGGCACAGTAGCGGGAAGCCTAACCGGTATAGGCCTATTCAACACAGACCCCTCAGCGACCAGCGTCATAGAGGACGTATCAGTAATGAACACCGGCGTATACGGAGTCTTCACAGCGCTAGAGTCAAGCCTACAACTAACCAACGCAACCATAGAGAACGCTGGAAACGTCGCGATACTAGCCATCGAGAACTCCATGATGCAGCTGACCAACGTCATGGTGAACGGCACCAGCTGGATAGGGCTAGGAGCCTACGGCAACTCCAAGGTCAACGCCATGTACCTAGCAGTCTACAACACCCCATGGGAGGCAGTCCTAGCCGCTGAGAACTCAAGCGTAGCAATCGAATACTACCACGCCAAGAACATCGGCAGGGGCCTAGGACTAATAGGCAACGCCAATGTAAGCCTCTCAGAGGCCTACATAGAGGAGCCGCTCTACGAGGGAATCATAGTAACAGCCCAGACCACGCTAAACGCGTACATGGTGAGGATAGAGGCGCCCGGAATAACGGGTATACACGGCTATGACAACGCCAACATAGTGGCATCCTATGTAACGGTAGAGAACCCGGCGTGGGCTGGAGTAGCACTATTCCAGTCCTCAACGGGCAACTTCAACTACCTGCTAGTAGAGAACAGCACCGGCTCCGGCGTAATACTGCTAGACAACGCGGTCGGTAGCTTCACCAACTCAACGATACTCTCAAGCACATGGGGCATCTCAGTCTGGGGCAGCTCCATAGCATACCTAGACAGGGTACTGATAGAGAACAGCACGTGGGAGGGAATAGCGGCCTTCGAGAACACCCAGGTATACGCCGACTCCTCGACACTATACCACAACAGGAGAGGAATAAGCGTATTCGGATACGCCACAGTATACTTCAACAACGGCTGGATCGAAGGTAACAGCGACTGGGGAGCCGGAGTCTGGGACTTCGGCTACATCGACGCCGGATCCAACTATTGGGGAGACCCAAGCGGCCCATACGACCCAGTACTCAACCCATCCGGTAGCGGAGACGCGCTAGCTGGCAACACCAGCATGATTAACTACTCGCCATGGCTAACCTCGCCGCCGAGCGGAGCGCCAACACCAATATAACCCAAGGGGGACATCATACTCCATAAACAAAACTAATTTTTAATTTTTATAATTTGTATTCTCTACCTCCGCGACTACCCCAAGCAAATTCTATCCAGGACCCACGCAATAAGGATCCCAGAGTAAACGAATAAACCCGCGAGACCCAATAGAAGAGCGGAGACACGGGATTGACCATAGAAAACGCTGAGAGGATCGAGGAACTAGCCAGCCTACTCGGGAAGATAGGAGTCCAGAAAATACTACTCATAGAGGAAACCGACCCCCAGCTCCACTCGGTCACGAGGGTAGCGGGAACCCACACGACAGGATGGGCAGCGGCCACGGCGACGCTCACAGCCCTAGTATCATACAGGCTCACTATGAAGGGAGAAGAATGGTGGGACTGCTACGCCAGATACTTCACGGAGACGCCCATGGGCACGACACCAGTAGACGCTGCAAACGCGGTGATAGACTTCCTAGAGAAGTGCCCAGGCGCAGTAGTACAAAGGGAAGCCAAGAAGAAGAGGATACAGAGAGTGGTCCAAGGGGCTGAGACCGAGCTGGAGACCCTGCTCCGAGACCCGCATCGTATACTGAAGAGCGGGGCATGGCTAACGCAAGCACTAGCCAGGACCCTAAAACAAAAGACCTGGAACAAGACCATAGCCTTCGCCGCCAAAATGGCCTACTACTCGGTCAGAGGGTCCCTCAAAGAGCCGCACCCAGCCCCATGGGATGTCCCGATACCCGTAGACCTGAGGATATCATGCATAACATACACCAGCGGGCTACTAGAGGCGTCCAGCTACAAGAAGATACTCTCAAACCCCTACAAGGCGGTAGAGGCCTGGAACAAGATAGCGGCCAGATCAGGGATACCACCGCTAAACCTAGACAGCCTGCTATGGCTCATAGGATGGATACCCCGGGCCTACAAGCCCGAGAAGGCCAGGAGGCTCATAGCCGAGAAGCTAGCCAGCCATCTAGGAGCCTACGCAGATCTAATCGCCGCCGCACTAACACGCAGGGAATGCAGGTAAAACCGCCGAAGCCCCAAAGGAATTACTATAGCTAAATCCTCTAGATCCTCTATGGGGGCCTGTGACGAGGAGCCATCCAACCCCGCTGAGCACGACGATGAGGACCACGCCCTTCACAGAGGCCCCTCCCCGGGGAACCAGATAAGAACCCAGAACATCAGACCCCGTAGGGGTCTCGGAGGCTGGAGATCCTGTGTCCGGTGTAAAGCTCGCGAGGCTATACGAGGTCTGGATGCCTCTGAAGACAGAGTTCCGCACCAGCTTCGGAGCCACGTCCCTGAGGCCAGCGATCCTAGTGGAGGTCGTGGATGAAGAGGGCTTAAGCGGGTGGGGCGAGGTCGTAGCGGGGGAGGGACCCTGGTACTCCTATGAGACGGTGTGGACGGCGTGGCACGTGATAGTCGACTTCCTATCGAAGATGCTGCCCTCCACGGCCGACCCAGAGGAGTTCTATGAGCGCGCCAAGAGGGTTAGGGGCCATAACATGGCCAAGGCTGGCGTCGAGATGGCTTTATGGGATCTGCGGGCGCGCCAGGAGGGGGTCCCCCTCTATAGGCTCATCGGAGGAGTTCGAGACCGGGTCAGTGTAGGGGTTAGCGTGGGCATCAAGGGTAGCGTCGAGGAGCTGTTAGAGGCTATATCCGGGTACCTCGAAGCCGGGTACAGGAGGGTTAAGATCAAGATAGAGCCCGGGTGGGATGTGAACGTGGTCGAGAGGGTGAGGAGGGAGTACCCAGATCTCCCCCTACAGGTTGACGCGAACGCCGCCTACACCCTCCTAGACGCGCCACACCTCAAGAAGCTAGACGACTACAATCTACTCATGATAGAACAGCCATTCCACTACGACGACCTGCTAGAGCACTCAGACTTCCAGAGGATGATCAAGACCCCGGTATGCCTCGACGAGAGCATAAAATCACGGCGAGAGGCCGTAGCGGCTCTACGCCTGGACTCTGCCAAGATAATAAACATCAAGCCGGGGAGGGTGGGCGGCATAATAGAGTCCCTCAAGATCCACGAGGTATGGAGTATGGATGCCCAGAGGCCTGTCTGGATAGGGGGAATGCTTGAGACCGGCGTAGGCCGGGGACACCTCGTGGCGCTAGCCACACTGCCAGGCGTACGCTATCCCTCGGACATAAGCGCCAGTAGCAGGTACTATATGGAGGACATCGTGGACGAGCCCTGGGAGCTAGACGGTGACTCTCAGATAAGAGTCCGCGAGAAGCCAGGCATAGGGGTAGACGTAGACCTAGACAGGCTACAGAAGTATGTGAAGAGGATCACGACAATCAAGCCAAAACAATAACCCGCTACACCCTCCACTAGACGCGCCTAGCCCTACCCACAGCGAGGAAGACGGTGAGGGACCCTCCCACCAACAAGCCAACCACGTTGAGAGACAAGACCCCGAGAGCCCCCAGAGCAAGCCGGGCATCCACGGGGAGAAGCCATCCTAGAGTCGCTGCGGGGGGCACGAGAGCCGCGGCTATCGCGACGCCGGCCAACGCCTCCGTCGTGTTGGACGAGACCGCGATTATAGAGGCTATCCCGAGCAATAGAGGCACGGCCAAATCCAGGCCCGTGGACCTAGTCCTAGCCAAGAGCTCCCGAGTAACCGGGACACCGAGACCTGCCAGCTCCGAGACTATACTCGCAGCCAACGCGGCTACAAAGGCCACTGCTAGTAGCGTGGAGAGGGTTGCCGCGCTGTCGAGAGCCCTCCTCCTCGGCCCGAGCACTATGGACACGGAGAACGCATAGACCGGCCCAAGTATCGGCGAGATCAACATAGCCCCAATTATCACGTAGGGGTTATTGCTGACGAGGCCGCTCAACGCGATCAACGACGCCAGCAGTACCAGGAAGACCTGGCCTATAGAATAGTATGCCCTCTCGCCGGCCTCCTCCTGCAGTGCGGTCAGCGGCCTGGCCATCAAGGCCCTTATAGAGGGTAGGAACCTCCTGCTCGTGACCCTGTACGGCCTGCCCAGGCCCGTCTCGACGTCCAACACGGTGACAAGATTCTCCCTCCTCCTGAGGTCTAGTAGACCTGCTATCCCATCGAGTATCCGTGCAAGCGCCTGCACAGGGGCATAGAATGTGAACTTGCAGACGCTCGACCCACCGGCAAGCGAGGCCTCCTCACGATACCAGTAGATCCTCTCCCCATCGAGGAACTCCTCCAGCTTTCCACACTCGTCCCTGGACGAGTACACCTCGACCTTCTTCATCGACGTATTCAAAACTCATCATGCATAACACTACCGGGACGCCCCCGGGATAAAAAGAGGTTACCCCCTGGCAATCCTCCTAGCCATGTCAATTACCTTATCGAGCTCCGGGGCGCCCCAACCACACCTCCTACAGCAATCAACTACAGGGTTCCAGACACAGCCCCAGCGCAGGAAATCCCTCGCCTGGAGCAATGCCAGCAGCGTGGTGCCGGTCTTCGACTCGACGGTGAAACCAGCCATATGGGGAGCCAACACAAACCGGGGATCCCCCACGTAGCCGGTCCTATCGCTTCCACCCAGCACGGGCTCGACCGGGTGCACGTCCAGGACGAAGCCGAGGTCGGGCCTCTCCCTAGCCACCCTCTCCACGGCCCCAGCCTCCTCGGTGCCGCCTCTGCCGACGTTGACGTAGACGGCGTTCACGGGGAGGCGCGTTAAGAGGCTATAGGTTACGATGGCCCTTGTATCCCTTGTCAGGGGCAGGGAGTTTACGAGTATCTGGGAGTGCTCGAATAGCTCCTCTAGAGGGACCCTCCTACCGCCGAGCGCGTCTAGGGCGGGCTTGGTGGTCCTCGAATAATAGAGAATCTTGCCCGCGCCAAGCGCCTTCAACTTGAGCGCAATGCTCTGCCCTATCCTCCCCGCACCGAGTAGGCCTAGGGAGCGTCCCCGTAGCAGAAAGCCGGAGAGGTGTGTCGGCCAGCCCTTGGAGGCCCACTGGGGGAAGTAGTTGTGCCTGGCTACTATCCTCTTGAGCACAGCCAGTATACCTCCCACTGCGAACTCTGCTACTGCCTCGGTGATGATCTCCGGCTGGTTAGCCACGCAGACCCCCAAGGACTCCGCGGCTTCTACGTCTATGTGGTCGTATCCGCTACTCCTGGCTATGATTACCTGGAGGCATCCCTTGTCCCGCAACATGTCGCTTGTGACTGGGTCGAACCAGTCTATGTAGACCCTAGACCTCTTGGCGATCTCCCAGGCCCTCGACCCGCTTAACGGCTCCTCGGGGACGTAGACCCGGTATCCTTGGAGAAGGCCCTTCAGATCCTCCTCTATCGGCCTATTGGTGAACACGTCGTAGGCGCACTCCACGGCACAGTACCCTCCACATAGTCCTGGCGTGCCCGGGGGTAATTACGGGTGGTATAGGTCCCCTCCGGGCCCGGACTCATATCCTGCTTGTGAACCTCTCGGTGAATGTTAGCCTGTTGATCTCGTTTGTTCCCTCATAGATCTGTATGAGTTTGGCGTCCCTTAGCAGCTTCTCTATGCCGGTCTCACGCATATAGCCCACTCCACCATACACTTGTATTGCCTCCAGTGCATTGTAGACTGCTGCGTCTGCCCCGGCTACCTTGGCCACGCTTGAATCCTCGATGGGCGGTGGGAACTTCTCCTCCAGGAGCTTGGCCACGGTATAAACAGTGTTTTCGGCCAGGTAGGCCCTCTCGATCATCCCGGCTATCTTCATCTTCACGGCCTGGTGTTCTATTATGGGTCTCCCGCCCTGCATCCTGGACTTGGCATACATTATAGCCTCCTCCAGGGCCCTCTTAGCTATGCCGAGGCCTATCGCGCCCACGGGCGCCCGGCTATAGGATAGTGTTATCTCCGCTATCTCCCATCCCATGCCCGGAGGACACAACACCCTCTCGGGCGGCACGGGCACGTCTTCGAACACCAGCTCGCCCGTGGGGCTACTCCTATGGCCCATCTTGTCGTAGACTGTTTCGACCTTGAACTCGCCCCTCTCCAGTATGAGGCACAGCATAGACTCGATAGGTCTATCCTTGTCGGCGACGGCGAACACGGTGACATAATCCGCTATAGGCCCGTTGGATATGAAGACCTTCCTACCACTAACTCTGTACCCGCTGGAGGCGTCGGGCACAGCTACAGTCACATACTCTGGCCTAGATCCCGGCTCAATCCTCTCGTAATCGCTGCCAGCGGTTGGCTCGGTTATCGCGAACGCCCAGACCTGTGGGTCTCCGGCCTCGTCTGACTCTGCAAAGGGCTTGAGCCACCTCCTCCACGACTCGCCCCCGTCGAGCACGCCGGCGGTGAATACTGGTAGGAGGCCGAGCCACACGGCCCCTATACTGGTTGCGACCCCGGCATCGTAGTATGCTAGTATCTCTAGCACGTTGGAGCCCAGATAGGTTAGTGCTCCGGCCCCGCCTAGGTCTTCTGGGACTATCAGGCTAAGCATCCTGACCTCGCTTGAGGCCTTTATGATCCTCCGAGCCTCCTCTAGGACGTCCTCCTCCTTCATCCTGTCGAGTCTAAGCGCGTTGGGTTCGACGTGGGTAGTTGACCACTCGATTATACTCTTCCTGTAGAGCCGGGTCTCGTGGTCGTGGGGGTAGAAGGTCTCCTCTAGGAGGGTCCCTCTAGCCATCAACCCTCTACACGCCTCCACAGTACCTTATCGACCGATAGCTCCATGTCGAAGAAGGCGTAGAACCCATCTACGACATCGACGACCTCCAGCTCGCCAACGGGGTCCTCAACCCCACCTACCAGCTCTACCCTAGAGGGGCCGGCCCAAGCCTTCAAGGCACCGCCGCCCATGGACCTATGGAACCACACTCTGGCACGCCACGCAACCAAGTCCCTCACAGAGCCTCCCCCAGGCACCCCAGGCAACTCCCTGACATTCAAGAGGAGAGTACCGTCCCTAGACAACAGGGCCTCAAGCACCTCGCCAGAAGCCACATACTCTGGGGAGACCTCCACTCTAATCACCATGCCAGCCCTACGAGCCCAGCCGACTACGCTACGACCGCTCCACTCCAAGCCGATGTCAGCGTACTTCTTAGGGGCGCCAGCCACCTCCCGGCCGGCGGCGAGTGCGACGTCACTGTCAACGTAGATGTATGGTATGAAGAACCTGGGCTCTCCCCCCACGTAGACCTGGATGGCAATCAACGCCTCATTATAGGGGCCTAGAGTCGACCTGGGATAGCGGGCTATCCACACGGCGCCCATAACCTGGTCTCCAAGGATCTCAACGCCCTCTGGCAGGAGCGGTTCAACGCTCTCAGCGTTGAAGGTTACAAGGGTTATCGCTGCCTCGACATCCCAGTAGAGCCACGGGGCGGGAGGATACAGGGGTCTAGAACCCTTTTGGGGCAAGGCTATACACCACGAGAGATAACAGGCCACGGGCCAGGATATATGTGTAGTATCCCGAGCTATCATCCATTCAGTCCCCGGGCCGTGGGTCTTAATTAGGAAGAGAGTGGTCTACGGAGGGATTGGTGACCGGGTTTAGACTTGTCCGGGGAGTTTCCTGCGGCAAGCCACTACAGGGCGTATCTCAACACGGCCTCCATAGGGCTCGCGTGGAGAGAGTCCATAGACGCCATGATCCAGGCCTCAAAACTCTACACTGGCAACGTATCCAAGGCGGAATCCGCCAAGTACAGCCTGATCGACTCCATCACCAAACGCTTCAGCAAGCTCTACGGCTTCAACCCGGCCAGCATAGGCGTCGGAGAGTCCACCACACACTGCATCTACAGGCTAGCCCTGTCAAGGCCCGATACGGAGCTTATAGGATTATCCTTCGAGGAGTTCCCGGGTATAGCCAGGGCCGTAGAGTCGGGCTGCCGCTTCAAGGGATGCAGGGTCAAGGTCTACAATGAGGGCACCGTGGAGGACTCGGTTAAAGCCGCTGTAGACGATGGCGCCCAGGTCGTGGTCGTCTCGGCGGTGACATGGGTCACCGGGTACAGGACCGACCTGGCCAGTATAATCAGCTACGCCAGGAAGAGGGATACGCTAGTCGTGGTAGACGCTGTACAGCACTTCGGCGCGCTATCCCTGAGGGAGGGCGAGGAGACGGCCCACGCCTACGCGGCTTCAGTGAAGAAGTGGCTGCTCACCCCGCACGCCGGGCTGGGCGTGTGCGTTGTCTCCAGGGAGATGACGGGGTTCGACCCGGTGTTCCATGGCCTCGGCAATCTGGCCATCGAGGACTGGGACGAGTACTGGAGCAACCCTGCCAAGGGGGCTATGCCGGTGCAAAGCCTGCGAGAAGACGGGCATCGCTATAGCGCTCCCACGGGATTGTCCGTACCCGGCTTGGCAGCCTTCGAGGCGACCTTAAGGCTCTTCTCCAGGATCGGGGTAGCGGATGTCGAGGGCCATATAATGGGGCTTAAGGAGCTGTTGCTTGACCTGTTGAGGGATTATGGTGTTGAGACGTTCCAGGACTATTATCCCGAGAGTCGTCACAGCGGTATAGCGTCTCTGAGGGTGGAGCCCAGCCTGGCTAGGAGGGTGGTTGGGGAGCTGGCCCGGGATGGTATCGCGGTGAGTGCTAGGGGTCAAGCCGGCTTAAGCGGGATACGCGTCTCGGTCCACGTATACAATGGCGAGGACGATGTCAGGCTCGTGGCCGAGAAGTTGAGGCGGTACATCAAGGTGTGAGTGTTAGTCTTTGCTGGTCTCCACTATTAGCCGGGATACTAGCTTGAAGTATGTTGCGATCGAGCCTAGTATAGCTGTCAGATACCCTACAATCACTAGTATTGCACCGGTTGTCACGGTTGCAAGCGACGAGGCATGGGTCTCGAACTGGTGGTTATCGAGTAATGAGGGGATAGGAGCGTTCCCACCGGTGGCCATCACGATCCCGGCGACCATTAGGATGCCGCCAACCAGTAGCCATACCAGGGAGAGGACAGCGAACTTTAGAGCGTAGATGAATGCCTTGCCCCAGGAGATTTCCTTCACGGCCAAGCACCACTCAAATTACCGTATTGCAAGACTGTTTAAACAGTGTTAGTGTTGATTGCACTCGTCGCGGAATGGGGCGCGGTTGAGTCCTTGGGATCGAGCGCGTCTCACCTGGGAGAGTTCGACTTATTAGCGTGGCAGGCCCATAGATAGTAATGACTTCAGGAGTGTCGTGGTGTTGTTCCATTGCCAGGCGAGAAGCTGATTACCCTTGAGGACGTTAAGAAGTGGCTCGTGGAGGGCGTCGATGAGCCGGAGACCTTCGTCGACCTGAGATGGCAGGTTATAGATGAGCGTGTCGAGGACGGCAAGCTCAAGATGCTGCGTGTGAGCCATCCAAAGGTCCCGGTAAACCTGCTCGTCCTGGACTTGGAGAACCCCGACTATAAGATCAAGACCCTCAGGATAGTTATAGAGACGGGCCTTGACACAATAGATCTGGGGCCCGAGGAGAAGCTGGCGCTCTACAGGCTCCTCCTAGATATCTCGAAGCTCCCCCTGGCCAAATACTACATCTTCGGCGAGGGCCACGAGATAGCGATAGCGGTTGACTTGGACAAGAAAAGCCTTTCGAAGGCTGAGTTCGAGGAGGCACTGGCCTCGCTGATACTGGGGTACACGTATCTAGTGTCGGTTCTCCCGGCTGGACTGAAGAGGAAGATCATAGAGGAGTCCTTCGTGTCGCTAGCCAACTTGGTGGCTGCATGGTATAGGCAGGGTGTTACCCGTGAGAGGGCCTTGCAGAACCTCGTAGATGCTGGTATTGATCGTGAGGTGGCTGAGAAGATTATAGGTCTCGTCTATGGGTCCGAGGGGAGTAGGGAGCCCGGGTTAATCATATAGTTAGTAGAATTTTTATTTATTTTATTATCTGGGACGTGGCTTTATATTAGGGCTACATGTACAGCACCTAGTCTATACGGGACCCACAGGGACCAGAGGAGACCACGAGAAGACGAGGAAAGGTGTAGGAACGAATGGCTAGAATCCAGATACTCGGCAGCGGCAGAGAAGTGGGCAGAGCTGCGATAGCCGTGAAGTCAGACGGGCGAATACTCCTAATGGACTACGGCACAAACTTCGACGAGGAAGACAGGCCAGTCTTCCCAGCCCACGTCAAGCCCAGGGACATCGAAGCACTAGTATTAACCCACAGCCACCTAGACCACATAGGGGCGGCCCCAAGCCTATACATATCAGT
>WWDN01000055.1:0-15002 GCA_035615875.1 Thermodiscus sp. | reverse complement strand
GGATTGGCATTGTATACACGGGGTTTGTGAAGAGGACCCGTAAGGAGTGGGAGAACGCCGATTACCTGGCGGAGCTGCTCTCGGCGAAGACCGGTCT
This sequence comes from Thermodiscus sp., assembly GCA_035615875.1. Lineage (GTDB taxonomy): Archaea > Thermoproteota > Thermoprotei_A > Sulfolobales > Acidilobaceae > Thermodiscus. The sequence continues at coordinate 14,905 of WWDN01000055.1, read as the reverse complement.
CAAGACGATCAGCTACCACGGCCAGCTCTCGTCCCGCGAGAGGAGGCTCCGCGAGAATAGGATCTACGAGGCCAGCGTAGCCGGGGACCCCCTGATCGTGGTGGCCACTAAGGCCTTTGGGATGGGCGTCGATATACCGAACATCCGCTGGGTCCTACACTTCACCTCCAGCGACAGTATAGAGGACTACTACCAGGAGGCCGGTAGGGCCGGTAGGGATGGCAGGGAGGCTAGGATAGTGGCGTTATACAACCCGGCGGACTTCGATGAGAGGATCAGGATGGCGAGGGCCCAGAGGACCACTCCATCGGCCGTGGCATCGGCGTATAACACCCTCTTAACGCTGTGGAGGAGGATACGGGAGGAGGCCGGGGGGAGCCCTACGCTCGTGGTCCCAACACCACTCATACACCCCGACCCGCTGAGCGTCAAGTCGATCAGCATGCTCCAGAGGCTGGGCTACCTCGACTACTGGGTAGTGAGGGTTCCTCTAGCCGCCTACAAGTTCAAGAGGGGCGAGGACCCGGCCTACTATCTCCCATGGTATATGCATCTAGGCCGCGGGATGGTTATTGGGCCTGAGGAGAAGCTCAGTGGTGTAGCGGAGAGGGTCCCTCTCCGGTACTATAGGTGTCCCTCGCTGGCAGGCGGGTTCAGGCCCTTCAAGATAGTCGCTGGAAACCTCACCATCTCGGCTGGGGACTGCGGCGAGCTACTCGATATGGGCGAAGGCAGGGGATACAACGTGGTTGTGGCCAACCTATCCCTCGACAGGGACCACGAGCCCATAGAATACTTCCCCGCCGACGAGTACAGGATGCTTGTATCGGGCATGTGGCAGGACGAGGAGAAGGTGGAGGCACTCCACAACCTGATGGAGAAGGCCCTAGAAGCCTCTAGGAAGTCCCCTGGCATGGTGAACGAGGTCATACGCAGGGGACTAGAAGAGTATTTCTCAAAGCCCCTACTCCTACCAGCCAAGGAGCCCCCGCCAGGGCTGCTGGGGGCCAGGGAAGCCTGCCCAACCCTGCAGGAGTGCATCGACACCATAGTAGACGCTATGGACCTCGCGGTGGAATGGATCGGGGATAGGGGAGTCACTCTAGCGGTCCAGGGCGAGGAGTGGGTCCCCCTCATACTCAGGCGGTACACGGCGAAGACCGGTAGACCCTTCCATGGGAGGACTAAGGGGGCTTACAACAGGGTGGTCTCGGCCTCTAGGAGGGGCTGGATGCACTTGATGGACTACGGGTTCATAATAGCGGTGGTTAGGGGCGTGGGTAAGCCGAGCGTGTTGATAGACAGGCTCAAGGGGTACCCCTATGCGGCCCTCTTCATATACAATAAGGCCTAGAGTCCACACCTATCCTCCAACACGACGCCCAGCTTGCTATAGCCCTCTCTGATGGCCTCACATATCTCCCTGTACTCGTCTTCTAGACCGTGCCTCTTAAGGGCGACGACGCCCTCCACTATATAGAAGATTAATATGTCGAATTTCGTCTGGGCCTTCTCCTTGATTATCCTAGCAGCCTCCTCGACGCCCTTGCGGGTCAACTTGTACATTATCCGTTTACCGCCCCTTACATTAGAAACCTCGACCCCGGCAACCGTTATCAAGCCCTCCTCCCTCAGTTGTTCGAGCAACGGGTACAGTGTGCCCGCGGCCGGCTTCCACCGGTTCCTGGTTATCTCCTTTATCCTCCTCATGATCTCGTATCCATGCATTGGACCGTCGAGGAGTATCCTTAGGACCAGGTTTCTCAGGGTCTCTCTATAGGTGCTGGAGGCCTTCCTGAGCGCCTGTACTCTACTCGTCAATCCCCTCTACCTACGTATACGATTCGATATAACAGGGCGTGATATATCTTTATGCAACTAATGGGGGCTCCTAGACTGGCGTCCATCCCCATCCGCCTCCCACGGCGTCGGCAATACCAGCCCTCTTCACAACCCCCACTTACAACCTAACCTATACCCCCAGAGGATATTTAGACTCGGCCCCAGGAGGCTAGAGGAGGTTAGACGCGTCGACCTCCGAGGCCTTAACGGTTAGAGCCGCTTCCAAGGCCTCATAGGCCCCCCTACACTTAGGCACAGCCACCCTCCCTATGCCGTTAGCCCTATAGAGTAGTACCACTGGAGGCCCCCCGGGGATCTCATAGAGCAGCCCACCCATATCCTCGTGGGAGGAGTAGACGGCGTAGAGCAGGCCCGCCCCCTTCTCGGCTATCGTGAGGCATGGATACCTACACCTACCTGTAGCGGGCGAGCTGATGTAGAGAACGCCGCCCGTAATCTCCTCGTCGACCTCGTACCTCACCGGGACAGTAATCCCTTCTACAAGCTCTGGCAACGGCTTCCCGGGCCTGTCCCTGGAGGCTCTCAATAGCCAGGAGAGCTCCCCGGCGATTATAGAGGATAGGAGTGATGCATCGCCACGTATAGAGCCCGGGCCAATTGTTAACCCCGCATGGTATGATGCCGCCAGCAGAGGCCACATCCTGACATCGGCGATCGACTCTAGGGCTACGTGGAGCAGCCTTGAGTGGAGTATCTCCGGGTCGCCTGGTATGGCCTTCCTAAGGCCCTCTATTAGCTTCACCTGCTCGTCCAGCCGCTGCACGCCATAGTATACATCGGGAACCCTCTCTGGGGCGCGATCAGCAACGGCCTCTAACAGGATCTCGTAGAGCCTAGCCGCTAACGGTGCCAGCTTACAGTATATCCTAGCTAGTGCCCGGCTGGTATTGTGTAGTGCCGCCATCCATTCTACGCATCTATTCGAGGGCCTGTAGTTGTTGAGGGTGACGAGGCTACGGGTTACAGCACCGTTATACCTCTTCCTTAGCATGTCGGAGGCCATATTGTAGGTCTTCACTAGGGCGATGCAAGGATTCCTCTCCCTAATAACACGTCCCTCCGAGGATATGATGTATTCTCCATTCCCTGCCTTGAGGTACACGCCCGTGGCAGGGCCTGTTAGCCTCGCCCCGCCAGCCTCTAGATCTATATCCCCTGTGGAGGCGTTGTGCCGGGCGCGTAGCCCGTACTTTATAGACGCAAGTAGCAGATCGTCATCCCTGCACTCAAGCAACCCGTCCCTGCCTCGGTTAGTTATTACTTGCCGGGCGGCAGTTTAAATCCAGGGGTTGCCCGGGGATGGTGCTCATACTGGCGGGCGGGGGCATAGGCCCTGGCTACCAGGGCAGGGTCCTGGAGGAGGCATTAGCCGGGGCCGACGTCGTATTCGTTGAGACTTACACGGTGCCTGGGAGCGGTTGGCTAGTGGAGTATGCCAGGAGGCTGGCTGGTGATAGGGTGTTCGAGGCGACGCGTAGCCAGTTGGAAGAGCTGGCCTCCAGAGTCGTAGAGAGGGCTAGGAGGGAGACGGTCGTGGTCCTAGTACCGGGGGACCCCCTGGTTGCGACAACGCATAGGAGCCTCATAGCGATGGCCTCAGCTGGGAATGTGGAATTCAGGGTGATACCCGGCGTCTCAGGCGTCTGTGCCGCTATGTCCTCAAGCCTCCTAGACTTCTACAAGTTCGGGAGGACCATAACGGTGCCCGGCCCCTGGAGGGGGGTCAAGGCCTACAGCATACTAGACTACATATACTCTAACGCGTGCATAGGCCTACACACACTCGCCCTCCTAGACATATCGCCAGACGGGGCGCAGCTAGACCCGGCTAGTGCAGCCCGCATCCTAACCGGGCTAGAGGGCGATCTAGGGGAGAAACTAGTCTCTGCTGCATCGGTTATAGTGGTCGAGAGGGCGGGCCTCGACGGTGAGAGGGTCACCGTCTACGGGTCTCTTGCAAGGCTGGCGGGAGAGGACAGGGGTTGGAGGGAGCCAGCCAGTATAGTCATACCCGGGTCGCCCTCCCCCATAGAAGTTGAGCACGTCACGCAGGCATATGGTGGAGGATTGAGGGGTATAGACAAGGATTCAGCTTGTTCTGCCAGGGAAGCCCTCCATCGGTTCCTTAATAACGGTTAGGTACGCGTCCAACCTGTCTCCCCGTGCTAGTGCCTGGACTAGGTCGCGTCTCAGGTCCCTAGCCGATTTGCTGGCCTTGATCATCAGGGTCTTCCCATCGATATAGGTGCTTTTCCTAACGATTATTCGAATCCTATCTTCGAAGCTGAGGCCGGGATGCCCGGACCCAACTATCGAATCGCAGATCCTCTCCCTAGCGCTACATAACACCAATACTATTAGAGCCTCGGGGTCTCGTGCCTGCGCCTTAAACCATCCCGGCAGGTCTCCCACGGCCAGTTCACTCCGTACTCCTATTATGCAGTCGCCCCTGGGTGTTAGGTGGCTTTCACGGGTCAGCTCCAGGGTCGTCTTGTGGAGTGCCTTGATGTTCTCGTGGCCCCATGCAGTGAAGGATATCCACTTGCCCTCTATCTCCTTCACGCTAGCCACCTCTACGGGTCACTCGGGCGTCGACAACGTATATTGCGTGCCCGGGGCTATAGTCTAGGACCCTCTTCACGTTGATGATATAGGCAGTGCATCCGTGCTTGCTCGTCCTATCCTCTATAATCCTCTTCGCCCCGCTCTCATCGTCAGAGACCACGTATACGTGGATAACCCCACCGTCCCTAACCAGTTTACACGCGGCATCGAGAAACTCTATACTCGACTTGGGCAGGTTCATTATCACGCGGTCGAACACGCCTCGAAGGGTGCCTGGCAGGCTTTTGGCGTCTGCATTGATGTAGGCCACAGTGCCCTTAAGCCTGTTCCTGTTTAGCTTGAGCGACTCGGCCGCCAGCTCTAATGCATCAATGTTTAGGTCTACTCCAACGATCAAGGCGTGGCGCGTCGTAGCTATGTGCAGCGGGAAACCGCCAATCCCCGTAAACATGTCTAGAACCCTCTCTCCATCCTCTACTAGCTGGGCCACCCTGTGATGCTCGGAGGCCAGACGCGGGTTGTAGTAGGCCTTGCTTATATCAACGTAGAACCTCACCCCATACTCCTTCACTACGGTCCTAGTCACGCGATCCCCGGCCAGGTGTACTAGACCCGCGACCCTTTCAAGCCCCACAGTCTCCCTCTTGAGCCACACAGATCGTACGCGCGGGTTCACGGCTAACAACTCCTCTGCAGCCCTCTTGTATTCTTCATAGGGTACTCCATGGGTCTGGCTAAACACAGCTATGTCTCCAACCTGCCTGAAGCTCTTGACGGTCGATGACAGCCTCTTGATCCTCCTTACAGGCTCGAACTCCCCCGTGCAGGGACTAGCCTCGATTCCGGACTCCCTAAGCCTCTCCACAGCCCCGGCAGGCTCCACTACCGGTAGAGCTACCATGGAGTCGTCTCTCCTCATCTTCAACTCTTCATTGTAGAGCCCCAGCTTCTTCAACAGCCTCCTCGCATCCTCTGCCTGTCCCGGCGGCACCTTTACGCAAGGGGATTTCGACACCAGTCCCATCTCCCAGAGCTATTACCTGTCTTGGTGGAGGAATTATTAGCTAGGGCGACGCCACTTGTTACACCCTGGGAAAGCCTCTTGTCCACGGACCAAGTAGGGATTGTAGTCAAGCCCGATAGCGCGTTAGCCGAGAGGGTTGCTATAAGGGCTGTGAGGGCGCTCAAGGAGCTGGACGCCCGTATATATGTGGAGAAGGATACCGCCGAGGCGTATCCCAGCCTCTCGGTTTACCCCGTTTTCACTCTGGATAATCCGCCCGAGAAACTGGTGGTCATTGGAGGCGATGGCACCCTCCTCAGGACGTTTATGAAGATGAGGGACCCCTCCAGCAGTGTCGTGATGGCCGTTCGAGCCGGTAAGAGGGGTTTTCTACTCGACGTGGAATCGTATGAGGTGGAGGAGAGGATCGAGGACTTCATGAACGGCGAGTATAGAGAGGTAGTGTACCCTCGGCTCCAGGCGAACTATCCTGGCGGCTCGATCTGCGTGTTGAACGACGCAGTGCTTGTAATGGATAAGGCGAAGCTCGTCAGGCTGGCCGTCTACGTCGGCGGAGAGAGGATCATGGGCATTGACGGCGACGGCCTTATAATCTCCACCACTGTGGGGAGCACCGCCTACAGCCTCAGCTCCGGTGGCCCCATCATCGACCCCAACCTCCAAGTCATAGTATTAACTCCCTTGAACCCTGTCCAGCTCTACTTGAGGCCGATAGTGCTACCGCTTGAGGCAGTGGTCGACGTTGAAGTCAAGCAGAACAGTAACCCCCTGTGGATAGTGCTGGATGGACAGGAGGTCCACCCCTTACGGCCCGGCGATACCGTTAGTGTCAGGGTATGTGATTCCCGGGTTAGGCTGGCTAGGTTCCGGTGGTGGGAGAACTATTATGAGAGGCTGTACACGAGGGTGTTCTCGTACCTGTAAATAAATAATAAAAATTATTTTAGGGGTTTGTATTTCTCGACTTGCAGGTCCCTAAAGCCAGCCTTAGTGTAGAAGTCGCTGGCTATAGTGTTCCCAGCCGGGTAGACCGCGGTTATTATCCCGGCCCCCATGTCTACGGCGGCCTTCATCGCCTCGTCCAATAGTATGCTTCCGACCCTCTTCCTCCTATACTTCGCCCTCACGTAGAAGTCTGTTATGACGGCCTTCTTCCTGGGCTCGTAGAAGATCCTATCCTCTATCTTGAGGATTATTACCCCGGCGATATCGGCTGTAGCCATGTCTATCGCAACCAGCACCTTGGCGTCCTCGCTCTTCACAGCCCTCTCAACGTATTCCCTGGCGACCTCGTCGAGGTTCGCAACGGCTTTGAAGTGCGGATCCAGCTCCTCGTTCAGCTGCTTCAGCCTAGCCACAAGCCTAGCCACGACATCTATATCGTTCTCGACCGCTTCCCTCACGAATATAGAGCTCATTTAGACTACACCTCCCTCAGGTACACACTAGAGTACTCCCTAAACTTCAGCTTCTTGTAGAAGGCCTCGGCCACGAAGTTCTTAGCGGGGAACTCGGCCGCTACATGGGTTATCCCCATCTCGGCGAACCTGTTCCTGGCCTCGTCGACAAGCCTTGAGGCTATACCTCTACCCCTCTTGGACGGGATAACGTACAGCTCAGTTATCACGCCGATCTTCCCAGTAGCCAGAACCGGGTTCTCCCTGGTCTCGGCGCGCAGGTATCCGATGAGTTCATTATCGCATACTGCGACTAGCGTGAGTCCGTCTCCCTCGATGTACCTCTTGGCGACTTCTGCCACGACCTCGTCTATGTTCTCGACGGTCGCCCAGGCCGGGTCGAACTCCTCGTTGAAAAGGTAGAATCTCTTGATCAGCTGGGCTAGGGAGCCGGCGTCAGACTCAAGCGGCTTCCGTATATAGAGTGCGGGCTCATACACTGCATCACACCTCCATGCCTACTCGTAGTCTACAGGAGGCTTCGGTATGTAGCCGTCCTCCCACAGTAACTGATACTTCTTCCTCGCAGTTGATATTATTATCTGAGCCCTCTCCAGTTCCTCCTTGTAGGTCGTGGTCTTCCTAGCCACTCCGAGCTCGACGGCCTTCACGGCGACAGCAGCAGCCTCCCTAGGATACACCTCCCACTCCTCCATGGTGGGCAGTATGTAGTCTTCGTGGATTCCCTTCTCCCTCGCATACTTAGCCAACTCCTCGGCCGCCGCGATCGCCATCTCGTCAGTAACCGTCTTCGCCCTGACGTCGAGTACCCCCCTGAAGACCGCTGGGAATACTAGGCTGTTGTTGACCTGGTTGGGGAAATCGCTCCTCCCAGTCGCCACTATCCTTGCCCCGGCCTCCTTGGCCTCCCACGGCCATATCTCCGGGACGGGGTTCGCCTCCGCGAACACGATAGCGTCCTTAGCCATCTTGGCGACCCACTCCTTCTTGATGACCCCAGGCCCCGGCTTGCTAGCCGCCACTATAGCGTCGGCTCCCTCCATAGCCTTGTCTATCGGCGCTCCGGGAGGCAGGCCTCCTCCCTTAGTCTCTATGGCTATCCTGTACTTCCACGGGTGGTTTATCATGAGCTTGTCTATATCGGTCCTGTCGGGGTGCAGTACGCCCTTGCTGTCGAGAACCATGATGTTCTCCGGCGGCACTCCGTAGAGCTTCAGGAGCCTGTAGAGGGCTATGTTAGCCGCTCCAGCGCCGAAGAGCACGATCCTAGACTTCCGTATATCCTTGCCGACCAGGTAGAAGGCGTTTATCAGGCCAGCCAGGGTCACGGCCGCGGTTCCCTGCTGGTCGTCGTGCCATACGGGGATCTCAAGCCTCTTCCTAGCCTCCTCTAGTATGTAGAAGCACTTGGGGCTCTCTATGTCCTCCAGGTTTATGCCCCCGTAGGAAGGCTCGACGGCTTCGAGCAGTTCGAGGAACTTCTCGGGGTCCCTATTCCTGTGCACTAGGGGTACGGCGTCAACCCCGCCTAGGAACTTGAATATGAGAGCCTTCCCCTCCATGACGGGATACGCGGCCTCCGGCCCTACCTTCCCCAGCCCAAGCACCCTGGTGCCGTCGCTCACCACGGCTATCGTGTTCCACCTGCTGGTCAGCTCGAAGCTCTCGTCCGGGTCCTTGCTGATCCTCCTTGAGGGTTCTGCCACGCCGGGCGTGTACCATATGGCGAAGTCCTTGATCCTCCTGACTGGGACTTTTGGTATGACCTCTATCTTCCCCCCGTAGAATTTATGTAGGTTGACGCTTAGGGAGTACCAGTCTATGGACTCTTTTTTCTCGCTCAACTCAAGCGCCTCCAGTTCGATTAATGTCGTCTAAAGTTTAGTCATATGCCGAGGTATTATAAGGGTGACGCAATGGGGTTATTGTTAACCGTCCACGCTTTCGATAAAAAAGGGAGTTAATGTGGCCTGGAGGCTTCCTAGGCCTCCTCAAGCAGTATATTGGCGTATTTCTCTCTCAACGCTCTCTTATTTATCTTGCCCACACTGGTCTTTGGCAGGTCCTCTACGACCAGGACCTTGTCGGGGAGCCACCACTTCGGTATCTGGCCCGTCTCAACAAAGTTCTTTGTGAGGAACTCGTTGATGGACTCGGTGCTTATCTTGTCCTCGCACCCGGGCTTCGGCACCACTAGTGCCACTGGCCTCTCCTGCCACTTGGGGTGCTTTGCCGCTATCACGGCCACCTGGGCTACGCACTCGTGCCTGCTTATAGCGTCCTCCAGCCTCACGCTGCTTATCCACTCGCCACCGCTCTTGATCACGTCCTTGTCCCTGTCTACGATTACTATGCTGCCGTCGGGATACCACACGGCGATGTCGCCCGTGTGGAACCATCCTCCCCTCCAGGCGGCCTCTGTCTTCTCGGGGTTCTTGTAGTACTCCGGCGTTATCCAGGGTCCCCTCACCACTATCTCGCCCATGGTCTTGCCGTCCTTGGGGACCGGCTTCATCTCTGGATCGACTACTTGGAGGTCTATGAGCGGTATTGGCCATCCGGTCCTGAGGGCGTAGTCGAGGTAGTTGGGGCTCTTGAAGTCTACCCCGGTCTTGGCGGGCGGGGATGCAAGTGTTAGTATGGGCGCTGTCTCGGTCATGCCGTAGCCCACGAAGACCCTCATACCCCTCTTTAGGGCCAGCTCGGCGAGGCCTCTTGGAAGCGCTGACCCGCCGTTTACGAAGGTCAGCCCGCTGAGGTCGTACTTCTCGCTGGCGGGGTGTGCGAGTAGCATGTAGAGTATGGTGGGCACGCCCGCTGTAAAGTCGACTTTCTCGTCGACGATCAGCTTGAGCAGCACTTCGGGCTCCAGCTTGTTGGGGTACACCTGCTTCATCCCGAGTAGTGTCGCGATGTAGGGCAGGCCCCAGGAGTATACGTGGAACATCGGCACTATGTGTAGTATCGTGTTCTGGCTCGACAGCCTGAAGTCCTTCGAGATAGTAGCCAGGTGCAGGGCGCCGCTCATCGCGTGGAGGACCATGGCCTTATGGCTATGGTACGCGCCTTTCGGCAACCCCGTAGTGCCACTCGTGTATCCCATGGCTGCTGGCTGGTCCTCGCTTAGCTGGGGCCATTCGAAGCTGCTGGAGTGCTCTCTTATGAAGTCTTCATAGTGGTATACTGGGAGCCCTGCCACCTTCTCCGGCGCGGAATCCGAGTCGACTACGATGACCGACTCCAGGCTGGGTACTTTGGGTGCCACGACCTCGACTAGCTTCAGGAAGTCCGAGTTCGTTATCACGACCTTGTCCTCTGCCTGCGACATTACGTATGCGATCTCCGCGGGCGCTAGCCTGATGTTGATCGGGTGTAGTACTGCGCCCATCATGGGCACGGCGAAGTACGCCTCATAGTGCCAGTGGGTGTTCCAGTCTAGGGTGGCGACCCTGTCTAGCTTGCCTACTCCAAGACTCGACAGGGCCGATGCCAGCTTGGCAATCCTATCGGCCGCTTCGCTGAAACTGTACCTCTCCACGCCCTTCTTGGTCCTGTATACTATCTCCATGTCGGGGAACAGTTGGAGCGCCCTCTTGTAGATCCAGTCCAGGGTTACTTCATAGCCGGGCCTCACTGGGACTTTCTCTGGGAGGGTCACGTTGTGCCACCCGCCGTGTAGAAGACTCGTGTATTATTCGGTGTGTAACTCGGTATTTGAATCTTAGTTATATTCATTAATTTATTATAAAAACCGGGCTTATATAATAGACGCGATCACAACGTTACCTAAAGCCCACCCGGCACCGACTAGCGCGTAGACGACCCCATAGACGACACCCCTCTCGCCCAGACCAGTCCTAGACGCGATATAGGCCTTAGCAATAGTCTCATAGCCAGCCATCGACAAACCCCACAACGTTGCGAAGAGCATCGGATGCAGGGTCAGCAACGATAGAGTAGCCGATACCGACGCTATGGGTAGCACAATAAGTGACCGGGGCCCGACCCTATCATACAACACACCCAACGGTATAGCCGACAAGGCGTCAACGGCCATGGCCAGCGCGTACGCGAGCGCTATATCAGCCATAGACTCTCTAGCAGACAACAGAGAGCCCGCCGTCGCCCAATGCACAAAGGGCGCAATAGACAATACCAGGGGGATCGATAACTTAACGCTACGGACCACAGTATCCCTAAACCCGGCCTGGGGCTTAACCGCGACCCGGGGATCCGGATAGAGCGTATATGAGAATGAAAGGAGTAGAAGTGCTATCGCAGCCGGGATCCCGAGCAAGACGAAAGTCGAACTAGTTCCTCGGCTCTCTAGGGACGCCGCCATGAAGAGCGCTCCAGTGATAGCACCGGCCTGGTCTAAGAGCTCGTGGACCCCGAATAGCTTGCCTGCCCCGAGCCGGGAGCCTACCTCGGATAGAATGGCGTCCCTGGTCGGAGCCCTTAGCCCCTTGCCAGCCCTCTCAACGATATAGAGCATAAATGCGATCTCCCATTCTCCAGCCAATGCGAGTAACGGCACCGCCGCGAGGTTGACTATGTACCCGGCGAACACCATGCCCCAGTAGAATCTAGGCGAGGCGTACCTATAGGAGAGTAGTCCAGCGACAAGCCTAGCAAGGTATGATATTGCTTCTCCTATGGAAAGGCTCCCCACTACAATTAGCGACGCGCCGAGTTCCGAGAGGTAGGGCCCCGAGATGCTCCTGGCCCCCTCATAGGTTAGGTCGGCGAAGAAGGATACGAGTGACAATAGCAGGAAGACTGTCAGCATTCTCTTCGAGGCGGCTGCTCCCCTCAAGGTCTGTGCCCATCGATTAATTATGGTTCCCTCATAAACATAACTATGGTGTATACCCCTTGATGAGGAACGTTTTGGAGGAGGAGATAAACGGGTTCCAGTACATAGTGTACGGCGACGTACGGGATATAGACTACCTAGTCCTGGGACTGCCCGATGTGGGCCTGGTGGGAGCGATTGCAGGCCTACACCTGATAAGGGAGCTTGAGATGGCGGACGTCGCCGGGATAGATAGCTACTCCGCGCTACCGCCCGTTGTCGTCATAAACCGCGGCGAGCCCAAGTACCCTGTGAGGATTTACAAGGGCAAGGGAATAGGCGTCGTCGTCACAGACGTCCCCATCGCGCCCCCGGCGATCCCCCTATTCGCGCAGTCTATAGTGCAGTTCTCTAGGCTAATGGGAGTCAAGATGCTGATTAGCGTCACGGGAATGGGGTCTCCTAAGAGGATTGAGAAGGAGAAGCCCGAGCTATACACGCTAGCAGTCGGCAGGGGAGCCGAGATAGAGGCTGGCAGGGTGGGGGGTAAGAAGGTGGAGAACGGCATACTGGTGGGGCCCTACGCCCTTATACTGAAGGAGTCTGCGAGGAAGAACATGGATAATATAGTATTCATGGTCGAGTCCTTCGCAGACCTCCCCGATCCGGAGGCTGCCGCCGTGGCGGTTGAGGCTATATCGAAGGTGACTGGGGTCGAGGTGGGGGTCTCAAGGCTATTGGAGGAGGCTGAGAAGCTGAAGCTACGCCTCAAGGAGTTGATGAAGGAGACCAGTAGCATGATGGCTAAGATGGGTAAGGGCTATGAGTACAGGCCGCCACTAATCTACACCTAGACCGTCCAGTCGTTGCCCTGGTGATCCACGATGGCCGGCGATGCTGTCGACGAGTTCTTCAGCGACGTGGAGCGCGCGCTGAGGAGAATGAGGAAGCTCCAGAGGGAGATAGAGTCTTACTTCTCAAGGCTGTTTGAGGGCGTGGAGGATTTATACGAGGATAGGTTGAGGAGGCTGGCCTCAGACGTCGAGGAACCGCTAGTCGAGATCCGCGATGTCGGGGACGAGGTTGTAGTAATTGTTGACACGTCTGGTATGAAGGACGAGACGATCGACATAAGGGTGACAAACGACTCCATAATAGTATCCGGGGCCGTCGACGAACGCAAAATAGAAGAGGCACTGCAGGGATGGTACCTGGCCCATAGAAAGAAGGAGTTCAGAGGCGTCTACAAGCTGGGATACACTATCGATCCCTCTACTGTCAAGGTCGAGAAAAGGGGGAGCGTGCTAGTTATACGGGCTAAGAAGACTCCTCCCCGCTTGAATCCTTGACGGCCTCCCCCAGTATCTCGGCTATATCCCTCACCTCGAACCCGAAGTCCTCCGCCTCGCCTCTGAACATGGTATTACAGTAGGGGCACGCCACTGCAACTACGCTCGGCCTCCCGTTTCCAAGGGATTTGAGAGTCTCTGCGGCTTCCTGGGCTCTGAGCCTCGCAATCCTCTGGCCCCGTTTGATCTCGTAGAACATGTGGCCTCCTCCGCCTCCGCAGCAGAAGCTCTTGTCTCTGGAGCGCGGCATCTCCTTTATCCTCAAGCCCTTTATGCTCTGTAGCACCGAGCGTGGCTCGTCGTAGTACCCGTTCCATCTGCCCAGGTAGCATGGGTCGTGGAAGGTCACGTTTATCTCGACCTCTTTCTCAGGCTTGATTTTCCCTTCTTTGAGTAGCCTAGCTAGTACTACGCTGTGGTGCTCTACTTCGAGTTTCTCTAGGAAGTCCGCGTAGTCCTTGGTCTCCTCGTTATTCCTAATATAGTCAAGGTACTTCTTGTACTCGTTCTTAAACACGTGGTAGCCGTGTGGGCAGTGGACTAGCAGCTTCTTGAACTTGTACTGGGACAGGTTCTCCAGGTTCATCTTCATGATCTCGACGAAGAGGGCCTCCTCTCCCATCCTCCTTGCAGGCTCGCCACAGCATCCCTCCTCCATGAGGATCGCGACCTTGTAGCCAGCCTTCTTAAGCAGCCTAATCGTCTGCTCTGCTACTGGCCTTATCCTCGGGTCATAGCTCGCAACGCAGCCTATCCAGTACAGGTAATCGTATTCTTCTCCTGGCTCGGCGATTATGTCCTCTCCATACTTCTCGGATAGCTCCTGTATCCACTCCTCTCGGTCTACGGGGTTGTAGCCGAAGGGGTTGCCGGTCTGTTGCATCGAGTAGAGCGCGTTCAACGCGTCTTCGGGTATCTGTTCGCTCCCGGAGCTCATCATCCCCCGTCTTATATCGATTATCGTGTCTACATGGTGGATTAGGACAGGGCATTCGTTGACACAGGCTCCACAGGTTACACAGCTCCAAACGGCTTCAGGGTTGATCTTCACGCTAGCGGTTTCTTCGCCTTCCTCCGACCATACGCTCTCATCCCACGCGCCACTGTACATGAGGTCCCTCATACGGGTGATAAGGTCCCTGGGAGAGAGTATCTTCCCGGATGCATAGGCTGGGCAGGCGTTTGTACACCTCATACAGCTTGTACACGCATCGTAGTCCATCCTCTGCTTCCATGTGGTGTCCTTGAGCTTGACGACTCCTATCGGCTTCTCCTGCTCGATCCTCTCATCTATGTCGTGGAATGCACGTATAGCCATGGCCGCTGGCTCCTTCCTGGATAGGGTCACGTTTAGGGTTGCAGCTGCTATATGCCAGAGGTTCGTGAAGGGGATTATTGCCAGGCTGAACTGGGCTATGAGGAAGTGGAAGAGCCACAGCGGCCTGTAGAGCGATTCAAGTTCCCCTAGTGTTAGCGTGGTGGCCCACTTGTATATGAGGTATCCCACTGGGTCGAACCAGGCTTTCTCGTAGGACTGCCGGTAGTATGCCGCCGACATCCCGTCTAGGAAGAATCCCGTCACGACTATTATGATGAACAGTATGTGTACTATGTAGTATACTGGGTCCTTTGGTAGATTGGGCGTCAGCCCGAGGGCGCGTCTTATCATGGCCAGTATACTGCCTACGACGACCATGACTCCAGCGATGTTATTCAGTAACTTGTACACTATCCATATGTTCCCCACTAGGAACCTGTGAACATGCAGGTCTATGGCCCTAAGGCTAGTGGCTATGAGGAGCCACAGCATCCCCCCGTATATCAGTAGGTGGATCAAGCCAGGGAATCTATGGCGGACGACCTTCCACTGGAATATGGCGTATTTCAGTAG
>WWDN01000054.1:0-2554 GCA_035615875.1 Thermodiscus sp. | reverse complement strand
CGAGTACAAGGATTACTAGTAGGCCAGAAACAGTAAGCGGTCCTAGGCCCGGGAATACTACGTGGAGTGCGCGGAGCCACTCACGGAGGCGGCCTTCAATGCCCAAGACCACAAGGGCTCCAAGGAGCGGGGTGAACATCCGTACAACTAGTACCGCTTCTAGTAGGAGGGTAGCCCGAGGGTCCCTCATGGATTCCCTTAACAGGCGTATCCCAGGTATGTCGAGAGCGTAGGCGGCGGTGAAAGCCACAGCGAGGAATACTGCGAGCCTCGACCTCGTAGTCAAACTATTCTTAACCATTGCTTATACACCGGGAATCGTAATATAAGCACCAGTATAGAAATACTCTACCAAAGCATTTAAATCCACCGCACTAGTAATAGTAGCCCCTTGGAGCATCGGAGGGATTCCTATAATGACCGCGGCCGCATTAGTACCTGGCTCCCAACTATTCATAGCAGAGGTCAAAAGCCCGATCGGCATAATAGTAGAGGCTATCAGCGTATTCTTCGGCCTAGTACTCTACGCATACTACAGGAGCAAGCCCGGAAGCAGGGGCAAAGCGAAACTAGTACTAGTAGCCACCCTAAGCGCGCTAGCAATCATCCCCCTCACCAGCTACGTCCTCACAAGACCCGGAGTGGACTACGGCGCTGTACTCAACGGGACAACCCTCACAGTCACCTACTATGGAGCCTCCCGGGAAACATTCAACATCTGCAGTGTTAACGTTAGCCTACAACCCATAGATAAGGCCCTGGAAATATTGAAGGTTAGGACAAACGGTGTCGCCGACCCATCCACAGGCATATTCATGGGCCACTACAGGACCGTTGACGGCAGACCTGCGATCGTGATAGTCTGGAAAAAGACGACTACCAAGGCCCTCGTAGTCGATAATGGGAAGCTGGTAGCTATCATTGGGGTAAAAGGAGTGGAGGATCTCTACAACGCGATAGTACAGGCGAAGGAGAACTACTGCGGGCAACCACCATAATAGCCCCGCCCAGAAGATAACGAGAATACGGGAGCCAACGCTTGACCGGTAACCCTCTAAGCCATAAGAGGATCGTGGCGGAGCGGAGAATAATCCTACTACTGGGCGGAGAGGAACTCCTAGACGAGGCCACGGCCAGCCTACTCTACCTCGTAGACTCCTGGGGGTCCCTCCTGAAAGCCAGCAAGATTACGGGGATCCCCTACTCGAGGGCCTGGGAGAGGATAGCCAGAGTCGAGAGGCTAGTAGGAGCGAAGATCATAGAGAGAAGGAGGGGAGGCCCCGGGGGTGGAGGAGCCCGCCTTACGAGTGTGGGCAGGGCACTACTAGACAGGTACCTCCAAGAGTACCGTAGGCTGACGGGCGAGCCCTTCACGCCACGTGGAAGGGGGACCCTCGAGGAGGCTGGAAGCGTCATCGTATCGGGTAGCCACGACTTCCTCCTATCCACAGCGGTGGGCAAGGCTAGGGAGCAGGGGGTACGCATCGAATTGCACTGGACCGGGTCTGCTGGGGGCCTGGCTTGTATCGTCATGGGGGACTGCGACCTCGCTGGAATACACATACTGGACCCGGAGACTGGTGAGTATAATACTAGGGCGTTCGAGAGCCTAGGCCTCCACGGCTCTGGAGTACTGATAAGGGGGTATGATAGGGCGCAGGGGTTCCTCTCCAGGAGGCCCATGAGCCTGGAGGAGATAATAGTGGGACTCCTCCGCGGTGAGCTAAGGCTTGCCAACAGGCAGGCTGGATCCGGGACACGGATACTCCTAGACTACCTCCTCTCCGAGTGGGCCCGGAGGCTGGGGGTCCCCCGCGAGGAAATACCGGTGAGGGTCCAGGGGTATGATACTGTGTACAAGACTCACCTGGATGTCGCGGAGGCTGTTAGCCGGGGAGATGCTGACGTTGGTTTAGGCCTGCGCCACGCTTCTAAGCTCTACGGCCTATATTACACGCATGTGAGGTGGGAGCACTATGACCTAGTCGTATCCCGGAGGTTCTATGAGTCCGGGGATGGGAGGGAGCTTGTATCCGGAATCCTACGGTGGGCTAGGAGGCTGGCGGGGAGCTTCGAGGGTTACAGGATACCAGGGGACTCTGGCGGGCTGATTATTGGCTAGTACCGCCGTTTCCCATTATCCGATACCGTATAACGCTTATATCTGAGTACCCCCAGCCCCCCTGAAACACCAGGTGCGATGAAATGGAGAAAACCCTCCTAGCCGGAATACTACTAGTAATAGTAATAGTCTCCGCAGCAGCGGCACTAAGCCTCCGCAACACCAGAGAGAGCATAGTCGTGAACGTGTGCTCGGCAGGTAGCATATCCCTGCCCGTGAAGGTCCTCTCGGAAAACTATGCTAGAAGCCATAACATAGAGGTACACGTGAGGATGGGGGGAAGCCTAGACCTTGTCCGAGGCGTATCAGAGCTGGGCCTCGACTGCGACGTGATAGTGGTGGCAGACTACCGCCTCATACCAGAGTACCTGTACCCCGCGGGGAAGGCGGACTGGTACGCAGTCTTCGCCTCTAACGAGATGGTCATCGCAT
>WWDN01000053.1:0-1767 GCA_035615875.1 Thermodiscus sp. | reverse complement strand
TCCTCGGAGTCGTCTTGATAATATACGGTGTTGTATTGAATATTGTCGCTGGTAGAACTCTCAGGCTCTATGGGCACCGGGGGAGGGTCCCTCGCTTCACCCCGCCGGACAGGCTGGTGGATAGAGGAATATACTCGTGCATGCGCCACCCAGCACAGCTGGGCCTCATAATGGTTGGGGTAGGGCTTGGCCTAGCCTCAGGAACCATCCAAGGCATACTCGCGAGCGCCATACCAGTGGCTGGCGGCCTCCTCTTCATATTGCAGGTGGAGGAGCCGGAGGCCCGGAGGCTCCTCGGGCCCAGCTATCATGAGTATGAGGAGAGGGTTCCAGCCCTCCGATTAACGGTTAGGTGTCTTGCGAAGGGCTGGAGGGAGATTGAGAACGCCTCACAGCGCCGGGATACATAATATTTAAATCAATACCATGTATAGAGTATGGTGGTGTGGAGGCTGGAGCGTAGGCTAAGGCTGTTAGCCTTGTCCCTGGCGGTCCTCCTCATAGTGCTGGGAGTCGCCCTCCTGGAGGGACCCTCCGTCGACAAGGGAGAGGGTGTCAAACACCAGTATATTGTGGTCGGCGGCATGAAGCGGGAGTACTACGTGTATCGGCCCGGCGAGGCCGATCCCCGCGTCCTAGTCATACTGTTGCATGGTGGAGGAGGTAGTGCCGAGCGGATGATGAAGACTGTTGGAGCGGGATTCAACGACTATGCGCGCCAGTACGGGTACCTCTTAGCCTACCTCCAGGCCGCGGGGGCGGCTTGGAACAACGGCTTAGAGGCTGTCGGAGTTGATGTAGATGATGTGGGGTTCGTAAAGGCAGTCATAGAGGTCGCCGCGAGCCGGTACAATGTGACCCACGTCTTTCTAGTTGGGATGAGCAGCGGGGGCATGATGGCTCTAAGGGCCGCGTGCGAGATCGGGTACATGATAGATGGGGTAGCCGCTGTCTCAGCCAACCTACCCTCCAGTATAGCGGGCGAGTGCAAGCTCACCGGTGAGACCGGCCTCCTCATCATCCACGGGACCATGGATCCGATAGTTCCCTGGGAGGGAGGCCCTGTAAGGGCTCTGGGCAGGGAGAGGGGAGAAGTGCTCTCGACATGGGACACCGTTGGGTTCTGGCTGAAGGCCAACGGATGTAGGAACCAATCCGCTCCAACCCACGTCATAGACCGTGTAGACGACGGTACAAGGGTGGAGTTCTACGACTTCAGATGCAAGGGGGCCCCAGTACTGCTCTACAAGATAGTGGGAGGCGGGCACCCATGGCCAGGAGCCCCCTCCAGACTTCCCGAGAGAGTCGTAGGGAGAGGATGCAAGGAGATAGATGCGACCAAGCTAGTCATAGACTTCATAAACAGGATGGTAGGTCGAGACCCTGAGGGGAATCTACGGTCAAGCTAGAGGCTATCCCTGCCTCTAGGCTATCTCCGGGATAACTTTTATATAGTGGTCCAGCGTCTCTGGCTCTAGTGATGGGGTGGGTGTGATGCAGCGCCAATATTGAGTTGCTCCTCATGCTCCCATCCCCCCGAGGGTAGCGTGTTCCTCGCCTTCGACGGCTTGAAACTCCTAGCCGACAAGGTTGAGATCGCCAGGAGGAGGCTCCACGAATTCCTGGCCAGCATCGGCGGATGGCATGCTGGGACCTCGATCTCATCCCTCAACATCATAGCGGCCCTCTACGGGTCCTGGGTGCCTCGGGGACGCGAGATCGGGGTTGAGAGGACTGTGGTCATCAGCAAGGGCCACCTCTCCCCAG
>WWDN01000052.1:0-2491 GCA_035615875.1 Thermodiscus sp. | reverse complement strand
GACATAGTCTACCTCATGACTAAGATACTCTTCGAGCACGCAGACGAGCTCAAGAGCAAGGTGCAGAAGCAGAGCGTCCAGTACATAAGCCTAGAGCACGCCCTAGACGGGCTCAGCATACCACTACACCCTGGAGCCTACAAGTACTACACCGAGAATGGCCTAAGCGTACCCGACGAGTTCAAGCCTCCAAGCGGCTAGCCCCCACGGGGCATTCCGGCATGGAGGCCCACAGGAGGCTCCTTTTCATATCCTCACTATTTTTCATAATAATAATATCGTTCCTCGCGATTACCTCACCGCCCCTGAAAGGAGAGCAAGTCTACGTTCTCCGCGTCGAATGCGGAAACGCGACCCTAACAGTACCATTGCAGGGGACGGTGAAGATAGCCTACACGTGGATACACAGTGTAGAGAAAACCCCCGTGACCGAGGTCTACATTGCAAGGCCAGAGGGGCTGATCCTAGTAGAGGCGAGGGCAGAGTCCTTCGGCGCCGGCCACCCCTACTCTAGCGCGGAGATAGGTGGCGGGCAGACGAGGGTGCTAGAGAACGGCACGATAATCTATGAAGCAAACTACAATATCGGCGGGAGGCTCGAGATAATAGGACACCCAGACTATTCTGGTAGCATAACGGTATACTATAACGGTCACACATTCACCTGCAGCGGCTTCGTGGAAGCGGTAGTCTCCGTTGAAAAGGCGCCGGCAAGGATACCCGGTAGTTAAGCCCCTAAATATTAGAGAATAGGATAGCGGGTGGCGGTGCGTTAGAGCCTTGGGCGAGAGAAGGGAGCAGCTGACGCCCTTCAGCGTCGTCCGGCTGAGGGCTCGGAAAGGCTGGGTTAGATGGCTGGTCCTCATACTATCCCTTGCCATGGCCTTCGTGGAGATAATGTATGTGATGAACTTCTACAGCACCATCGCCCAATTCATAGAAGCCCTAGGCTTCGAGGACCTAGCGGTCAAGATGATGACTAGCATACATATATCATCGAGGATAGTCAACGCGCTAGTCATGGCCTTTATAGTGGCCGTAGGATTCCTCACCTTCCCAGTAGTTAGACCACCCCTCACCGCCACCGAGGAGGAACTAGAAGAATATAAGAAGAAATATGTTGATAGGATTGCATGGTACGACATAGCCCTAGCAGTGGCAGCTCTGGTTGTCTTCGGCTACAGGGCCTACATTGGATCCTATGTTGAGGCCCACGAGGGCGAGCTACCCCCGGGTAGCGAGAACCTAGCTCTGGCAGCAGCCATAGTAGGGACGGCCCTCGTCTTCGAGCTTACAAGGAGGGCTGTGGGACCCTGGCTAGCGGGGGTAGTGGCCTTCTTCCTCTCCTACTACCTATACTTCTGGCATATAGATATAGGGATTGGACGGTATGAGACCGCGCTGAAGTGGGCCAAGGACATGTATTATTCCACCTACGGCCTCTTCAACATACCCTTCCAGGTGATGGCAGCCTACGTCTTCGCCTTCCTCTTCTTCGGGACCTTCCTAGAGCGGATCGGAATCGGAGAGTACATAACCAACCTAATGCTTGGCCTCTTCGGCTCTAGGCCCGGAGGCCCCGCCAAGGTGGCGATAGTCTCAAGCGGCTTCATGGGCATGTTATCCGGGAGTAGCGTGGCAAACGTGTTCACCACGGGGACCTTCACCATACCCCTTATGAAGCGGAGCGGGTTCCCGCCCGAGGTTGCAGGGGCCATAGAGGCTAGCGCGAGTACCGGCGGGCAGATAATGCCCCCGATCATGGGAGCCGCCGCCTTCATCATGGCCAGTTTCATCGGGAGACCCTATGGCGACATAGTGATAGCCGCCTTCGTCCCCGCATTCATATACTTTGCCAGCCTATACTACTTCGTGGACCTCGAGGCTAAGAGGCTAGGCCTCAGGGGCCTCTCGAAGGAAGAGCTCCCCGACGCTAGGAGCCTGGCGAGGAAGCTCTACCTCCTCAGCCCAATAGTGCTCATCACGATACTCCTCGTCCTCCGGCTACCCCCCCAGCACAGCGTCGTCGCCAGCCTCAGCCTCGCACTACTAGCCGCGGCATGGGCTATGGAGAAGAGGTCCTTCAGCACCGCGTACACGCTGGCCTTCATAGTCCTAGGCCTAATAGCCTACCTCTCGGGCATGAAGCCCCAGGCAGCCATATACTTCACGGGCATGGCGTTCCTCGTCCTAAGCCTCATACTCATAGTAGTCAAGGCCTACAGGCACTTCTCCCTCGTCATAGTAGAGAGCATAGAGCAGGCAGTA
Organism: Thermodiscus sp.; assembly: GCA_035615875.1. Lineage (GTDB taxonomy): Archaea > Thermoproteota > Thermoprotei_A > Sulfolobales > Acidilobaceae > Thermodiscus. The sequence continues at coordinate 223 of WWDN01000052.1, read as the reverse complement.
CGGAACTCCGTACCAGTATTCATGGCGGCCGCCCTGGCCGGCGTAGTCCAGGGCAGCCTTACACTGACCGGCCTCAGCACTAGCCTGGGCCAGAGGCTAATCGACGTGGCGCAGGGGAACATCTATGTCCTCCTCGTCCTGATAGGGATGCTAAGCATACTCGTGGGCATGGGGGTCCCCACGACAGCCAACTATGTGATAACTAGCCTAATAGGAGCATCAG
>WWDN01000051.1:0-4826 GCA_035615875.1 Thermodiscus sp. | reverse complement strand
TCAGGGGCCAGGGTAACAAAGCGGCCGAGACCCTAGCAGGCTACATAGCAAGCATGTACAGCGATACCAGGCACTTCACCACATCACCCTACATCTACAACCCCCAGCACCCAGTCATAACAAAAGTAATGTTCTACCCGGACAACAGCGGAGACCCTGACCACGAGTGGGTCGAGATAACTAATCCAACGGGCTCCGAGGTAAGCCTAGCGTACTACGTGATAGGAGACGCTGAAAACCTAATCAGCGGCGATAACGAGAGCCTCTACATATTCCCGGAAAACGCCAGTATACCTGCCGGGGGCTCAATAATAGTAGCCTATAGCGCTGCAGCCTACTATGAAGACTACGGGAAGTACCCCGACTACGAGATAATAGACACGGTGGCATCAGTCCCAAACCTAAAAGCCTACGATACGAGCAAGTATAATGGCACATGGAATCTAGACGATAGCGGCGACGAGGTAATCCTGGGTAAATCCTACTACGGCTTCATAGTCGTAGTAGACGCGGTATGGTACGGTAACAGCCCCTACATGAACTCCTCACTTGGAAGGCCTAAGAGCGCAGAGCCCCTCAACACAACCAACATATCGCCTGGGGACATCATAGTGGACAAATACCTCACAGGCGACTCGACGGGCTACGATGCAATACGAATGAGTGACAAGTACGAAATAGCCTTCCAGCCACAACCGATACCGGAAAACACGCTAACCATAGCAGTACCAATAGCAATAGTAATACTCATACTAGTAGCAGCATTAGCGAGGAGGACCGGTTAAAACAACTATTTCAAAGGGCGGTCAATTATGTAATTATAATCAAGACCCTCGGCACAACTAGAATAATTGAGGGACCCCCTAGTTGCCCGAGCTAGGATTCCCCCGAAGGATAATCCTCGGTGAGCCCGCTGGCGATGCCCTAAAGGGTATTCTGCAGCTCCACAAGGCCAAGAGGGTCCTAGTAGTATCGGACCCGGTGATCTCGAGGCTAGGCTTCTACAAGGAAATACTAGAGGCTCTCAGAGGCGAGTTCGAGATCGATGAATTCACCGAGGTAGAGGCGGAGCCCAGTATTGAAACCGCCGTGAGGGCTGGGGAGAAGGCTAAGGGAAAGGACGTGGTCGTAGCGATTGGAGGCGGGAGCGTGATAGACATTGCGAAGACCGCTAGCGTTTTGGCGAAAAGGCCCGGCTTAAACATTGAAGATATCGCTCCATTCAACCCGCTCGGAATAGAGCTCGAGAAGCCAATCCTCATAGCAATACCAACCACGTCGGGTACGGGTAGCGACGCGAGCTACGGGATAGTACTCTCTAAGACTGAGCCGGGCGTGGGGAAAGTTAAGGTAGCAGTTGGCAGCTACGAGGTCATACCCTACGCTACGATACTAGACCATAGAATACCAGCAAGTGCCCCGGGAAGGGTTAAGGCTGGAGCCATAGCAGACGCCCTAAGCCACGCTCTAGAAGCCCTGGCAAGCACCAACTCCAACCCCTTTAGCGACGCCCTAGCAGAGAAGGCGATAGCACTCATACTAACAAGCGCGCCCAAAGCAGTAAAGGAGGACGATGAGGAGGCCTGGCAGAACCTACACGCGGCCGCGACGATGGCTGGGATGGCCTTCTCCAACAGCGGGCTAGGCCTAGCCCACGCGATAGCCCACCCCTTAGGAGCACTCCTAGGGCTACACCACGGAACCACGGTCGGGATAGTAATGCTAGGAGTCCTAGAAGTCTACATGAGGGACCCTCAGGTATCGGCGAAATACGATAGAATCAAACGCCTCCTAGAGCGAGTATACGATCTGCCAGAAAGGCCGAGCCTCCTAGACCACATAACCCGGCTATACGGGGAGATAGGGCAGCCCGCGAGGTTCCACGAGCTGGGAATAGACAGGGAGAAGTATATTGAGGCAGTGGCGAAGGCGTCGGAACTAGCCTACCACGACCCAGACATCGCATTCTCACCGGTCATACCGTCAACCGAGGAGATACAGGAAATACTGGAAAAGCTCTACTAGGGAGAGACCAGGCTATGACGGGTTACTAGTTGAGCCGTATTAAAAGAGACCCCGTAATCAACTAAAGGCCTTCAGAGTTCCACTCTCCTCCCTGACTATTGTCCGGCAGGGAGGCTTGACAGTAATGAAGCCTAAGTGTAACGTTGAGCGCTATCTCAGTAGCCTTGGAGAGGTAGGGATTGAGTACCAAATCGTAGAGCCGGAAATACCGGGTAAGTGGGATAGGTGGTGGCCTTACCCGCTCGACGCCTGGCCGCTGTGTAACCTAACGCTTTACTCGAGCGTCTATAGGCCGGGAAGGCTTGCAGTCATAAAGCCAAGGAGCGTTGGCCAGCTGGAAGAAATAATCTCGAAGGCCCGTAATCACGGCGTTTGCCTCCTACCCAGGGGTGGGGGTAGCGGTGTGCTCGGCGCCCTTGCCCCTCGTGACTGCTGCGTCTATGTTGACTCGTCCGGGTTCGACTGGGTAGAGCCGCGTATAGAAGAGGGATATGTCTACGTAGGCGCTGGGACCCTGCTCTCGCGTGTTGAAGAGGTTCTCGGCGTGGAGGGTTACACTACTGGGCTGGAGCCGCAGAGTATAAGGGTTGCAAGTGTAGGGGGCTTGGTTAATACTCTCGGGGCTGGAGCCCTCCAGCCCGGGATAGGGAACATCGAGGATAGCCTCGTGTTCGTCGACATGGTAGACGGTAAGGGGCACCGCTTGAGGCTGGGGGACCCTCGCAGGCCTAGGGCCCACGGCTTGGCTGGCGGCCCGTTCCTTATTGCAGGCAGCGAGGGCGGCATGGGAATCGTGTATGGCGTCGGCCTAAAGATACGGAGGATTCCACGCTATATTAGCAGCGGGACCTTCGAGTTCGATAAGATCGAGGACGCCCTACTCGTAGCTAGGAAACTCCTACAGTGGAACCAGCCAACCCTACTCAGGGTTCTCGACGAGTACGAAGCCTCAACACTCTACGGTAAAAGCGGGACCCTCCTGCTCGTAGCCTACTATGACGATGAAGACCCGGGAGTCCCTCAAGCCCTCCTAGAAAAAGCGTCGAAGATCGCGGGAACCCATAGTGGAAGGGCCACGCAAGGCATCTACGAAAAATGGAGGAAAACCCGGTACGACTACCACAAGCTAATAGAACAGGTTGCAGGCATCGGTCTCTGGTTCGACACAATAGACGTTCAGGCCACGTGGCCCCAGTTACCACAGATTCACAAGGCGGTAACCGAGAAGCTGCAAGCAGCCAAAGGCGTTATAGGGGTATTCAGCCACACATCACACTTCAACACTATGGGCGGATCACTCTACACCACGATAATAGTTGAGCGGGACCCCCGCGTACTCGCTAACGCGTGGCGTGTAATGCTAGACACGGTCCTAGAGATAGGGGGGTCAGTGACGCACCATCACGGGGTTGGCCTCCAGAAACTATACTGGATACTCCGGGAAAGGCCCGGAGAGGTGGAAGCTTACTGTAGGGTTAAGAGAGCCTTCGACCCCGACAACATACTACAGGCTCACGGACTAGCGAGTGCTTGCAAGAAGAGCGAGTGGGGAGCCCCTTGACAGACGCTGACGTAATAATAGTGGGCGCCGGGGTCGTAGGCCTCTTCACCGCTCTAGAAGCCGCCCGCAAAGGCCTACACCCTCTGATACTCGAGGAGGAATCACCCGGAGCAGGAGCATCAACACGAAACGCCGGAGTGCTCCACCTAATCCAGCCGCCCCCAGGCAAGCTGAGGCGCAGACTAGCCCTAGAAGGAGCAAGGCTCCACCGAGTACTCGCCAGTGAAGTAGGCTACCAAATCTACGAGACAAGACTCCTAATATTAGCCACCATGAGGCTAGAATCACTACTCCTCCGGCCAGCACACCTAGCAATCAGGAGGCTTGCACCAGGAGTGAGGGCGAGGATAGCTGGGAGGAGGGAGATACTAAGCCTGGAACCAGAGGTGAACCCGGACGTGAGATCCGGGATCATAGTAGAAGGCTATGGCGTCGTCGAGCCAAGAGCCCTCATAAACAGGCTAGCGAGCGAAGCCGAAGCGCGGGGAGGCATAGAAACCGGGAAGAAGGTGACCGGAATTAGGTGTGATAACGGTAAGGTAGTAGTGGAGACAAGCGATGGAAGCGAATACACGGCTAGATACGCCGTAAACGCTGCTGGAGCAGGAGCGGAAGCCCTAGCACGCCAACACGGGATAGGTGTAAGGATTGAGTTAAAGCCGGGAACAATGGAGATTTACCAGTACCCCAGGCCTAGTAACATACTGGCGAGAATACCGACCACGTCGAAGACCAAGGGGGGAGCAGTCATACCCTGGCCCCAGGGAACCCTCTACGGCCCCGACCTGAGGGAGAACCCGGGGGACCCCCAGCCCCCTCCGGGAGCAGTAGCGGCAAAGTACCGCAAGCTAATCCGGAGGGACCCCCAAGGGCTACTAGAGAGGATCGAGGGACTTAGAACTGTCGCCAGGCCCAGGGACTTCCACGTGATCGCCCCGGAGAGTTGCCCGCGAGTGGTTCATTTGCTAGGCATCGAGAGCCCTGGTCTCACAGCGGCGCCAGCCCTAGCCCGGCTAGCCCTCTCCAAGCTCCTCGGAGAATAAGCCTAGTCTACGGGGACCCGCTGCGCGGCCTTAACCATCTCCAAAGCCGCTATGGGATACCTCATAATGGTACTATAGCTACCCTTCGCTAGGACTAGCTTCCTCCTCATAATAGCTGATAGAGGGTTAACCTTGCCCTGGATAATGTCGAGCCAGTCCTGGAGTGTTGCCTCGAGCACGTAGGGAGCATCGGCCTG
>WWDN01000050.1:0-6625 GCA_035615875.1 Thermodiscus sp. | reverse complement strand
CGCGAAGGTCTATCTTGGCGAAGTCCTCGTACTTGATAGTCTCGGCCATTTCATCCACCAGGCTCTTAGTGATAACACCCGGCATTATATAGGATTCGACGACGGCTCGGGCCTCGGTTATCGTAATTTAATATATGTGAATCGACTGGTACGAGGTACAGCGGTGGCGATAAGGTATTGGCTAGGACTAGTTGCCCGGAGAGAGCGGCTGTTATAGGCGGGGGCTATGTGGGCCTGCACACGGCTGTACACCTAGCCAAGCACGGCATCGAGGTCATGATAGTCGACATCAACCCCAGGGTAGTCGAGGCAATCAACAGCGGGTCGAGGGAGAGGCTACACGTGAAAGACTACTATGTCCTGGAGAACTGGGACAAGGTCGCCGACAGCATAAGCGCCACAACCAGCTACATGGACGCCAGGGGATACCCGCTCTACATAGTCGCCGTGCAGACCCCCCTCAGGGAAGGCAGAATAGACTACACGCCCCTGGAGAATGCCGCCCGGTCACTCGCAGGGGTAATCGATAAGGGGTCCCTCATAGTATCCGAGACCACGATATACCCGGGAGGCACATGGATGCACCTAGGCAGTATAATCAGCGGTGAGACGGGCTATCGCGTCGAGGAGGACTACCTGCTAGCCCACGTGCCGGAAAGAATAAACCCAGGGTCCAGGGAGTGGACCATAGAGAAGATACCAAGGGTTGTAGGGGGCATGGGCTCCAGGAGCCTGGAGGCGGCCACGGTCCTCTACAGGGACTGCCTCGGCGTCGAGACGCACCCGGTAGGGGATATACGTGTAGCGGAGGCCTCTAAGCTGTTGGAGAACACGTTCCGGTTCGTGAACATAGCCTATGTAAACGAGCTAAAGAGGGTCTTCGACGCCATGGGCATTGATGTGAGGGAGGTCATAAAGGCGGCCTCCACGAAGCCCTTCGGCTACATGCCCTTCTATCCGGGGCCCTACATAGGAGGCCCGTGCATCCCGAAGGATACCGTTATGATGAATGAGAGGGTGGACGGCTCACGAATACTATCAGCCGCGATAGAGTCCAACGAGGAGCAACCCCTATACTATGCCAGGAAGATACACGGGATAGCCGTTGAGATGGGTGCTAGGAGACTCCTATTCCTAGGTCTGGGCTATAAGCCGAACGCCTATACCTCCTCGCAGAGCCCTCCATTGAAGGTTGCCGAGAAGCTCAGGGAGTTGGATCCGGGCCTCGATATAGGGTTCTTCGACCCTCTTATAGGCGATCCGAGGAGCTTCGACTCGCTGGAGGAGGCTTTGGAGTGGGCCGACCTAGTCGTTAGGTGGGGGTATAAGGATTTGAGGCTGGAGAAGCCGGTTATAGAGTTGGAGGAGCTCTAGATAATGGAGATACTGGTAACAGCGGCTCCAGGCGGGCACTCGGGCTACGCATACGCGCTAGGCTACTACGCTAGGATGAAGGGATTAACCCCCCACTTCCTAGTACCAAAGGGCTACTCCTGGATAAGGGAGAAGCTATCCAGGCTAGGCGAGACAATCGAGCACCCGCTACCTCGTAAGCCAGCGGAACCCCTGTGGAGGACGATCCACAGGTGGCCACTAGCACTCCTCGCATCCATGACGAGAGTCACGAGGAGGTACAAGGCGGTCATATCATGTGGAGCAAACTTCAGCATACCCCCCTCGATCGCCGGGAAGCTCAAGGGGCTGAAGCTATACAATGTAGAGAGCATAGTGAGGATCCTAGACACTGGGAAGACCCCGAGGCTGCTCTACCACATAGCCGATAAGACCTTCCTCCACTGGCCGGAGCAGCTCAAAAACTACCCCAAGGGCCTGGTGGTAGGGCCAATATACGAGCCGCCAACCAGGGAGCCCTACGATGGGGGCTACATCCTCGTGACCGCTGGCACGCTGGGCAACAAGGAGCTGTTCGATGCGGTGGTAGAGCTGGACCTGGAGGACGTGGTCATGCAGACCGGCCAGGTGGACCCGGAGCCATACAGGAGGCGGAGGCCCGGGTGGAGGTATGTAACGCACACGTCCGACTTCGACGAACTACTCGCCGGGGCTAGCGTAGTGGTGACGCAGTTCCCCGGGATGACTAGTGCAACAGCGGCGCTGGCCTATAGGAAGCCCGTCGTTCTAGTCCCGGCGAGGCACCTCCACTTATCGGCCAGCCTGGAGAACGCCAGGATATACGCTGAGAAGATACACGCGGTATACGTCGATGAAATCACTCCGGAGTCGCTGGAAGATGCCCTGGAGAAAGCGCGGGGCATAGAGCCCCCATCATACGATAACGGGGCCGAGAAGGCGGTAGAACACGTGTACAACGATATAGTTGCGGGCTAGGCGCCCCGGGGCCTCAGACATGGAGCCCCCTGAATATTTAACCAGGGAGACGACACACTAGGTCATGGTGGAGTCCTATTGCCTCCAGTAAAGATAACTATCCTAGTGGATAACTCGGCCCCGCTCCCAACACCCCTAATCGCAGAATACGGGTTCTCGGCGCTCGTGGAGGACGAGGGCACAGGTGTAAGGATACTATTCGACACGGGGACTAGCGGAGTAGCCCTGGAATACAACCTTGAGAAGCTCGGAGTCGACCCGGGAGAGATAGACTATGTAGTACTCAGCCACAGACACTACGACCACACCGGGGGACTGAAGAAGTTCCTCGAAATGAGGGAGGGAAGGAAGATAACTGTGATAGCCCACGAGAGGCTCTTCGAGCCGGCCTACGCCAGGATAAAGGCCCTGGGAGGGACCCTCAGGGACATCGGAATACCCTACACTCGAAGGGAGCTTGAGGACCTGGGAGCCCGCTTCCTACTAACCAGGAGCCCTGTAGAGATAACCGATGACATAATCGTCTCCGGGGAGATACCGAGGAAGTGGGGTCCAAGCCACTCGTGGGGGATGCTGAGGCTGGAAGAGGGCTCGCTGGTCGAGGATGATATGATGGATGACATGGCCCTCTACATTAGAACCGGCGACTCCCTCACCGCCCTGACCGGATGCGGCCACGCGGGAGTGGAGAACATAGTCGAGCACGGGCTTGAGACCCTGAAGGCCGAGAGGCTCCACGGCATAATAGGAGGCCTCCACCTACTAGGAGCACCCCCGGATAGGATTCCAAAGGTGGTGGGATACCTGAAGTCGAAGAGCCCCAGGCTAGTAGCCGCCACACACTGTACAGGCCCTCTCATACAGGGATCCCTGCTAGAGGCCCTCGGAGACGCCTACAGGCTTGCAGGGACAGGCACAGTGGTGAGGATAGGGTAGACGAGGCCCCCATCCCCCGCCATATACCCCATTCACCTTCCCCGGAACAGTGGTTGCCATCGCTGGCACCCACTTCTCGGCTGCGAGAGTTTTATATCGTATAGGGGCTCCAGATAACACTACACTCGGAGAACACGGTTTAGGTGTGTAGGTAATTGGCTATCAACAACTACTTGGGCAGGGGCTCCTACAGGCATTCATGCCCGAACTGTGGACTCTCCAACACTGAGTCCCGGCTGGCCAGGGGCCTACCGTGCCCGAGGTGCATGCCCCAAGATGTAGAAGGTAGCCCGGGTATCATTGAGATAGAGAGGATCCTGCGCAGAAACGGCAGGCTCAAGCAGGGCTATAGGGAGCTGGCTAGCCTGGAGAGGAAGTCCGAGTCGCTGATAAGGTTCTTCGAGGAGGCTGTGGGAAACCCGGCCTGGGGGGCCCAGAGGACGTGGGCTAGGAGGGTTGTCCGGGGCGATAGCTTCTCGATAATAGCGCCCACCGGTGTCGGTAAGACCACGTTCGGGCTCGTGGCCAGCATATTCTTCGCCTGCCGCGAGAGCAGGAAGAGCTACCTAGTCTTCCCAACCACGACGCTCGTCGAGATGGCCTATCGAAGACTATTGGAGCTGGCTGACAGGGCTGGGTGCAGGGTAAGGGCCATCGCTATACACAGCAAGATGAAGAGAAAAGAGCGTAGCGAGGCGATGGAGGCCTACAAGTCCAGGGACTTCGACATACTCCTAACCACGGCGAGCTTCGCCAGGAAGTACTCCGAGGACCTCTCCGAGAACCGGTTCAGGCTGGTATTCGTCGACGACGTAGACGCAGTGCTGAGGAGCGCCAGGAGTGTAGACGCGGTCCTCCGGATAGTAGGATTCACCAGCGAAGACATAGAGAATGGACTCGAACTCCTAAGGCTCCAGAGGCGCATCGCATACCTCAGGTCAGAGGTGGCGAGGCTCCAGTTGCAGGCTAGGCGCGAGGCCAGAACCCAGGAGAGGCTAGAACAGTTGAGGAGTCAACTCGCCAGCATCGAGGAGAAGGCCAAGAAGCTGGAGAACCTCTTGGAGAAGGCCAGGAGGAGGGCGTCGACCCTCATAGTCAGTAGCGCGACAGGCCGCCCCCGGGGAGCGAGGGTCAGGCTGTTCAGGGTACTCCTGGGCTTTGAGGCTGGTGGCAGGAGTGATATAGGGCTGAGGAGGGTAGTCGACTCCTACAAGCTCCCCGAGCACGGCTTGTACGAGGAGGTTGTCGCCCTTGTGAGGGACTACTTCCGGGACGGGACCCTCGTGTACGTGCCGATCGACCACGGGATCGAGGGCGCCGAGAAGCTGGCTGAGATGCTGAGGAGCGAGGGTATAGTGGCTGAGGCCTTCCACTCCAAGAAACCCCTAAGCCTCCTAGAGGACTTCGCCCGGGGAGAGATCGGTGTACTGGTCGGTGTAGCAAACTACTATGGCGTGCTGGTCAGGGGCTTGGACATGCCGGAGAGGGTTAAGTACGCGCTCTTCGCAGGCGTCCCCCGCCACAAGTTCACAGCCGACGTCGGCTACCCATCGCCCTCAAGCATACTCAGGCTCCTGGGCCTCCTAGTCGATATACCGATAGAGGAGGTCGCCAGCGAAGCCAGGAAGCACCTGGCTGTGATGAGGAGGATCACGAGAGCCCTTAGCCCTGCCGCCCTGCAGATGATCGCCGAGAGGGTGCTCCAGGGAGATGTCGAGGCCAGCGAGGCCACGAGGCTCGTGTGGGAGGCCTACAACTTCCTGAGGAACGCGTTGTCGGACCCGGAGGTCTGGAGGCATTTATCCGAGCGGAGGGATATCGAGGTAGTGTCCGAGGACGGCGAGCACTATATACTGGTCGCCGACGCGGCCACGTACCTGCAGGCTAGTGGTAGGACGAGTAGGCTCTACGCCGGCGGGATAACTCTCGGGCTGAGCGTTGTGGTAGTCGATTACCCCAGGGTCATGGAGGGGCTTAGGAAGAGGACCTCCTGGATGGCCGACACCAGGTGGACGAGCTTCGACCAGCTAGACCTCGAAAACCTCATCAAGGAGATAGAGGAGGATAGACGCAGAGTGAAGAGAGTGCTCAGGGGGGAGGAGAGGCTAGGCGACCTAGTAAAGACGGCCGTGCTAATAGTGGAGTCCCCCAACAAGGCCAGGACCATAGCATCCTTCTTCGGCCAGCCAAGCATAAGGCTACTACCCGGGGGCCTCAGGGCCTACGAGGTCGCCACGGGAGACCTCATACTAACCGTGATAGCTAGCGGCGGCCACGTCTACGACCTGGCCACCGAGGAGAGGAGGGACGACCTCCCCCCAGGGGTAGAGGCTGGAGACTGGTTATTCGGCGTCTACACCCTAAACAATGGTCCAGGAGGGCCGGGGGAGTTCCACCCAGTCTATACCAGTATAAAGAGGTGCCTAGACTGCGGGTACCAGTTCACCGAGGAGAGGGCCACGTGCCCCGTCTGCGGGAGCAGGAACATCAGGGACTCCAGGGTCGTCATAGAGGACCTGCGGAGGCTCGCCTGGGAGGCCGACATGGTCCTGATAGGCACAGACCCCGATACCGAGGGAGAGAAGATAGGATGGGACGTCTCCCTACTGATAAAGCCCTATTCGAGGGGCGTAATGAGGCTGGAGTTCCACGAGGTCACCAGGAAGGCAATACAACAGGCCCTCCGGGAGCTGAGGGACTTCGACCAGTCGCTCGTCGACGCGCAGATAGTTAGGAGGGTGGAGGACCGGTGGATAGGATTCACGTTGTCACCCCTCCTATGGTGCCACTTCTGGCCCAAGGTATACTGTCCGGAGCTAGAGTATCTCCCGAGGAAGGGCCGCTTCATACGCAATGAGGAGGAGAGGTGTAGGAGGTACAGGTACTACTATAACTTGAGCGCTGGCCGCGTCCAGACCCCTGTACTGGGCTGGATCATAGAGAGGGTCGAGGAGGCCAAGGAGAAGGTCAACGAGTACAGGCTAATCCTAGACTCCACTAGGATATACTTCACCGAGCTAGACCTGCTCGGCGAGGCTCACAGGCTCAGGGAGTTCTTCAAGAAGACGAAGACCGTCGGCGTCGACCTAGAAATAACACTAGTAGAGGAGAGAATCGAGGAGTCGCCCCCACCACCGCCCTACACGACCGATACGCTGATAGCAGACGCCAATAGATACCTCGGCCTCGGAGCCCCGGAGACCATGAGGCTCGCCCAGAACCTCTTCGAGCTGGGACTAATCACCTACCATAGAACCGACTCCACGAGGGTGAGTGATAGGGGGATCCAGATAGCCAGGGAATGGCTACAGGAGGCCTACGGCGACTTGGGGGAGAAGCT
>WWDN01000049.1:0-10154 GCA_035615875.1 Thermodiscus sp. | reverse complement strand
TTAATTTAGAGTTGAGATAGAAGTGTAAATCATTAAAAGAGAATAACTCGAGTGGCGGGCCCGCCGGGATTTGAACCCGGGACCGCCGGCTCCGGAGGCCGGCGCTCTGTCGGTTGAGCTATGGGTCCTCTTCGTCGTGATTGTTATGTGTTGTGTGGTTTTGTTATGTGTTTGTAAGGGTTCTGGGGGGTGTTATTCAATTTATCTTCGAATGGGCTACCATTAGGCGGGGGTGTTGTTTGGTTGACGACTTATAGGGTTGAGGAGATTGATAGAGGCTTCTATGTCTTGAGGGTTAACGATAGGTACACTAGGTTCTTTGAGTCTCTTTGGGAGATACCGGAGGGGATAACGTATAATGCCTACTTGCTGGTCACGGGTGAGGGGGCTGTCTTATTCGATGGGTGGAAGAAGACGTATGCGGGCCTGTTCATAGATGCGTTGTCCCAGGTCATTGATGCTGGCGATTTGAAGTATGTGGTCGTGGACCACATGGAGCCCGATCATTCGGGTAGCCTGGAGGAGGTGGCCCGCTGGGCGCCCCATGCTAGGATCCTGGGCCATCCGATGGCTGGTAGGATGATGAAGGCGTATCCGAAGGCCATGAACAACTTCAAGCCTGTCAAGGATGGTGAGGTCCTCGAAGTCGGCGGCGAGAGGATAAGGTTCATACACACGCCATGGCTGCACTGGCCGGAGACCATGATGTCGTGGCTGGAGGACCGGAGGATTCTCGTGACGTGCGACGCCTTCGGGGGATATGGTATACCATACGGGCTCTTCGACGACGAGTGTACTAGGTGGGAGGAGGCGTTGAGGGCTATGCAGAAGTACGTTGTAACGGTCATAGGCCACTATAGGGACTGGATCACGAGGAACCTGGAGAAGCTAGCCAGCCTCGACATCCACCCGAGGCTGATTGCTCCGGCCCACGGGCTCATATGGAGGAGCAACCCCGAGAAGGTCATCTCGGTCTACAGGGACCTGGCTCTAGCCAAGCCGCGCAGGGGGAAGATCCTCATAGTCTCGGCCTCGATGTACGGGACGGTGGAGACCCTCATAAGGAGGATAACCTGTAGCCTGACTAGGAACGGCTACTACCCGGTGACCTATAGCTTCACAGACTCGACGAGGCCCAACGTCTCAGACATACTGACCGATGCCGTGGACTCGGAGGCCATAGTAGTGGCGGCCCCGACCTACGAGGCCGACATATTCCCCCTGATAAGGTATGTTGTGGAGGAGATATGCTGGAAGGTTGGGGATGGCAAGAAGATCGTGATAGTGTCGAGCTATGGATGGGGTAGCATGGCGGCTAGGAACCTCAAGAAGATCTTCGACAAGTGCAAGTATAGCGTGGTGGAGTCCATAGAGTACAACTCGGTGGGCCCCAACGCTATAACGGTCGAGGAGGCTGAGGAGATAAGTAGGAGGATTGTGGAGTCGCTCCGCGGGTAGCCCGGAGGGGTCCCTCCAGGCCTCTGGGGTTCTCCGCACTCCATTGTTTTCCTGGGGCTTTTGGGCTTCCTGGCTGTTGGTTGTTAATGTGTCTATGTATGGGGATATTTGCGTAAGAGCCAAATAGACTCGTGTTAACAGTGTTAAAGCGGTGAAGGAGCCGTGCCCCTCACAACATTCGAAGAGGAAATCTACCTCAGAGCCCTCACAGGCCGCCTAGTAGGCAAGGCCATAGCAGACCTAGGCGTGAACAAGCTAGCAGTAGTAGCCCCCAAGAACATAATCTGCAGTAGCATAGCCACCGCCACAGAGGCGGCATTCATAGACAACTCAGGCGGCGTGACCTACCACTTCCTAGTAGACAACGGCAACGAAGAGGAAATCGCGGAGAGGCTCAAGAACTTCAACGCACAAGTAGTGCTACTCCAGTTCGGCGGCGAGACCCCCATCGAGGAGACCAAGGCCAGCTTCGTGAAACTACTACAGGCCATGGCAGAGAAACAGGTACCCGGAGCCATAGTATTCCACGTGAGGATATTCGCCGCCGGCGGCGTAAAGGAGGCGCTGAAGGACGAGAAGGTCAAAGAGTACCTCCAGGGCAAGGACCTATACGTCTACACAGTAGGCTTCGACGAGGGCAAAGTCTACGTCAACAAGGCTACGATAGAGGACGGCGAGATAAAGCTACAGAAGCTAACCGAATACCACGTAACACTAGAACACGCAGACCTGCTCAACAGGAGCCTGAAAGACAGGAAGGTAACCTTCCAGTAACCCACACAAACATTTTAATATTATATTCACTATATAATAAACTTATTCTTTCACCCTATACGTCTCCCAGACGATCTAGCCTAGCGTATAAGCTAAGAAACCCCTAGCTCTATCCAGTATACGCGGCTGCGGCCTCCTAGGCAACGTCTACCACTGAGCAGTAGACCCTTTAGACTATAGACCGGGGGTTACACGGGCCCCCGTGGCTCCTATAAGATTACGGGGTCGCACGGGACATATGTAAACATGAAGATACTTACACGGGACGGCCCAACCAATAATAACCAATCCGACGGGCGGCGTGGAATCGAGGTGGTGAGTTTCGACGCCACTAGACTCCAGCTCGAATGCATAGTATGCGGGCGTCGATACGAGTTCAACCCGTTCCTATACCGGTGCCCCAGGTGCGGCGGCCTCCTCGACGTCACAGGCTATAGGAACCCCGTCAAGCTCAGGGTCCCGAGGCGCAGTATAGAGGGCGTGTGGAGGTACCGGGAGGCGCTCCCAGAGCCCCCGGATGGCGGGGTAGTGAGCCTGGGAGAGGGAGGGACCCCCCTGGTCTCCTTAGACAGGGGTAAGGCGTGGGTCAAGTTCGAGGGAGGCAACCCCACGGGGAGCTTCAAGGATAGGGGTATGAGCGTTGCATCCAGCATAGCCAGGTGGAGCGGCGCCAGGCTAACGGTAGCCGCTAGTACTGGCAACACTGCCGCCTCGATGGCGGCATACTCGGCCAGGGCTGGCTTGAAGCCGCTGGTGGTTTTGCCCCGGGGAGGGGTTGCGCCGGGCAAGCTCTTCCAGGCGATCCTACATGGGAGTGTCGTGGTGGAGGTGAGTGGGAGCTTCGACAGGGGCCTCTCAATGGTCTTGGAGTTATTGGAGAGGAAGAAGGGTCTAGTCTACTCGATGAACTCGGTTAACCCGGTCCGCTTGGAGGGGCAGAAGACGATAGCCTACGAGATCGTCGAAGACCTCGGAGACGCGCCGGACCATGTAGTAGTCCCCGTTGGAAACGCGGGCAACATATCGGCGATATGGAAGGGGTTCAAGGAACTCCACGCGTGGGGCTACACCAGCAAGCTACCCAGGATGATAGGGGTCCAGGCCGAGGGCTCGGCGCCACTAGTAGCCGCTTGGAGGTCCCAGTCAAAGGAGCTGGCCCCGGTGGAGAAGCCCGAGACTATAGCGTCGGCCATAAGGATTGGGAGCCCCGTTAACTGGAGGAAGGCTCTAAAGGCCCTGGAGGAGTCCGGGGGGCTGATGTTATCGGTGAGTGACCAGGAGATAATGGAGGCTCTCAAGGAAATGGCTAGGCATGTGGGCCTAGGCGTCGAGCCTAGCTCCGCCGCGCCCTACGCCGCCCTCAAAAGGCTACTAGAGGACGGGGAGATCCCCCGCGACGATGTGGTCGTGTTGATAGCAACGGGCCACGCATTGAAGGACCCAGGCATAGCGAGCCACCTAGACAAGGCGACAACCACGGTCTCATCCGTCGAGGAGCTGGAGGAGCTTGCGGAAGCCCTAGCCCGGGGGTCCCAGGGATGACGCCTTCAAGGGTCATCGTGAGGGCGTATGCAAGCTCCGCCAATCTGGGCCCCGGGTATGACGTGTTCTCGGTGGCACTAGACGGTTTCAGCGACGTAGTGGAGGCCTGGGTGGAGCACGACGGTAGGGGGATCACGCTAGACGGGGTCGAGGGACCCTATCGAGGCCAAGTACCCACCGGTAGGGGCAACGTGTTGATAGAGGCGGCCCGGCTCGCAGTCAACAAGTATAGCAGCGACGCCTCCAGGGGTGGTATCGTTATGAGACTGTATAAGGGTGTTCCACCGGGCAAGGGATTGGGAAGTAGTGGGGCTAGTGCGGCGGCTGGGGTAGTAGCGGTATCACTATTATCGGGGGCGCCCGTGGATTCGAGGTCGCTGATAGAATTGGCTGGAATGGCTGAAGCCTCGGTCTCGGGAACCCCGCACTATGACAACGTGGCTTCAAGCATACTCGGCGGGTTCAACGTGGTCGGCTGGCTTGGAGACGAGTTGGTTGTTGAGAACATCGGGTTGAGGGCTAGGTTCCTGGTCGCGGTCCCAGACTACTCGATACCGGGGGAGAAGACTAGGCTGATGAGGGAGGTCTTACCCAGCACTGTACCCTTGTCTAGCGCTGTTAGGCAGTGGGGTCGTATAGCGCTCATGGTCAAGGCCGCGGAGAACGGAGACCTAGCACTGTTCGGGGCGCTCATGATGTCCGATGAGATCGTTGAGAGGGCCAGGTCCAAGTACGTCCCCTGCTATGGCGTGGTTCGTAGGAGGGTAGTTGAGGCTGGTGGGCTTGGGGTAGCCGTGAGCGGGGCGGGTCCCTCGCTCTTGATACTCGCTGGGGGTCCGGAGAGCGGTAACGGTTCCACGGGGGAGTTGTCCAGGGTTGTGGAGGAGGCATATAGCGAGTGTGGCATCGGGGTTAAGGTCTACGAGTGTGGTGTCGGGCCTGCCTATGAAGCCAATCTTTATTAACATAACTACGCCTCTAGTGGCTGATAGACTGTCCCACAGACTAGTGTAGGGTTGCCGGTGATGGGGAGGCTTAGGAGGGCCTTGGTGGACACTGCCCTGATCACTCCTTCGGGGGCCCTGAGCCCGGGGCCGCTTTCGGCCTCCGCTATAGCCGCTGGAGCTGGTCTAGGCGTGTTGGGCGGCCTCTTGACTGCTGTGGGCCATTTGGTGGTCGAGGTCCCGTATTTTGTGGCGCTCATAGTCTTGTCTGAGATCATCGAGGAGAGGCTGGGCAGGGTTAGGGTCTTCCTAGACGTGTTCGCGGCTGGCTTCATGGTGTTCTTCGCTGTTCTACTCATTGAATCCGGGATAGCGCTCTTAGGGGGCGAGGGCTTCTCGCCAGGATCCATAATATCCAGCCCCATAACCGCCCTCGTTAACGGGATCGTTTTGACGGGGGCTAACGTGTACTTCCTGGCCTGGTGGTTTACGGTGGGCAAGCCGATAGTCGATTCGGCTAGGGAGCTGGGGTGGAGGGGTGGCGGTATAGTCTATGCGGTGCACTATTCCTATGACCTGGTCTGGCTGGTAGCCCTATCCATGCTGGGCGGTATAATAGCCTCTACCGGGGCCGGGTATCTTGCGGGATTAATGTTCGTCCTAGCCGCGATACTATTGTATTTCGGGTACAAGATGATTAGCCCGTACCTATCCAGGAAGAGATAAAGGAGGGCGCGAAGGCTTTGAGGCCCCTTTGACGCCTAGCTACCGAGATATATGCCCTGGGAGTAGCCAATTCTATACTCCCGGTGTGATGGAGTCTTGAATGCGCGTAGCATGATCAGGATGACGTCGGCGGTTGGGATAATCGTGAGCGTATTCTACCTACTAGCCGCCCTCTCAATACTACTACCGGTCAAGGGTGACTTCGCCGGTCACGCGAACTTAATGCTACTCGGCTCGCTGATACTATTCCCCTACTCGGTCGCGGTAGCCTACGTGGCCAGCGTGGCTAGAAACCCCTGGCCCAGCCTCCTACCCATATCGGTGGGCGCAGTCCTACTATACCCTACACCGGTGCTAGCCGATGGGAACCTCCAGGCCCCTATGGCTGTCCTCGCCGCCCTCGCCATTGCGGGCTTTCTAGGGGCTGCCTCGTCCCTAATGGTTGGACCCGGCAGGAAGGGGGCTGTCAGGCTCAGCCTCTACCTGGTCGGTATTACAATGCTGGGACTAGCCCTGGCCTCCATAGTAGAGGCATACTCGGGGACCTCCATCTTCACGGAGACGCTGGTGCTAATCCTAGCCTTCCCGGTGCCCCTGATATACTCGGTTACTGTGAACTCGCTCCCATCAACCTTCAGCGACAAACCCAGCACCGCGGCCTCCGTTCTCTCGGTAACGCTATCGATAGCGGCCTCCGTTCTTGTGGGGCTCGGATATACAAGGCCGGGCTTCTACCTGGCAGCGGCATCCCTGGTTCTCTACCTCTACGCGGCCCGCTTCCATAGGCTTGGAGCTTACTGGAGGAGGGTTTCATCCATGCCCAGGACCCCGGCTAGGGCGGGCCTGGAGTACTTCATACAGGGCCACGTGGCCGTCGTCATAGTCACCGTGGTGGTCCTGACAGAGCTGCTGGCGTATCCAAGCCGTTGTGGCGTGATATGCGTGATCCACGGGCTAGCCCTGGGCTTCGCCTCGATGCACGTGTGGATACACGGTCCTATGATGGTCCCTGTAATCCTGGGCATGAGGCATGGGAGGAGGTTCAACCCACTACCATACATAACACTCCTAGCGGCCGTAGCGGTCTATCCATTGTCGCATCCACTGGCCCTGGTCCTATACGTGGTCTCGCTGGTGCTCGACGTGTTTGTATTCATATAGGCTTAAAACTTCGGTTTTGGAAGGCGGGCCTGTCCGCCCTATTTAGGATTAGGAGTTGTGGGGGGCTAGCCCTCTACCACCTTTACCGTGAATGCCTCCGGGATGGCTGGTGCACCGGCTTCCTCCTTCTTCGCAGCAGGCTTCTCCTGTATTTTTGCCCCGCTGGCCAGCTCTAGGGTCTTCGACAGCTTGTCGAGTATCTCCTTGGCCTCCTCCTTCTCTCTGAGGAGTGTGTCTTTTAGCTTCTTGAGGTGTGTCATTCCCTGCTCGAACTGTCTCTCTCCCACCTCGCCCGAGAAGTATGTCATCTGGAGGACCGCCATGGCCCTGGCGACGTGCATGTTCTGGTAGTCTATCTTCTCTATCCTCTTCTTTATCTCGGCCTCCACCTCCTTCGCTTTTATCCTGAGCTTCTTTATCTGGTCGCTGAGCTTCCTCTCGATCTCTCTCAGGACCTCGACGGGTATCTCGCCCTTGGCTAGCATCTCCTCGACTCCTTTCTTCCTCTTGTAGGTCCTGTCGAGGCTGTCGATCACCTTTATGGCCTCGTGTTTCCACTCGGGTATTACTGTGAGCTTCCCGTCGACTATCTTTATTCTGGATCCCTCGACCTTCTCAAGGTTCAGGTCTTCAACCTTGACCTCCACGTACTCCACGTATCCCTCGGCGTCGGCGCTTACACTGACGAGTATGCCTATCTCCCTGCCGTACTCGTCGAACACGACCCTGCCTATGTTGCTTGAAACCTCCTCTATCTTCAACAAGACCCGTTCACCGGTATGGTATTACACTAGTGTAGACGGTATAAAGGGGGGTTAGGGAGGGGTCACCGGGCTACACCCCATACATGACTGGAGGGCCACATAGAATCTATCGGTGTCCATCCCATGAGTCTCGATAAATGGGCCAAGAACTGGGGAGGGCCAAGCAAGAGGGAGACCATAGGGGAGAAGTTCAGGAACTTCATAAACCCGCCCGGCCCGATAAGGAGGCAGGTCGTAAACGCGGTATACAGGATATCAAGCCAGATACACAAGCTAGACTACAGCCTCTCCAAGCTACAGGCCTACGACAAGCAGCTATTCGAGAAGACGGTTAACGCCCTAATAGAGGGAGACAAGACCAAGGCCAGGATGTACGCCAACGAGATAGTCGAGATAAGGAAGATGGCCAAGATAATACTCACCGTGAGACACGCCCTTGAGAGGGTAAAGATAAGGCTAGACACATTCCTCATAGTAGGAGACGTCCAGGCAAACCTAGCGCCAGCAGTAGTGGCGCTGAAGGGAGTAGCAGGATACCTAAAGGGCATGATGCCCGACGTATTCACAGAGCTCATGGACATAGACGAGGCCCTACAGATAACCATGATGCAGACCGCAGTCGCAGCCCCAGAGGTATTCGGCGGAGAAGTGGTATCGGAGGAGGCGCAGAAGATACTGAAGGACGCAGCTCTGGTAGCGGAGCAGAAGCTGAAGCAGAACTTCCCAGAGCTACCAGTACTCGACAGCCTACCGGCAAGCACAGGCGCCACACAGGCCAGCGTCGAGGAGGGCAAATAACCCCCTCCAAACCCCAAATTACACTCATATTTACATTTAAATCCTAATAATCACAGCATTTTACGCGCTAGCCCTCCACCCTATTAATCCTAATAAGACTAGCCCCCGCCGCGGCGGCGGAACCAGGCTATCGTGATCACTGCGACAGCCAACACGGAGAGAGCAACCGCCAATCCGTACTCCGGCACGGGAACCACCTGGGGCGCCGTAGAATCCACAACGGACGAACCCTGCCCGGTCTCAGCCAGTATAGAGACCTGTGAGGCTAGTGGCGTGCCCGTGAAATCGCTCTTAGGAACCACGTAGACTGCTATAGTGGATTCGCCGGGGTTACGAACGTAGTCCTCCCTACTCAGCAGGGTCCAGCTCCACGTTGCGCCATCGCCAGTGTATTGGTATAGCTTCGGCACGAACCCGACTACGTGTTCGAGCATGTAGTCCACGCCGATCCCACCCTTGCTGTATCCCGTCGAGGGGTTATTGTCGGCGTCGATATAGATCCTATAGATCCCGGTATCGTCTCCACCGTTCCACGCTATGGGGCCATTGAGAGTTATATTGAAGAACATGAGACTGCTCGTGTAAGCCGATCCGGCATAGAGTATGTCCAGGCTCGCTGGGGTAGCATCGCCGCTGTCGTCTGTAATGGTGGTCCATGGCGATGAAGGGCTGGGCTTGTCGAGGTAGTATATCGCGTAGTCACCCGCATTATAGTCTACATCGTCTCTCGGATAGGCGTCCTCGACAGTGCCTCCGAGCTGTGTGTATCCGTAGAGGTAGAGGGCTTCTCCTAGACCGGTTAAATCGCTCCTATTCACCTCGACCACAAAGTAATCGTATCCTATCCCACCCCCCAGCACGTGCACCTTCTTAATCCAGTTCCCAGAGGAGTCATAGAGGCCAGCGTTGGGAGTCCCGGCCGAGTCTATTTGCATTATCACTTGGTATTCCCAGTCCCATGAACTACCGCTTCTACTGTCTCTATCTAGGTCGAGTTGCAGGACCCAGTACTTGGTATTGGAGGCATCGGCGGCTATGGACTCGTTAACCACCAAACGGAAGTACAGCATGGACGGGTCGTATGCCACGCTCAGGTTAACCAGGTTCAGGTCGCCTGGCGTAATGCTTTCCCTAGGCTCGGATAGTACCTTCTCCGAGTCCCTCACGCTCCAGATCTCGATATTATCCATGTAGACCTTGAACTGCTTGTTATCGTCGAACCCTAGAAACGCTAAGCCATTGTAGCTGGCTGGCTCAAGGTTGTCGTCCCACACGTCGTCGGTGAAACTGCTACCGGGGCTGCTCGGGTCGCTCACTGTGGCTATGATGTGGTTCATGTATTTGCCCGCGGTAGAGTTGTACTCCCAGAATATTGTGACTCTAAGGTGGTACCAGTGGTCCTTTTGTATGGTGAAGGTACTGCCGAAGTATACAGTCTTGAGGTTATGCCATGAATTATTCTTCACGTAGTTGAAGACGAGATTATTCCACTCGGTGTCGATTACGACCTCGTACTTGTCAGCGACAGTCTTGTACCTTGGGAACACATAGAAGTTCCCGTAGCCAGGTGAGCTGGGCACGTAGAAGTCGACGTCGACAGTATAGTTATACGGTAGCACGGCGTAGCTATCAAATCCGTTAACTTCTCCATAGCCTTTGACGACTGCTATGGGCTCGTCGAATCCCTGGCTGGTGTCTGTGTTGTCTCCCTCAAATACGAACCATTGGTTGGTTGTGTCCACGTATTCTCTGGAGGAGCCGTCGTTCCCCGAGTCATAATTCTCAGTCGTAGTATCAAGATGCTTGAGGGCCTCAACCTCATCCGAGAAATCCAGGGAGAGTAGCTCCACGGTTTCTCCGTTTGTTGAGGCTTGTGGTGTGAGGGTTGTTAGCGCTAGTATTATGTATGATGAGATGATGAATGTCGCTAGTAGGATGGATTTCCTTGTGTTTCTCTTCAATCCGGTGCACCCTAATTGTACTTATC
>WWDN01000048.1:0-2152 GCA_035615875.1 Thermodiscus sp. | reverse complement strand
CAACAGGGTGGTTCTTGAGCGGCTCCACTGTTACTACGGGGTTAGCCTCCGTTGCCACCTCTGCTATCTGGGTCTGGCATGCGAGTCTTGGCATACCGTTTATGATCATTCCACAGCTGCCGCAGACGCCCATACGGCAGCTGTATCTTAGCACTATGGTGTGGTCTATCTCCTCCTTTATTTTTAGGAGGGCGTCTAGCACGGTCATTCCTCTATAGGTTTCCACCTTGTACTCCTGCCACCACTCCTTACCGGTGGTCGGGTCGTACCTCTTTACCTTGAAGGTGACTATTTTGGGGGGAGTCCTGGTTGCCGCCTTCGGGTCGAAGCTCATCACGCACCACCTCCCACTCTAATCAGCCACTTGCGGGCGGGGGAGTGATTCCGACGACGGTGTAGGTTGCCAGGCCTGCAAAGACGAAGAATAGTATTATTATAATCCCAGTTATCAAGGTATTGTACTTTCCGTCGGTCCACTCGAGCAGTATGTTCCTTAGCCCGTTGAAAGCGTGTAGCAATACGCTGTAGGCGAATAGCAGTAGTAGGGCTCCGTAAGCTGTTATCTCATGGTATATTTTCTCGCTGGCCAGCGTTTCGGCGAAGGTGTTTACTCCTCTTAGCGCCGGCACTCTTATGACTAGGTGCCAGGTGAGGAGGAAGATCAAGAGTATAGCCGTAATGTACTGGAGTAATAGCTTCTTGCTTCCGCTACCCATCACTCACACCCCTCTACGACGTGAATACTATGTAGCCCGTCGCCGCCCAGAGTATCGCCCAGAGTATGAAGACTAGGTAGAGCAGCTTCCTCTGGCACGCCTTAAGGCTGGGCGAGATGTATGGAGGTTTCGGCTTTTCCGGTTTGCCGATGCATACTCCGAAGAACTCCACTAGTAGTAGCCTTATCCCGTTGAGCCCGTGGTACCATGCTATGCCGGCGAAGAAGAAGAAGTAGAGCGTAACCGCCGATATTCCGTGGGCCTTGGCTATCTCCTCAGCCCAGGCATCCCAGCCGACCCTAGCTGGAGTGCCCGTGACGTAGATGTGAGCCATTATGATTAGCGCCATTAGTAGGCCGGTGATCCTGTGGAGTACGAAAGCTACCCTCTCCGGGTTGTTCTTGATCCTGAGGACCCAGGGGTTTATGCTGGCAATCCACCCGGGCCTGTTCTCCTTTTCCTTTAACTTCTCCACCATAACCATTCCACCCCCTCTAGTACTTCCTCTCCACAGGCTTGTAGGTGGAGACGTCTACTGGCGTGTAGGTTAGCCTCACGTCGCCGTCGCCGTACCTCAGGACTAGGGTGTGCTTGAGCCAGTTCTCATCGTCCCTCTTGGGGTAGTCGAGCCTGTAGTGGGCGCCCCTTGACTCCGTCCTCTCATAGCCAGCCTTAACAGCGGCGTAGGCGGCGTCTAGCATGTTAATAGTCTCCAGCGCTGCCTGTAAGTCAGTATTGTAGATGCCGCCTTTGTCTTCGACGTATACCTCTGAGAAGAACTTCTTCCTTAGCTCTACCAGTTTTGAGAGGGCAGTTCTCATGCCGTCTCCATCCCTGAACACGTAGAAGTACTCTCCCATAGTATTCTTGATACCCCTCCTGATCTCGTAGGAGGGCGTGCCGCTCTCCCTCTTCAACAGGCTCCAGACGAAGTCCTCCTCCTGCTTGTGCCTCTCGGGGCTCGGCGTCTTCGCCTCGGCTCCCCTCAGGACGTACTCGGCCGCGAGCATTCCAGTAAGTCTACCACTCGTCAGGCACTCTGCAGTGCTATTGCTCCCAAGCCTATTGGCCCCGTGAATGCTAGCGGAGGCTACTTCTCCCGCGGCGAATAGGCCCCTTATCCACCTGTTGTTCTCGTCTAGTACCCTGTAGTACTTGTCAGTATGGATTCCTCCCATAGTGTAGTGGGCTGCTGGTCTCACTGGTATTGGTTCTTCCACAGGGTCTACTCCAGCATACCTTATAGCGATCTCTCTAACCGCTGGGAGCCTCTCGTTGATCTTCTCTTCTCCCAGGTGTCGCAGGTCTAGTAGCACGTAGCCTAGGCCGGAGACCTCGTCCTTGAACCCCCTGCCCTCCAGGATCTCCTTCATCTCACATCTTGACACGATATCTCTGGGTGCGAGCTCTCCCTTGGTGGGGGCGCAGTCTTTTCT
>WWDN01000047.1:0-1672 GCA_035615875.1 Thermodiscus sp. | reverse complement strand
TTATCTCGTTGCTCGTGGGGGCTCGGGCTATTTCGGGCCATAGCCTGGGCCTCCTAGCCACCCTGTGCATTGGCGTGTACTGGCCCATAACGTTGACGAATATCCTATCCCTCGGCAGCTCCCTGGCTATCCATTCTAGTATGGGTTTGGTGCAGCATTCTAGGTGGTTTGGGAGCACCAGGTGTCTTATGATCATGTCCCCGTGCTCGGCCGCCATCTTCAGGTTCCTCTTGACCACGCCTGTATAGTTGGGTACGGCGCTGAGCCGGAAGGCGCACTTGTCGTTCCCGTATTTGAAGTCGGGGAGCCAAATGTCTATCACATCCACCAGCAGCTCCATCGCCTCCCGGGTCATGTAGAAGTTGCTGTTCCAGAGCTGCGGAATATTCTCCTCAACGTATAGGAGGCTCTCCATTATAACGTGCAGACTGGGCGTGGGATCCCCACCCACATGGTTAATGTTACGGGCCCCCTTACGGGCCAATGCATCCTGTATCCCGGCGAGCCTGACGGCGTCGACCCTCAAGCCACTGCGGGGCGCGTCCTGGCTTATATCATGGTTCTGGCAGAACACGCAGGAGAAGTTACACCCCCCATAGAATATAGTGCCGCTCGGCACTAGGGGCGCCTCCTCGCCCAGGTGGAGGAAGGCCGCGTGCACATACACCCCGTAGTCGACGCGGCAGGCCCCGATCCTGCCCCTCCTCCTATCAACCCCACACCTCCTCTCGCACAGGAAGCACGGGCTAGCGAGCCTATGGGCCAACACAGCCTTCACGGCGAGGAGGCTCCTCTCCCTCGGCGCATCCAACTCCCCATACTCGGTGTCTCCGTCCCTCACGCGCCTCCACATCCTCCTGAACCCGTCCGCGGCGTGGTCGTGTATGCTCCAGAGATCCTCGGTGGAGAGGCTCCAGGGGTCCTCGTAGGGCTGCAGGTCCACGGGATACCTGCGGGCTAGGTGGAACTTGGCAGGGGCCTCCCGGAGCATTACACGCATGTACCAGCCTAGCCTCCTCCGTACCTCGGGGTCCCTCCAGACCCTCACAGCGTCCGGCCTGACCACCACCCACTCGCTGCCCCAGGCCACCGGGCCCACCCTGTCCCTGGAGGAGGGACCCTCCCCTGCCTACCTGTTGTTTATGAACCCGCCGACCAGGCCTCCTACCCCGTTTATTATGGCTAGGAAGAGGCCTGCGAACACGACTATAGTCCCGGCGGCCAGGCCGACGAGGGAGCCTAGGGGGCCTCCCAGGACCAGGCCGAAGGCGGTTATAGCCGCTGCCAGTATGAGCCAGCCCAGTAGACCGGCTAGGAAGCCGACCTTGAAGCCCTCCAAGGGACCCTCACCGCCTAGCAGCCCGGCTATGAGCCCGGCTAGAAAGGCGCCCAAGACGTTCAAGGTAGGCAGCAACACTATATTGGCCAGGAACCCCACCAGTACAGCAGTAGCTTTACCCATAAGCCACACAACACCCCGCATTGAGGCTATAGGGGCTCGGGCCCTATTCAATCCTCGTATAAACCCTCGGTGAGGACACGCCACACACGGGGGATGAGGAGCCCAGGCGACCACAAGGCCTCCCCTTTCAGGGGGAGGGTATGCGGAGTTCAGCCTTGACCGACCCTCCTAGGGGTATCACAGGCGTCGTACCAGCACTCACACCATAAC
>WWDN01000046.1:0-12233 GCA_035615875.1 Thermodiscus sp. | reverse complement strand
CCGTGACTGCTATCACGAGTACTATAGCAGCTAGCAGCGGCTCCTTGGAGCTGGTACCGTTGCCTTTCAACGTGCACCTACCCCTTGTTAACTCCTCTACAACGCCTGTTATATGTGCACAGGAGCCAAAGTTAAAGTAATCCCCGCCGATTCCCCGGATCTCATAAGCCCTGGGTCTACGCGGTATCGTGCATATTAGCCTTGAATTAATCCCTGTAATGTGCACCTAGGGGGAGGGTATTGGACTTAGAGGTAAGACGCGTATGGTATAGCATAGACGGCGAGACGATACTGGAAGACGTTAACATGCGGCTGGAGGGTCCCGGCCTAGTCCAGCTACTGGGGCCGAATGGGGCTGGCAAAACCACGCTCCTAAGGGTAATCGCAGGACTCCTCAAGCCGACTCGGGGCGACGTGATAGTTTGCGGTGAAAACGTCACAGGCCGCCCGGAGCTGGCAGGGCGGTGTATAGGCTATGTGCCCCAGAGGCCTCCCATCTCACGCTACAACCCGATGACGGTGGGCGACTTTCTTGCGACCAGGATGCTTCTCGGCGGGAAGTGGCCTAGGATAAGGCCCACGGGCTCTCTACTACGGCATGCCAGGGGCATTATGGAGATCGTTGGGGTCGACCCCAGGCTACAGGATAGGAGGCTCTGGGAGCTCAGCGGTGGACAGCTGATGCGCGTGTTCATAGCCAGGACCCTGCTCCACGAGCCAGAGATACTATTGCTCGACGAGCCGCTAGCCCCTGTTGACCCGAGTGGGAAAGCCGAGATCGCGAAGCTACTAGCCGATCTGGCCAGGGATAAGCTAGTGATCGTGACGAGCCATGATCCAATCCTCCTCATGGAGCATACGAGGACCCTCATACTACTCAATAGGAGGATCCATGGCATAGGCGCCCCGAGCGAGATCTTCAGGCAAGAGGTCCTAGCCAGGGTATACGGTGGGGCAGTCGTCGAGGTGGGTAGGCATATCCACATTGTAGACGAGCACGGGGGTGGGAGGAGTTGAAGAGCTTCGATTATATGGCTGCGGGCTTGCTCGCGGCCTCCCTCATGGCGGGCTTGTACGTTGGCGTCGTCTACGATATCTATTGGCCGCTGAACCTGGCCGCAGCAGGCCTGGCCTTCGGCTCCCTCAGCCTATTAGTTTATTCCAGGAGGCTGATGTATATCGCGGCGGCATCGCCTCACGGAGCCTTCCTCTCGGCGAGCCTCGCCATACCGACCAGTATAGCGGTTGGCGGCCCTGTAGAGGCGTGGACCCTGGTCTTCAGCATGCTAACCGTGTATATAGCGTGGTACTTGGTCGGCAAGGGCCTGGACCCCGACGAGGCCACCAGTATATATGTGGGGGTCTCGGCGACCGGGGGCGTGTTGGCCGCATACCTCGTGTTAACCCGTTATCCTTACTCTCCTCAAGTGATTGCATCGATTATAGGGGACCCCCTGCTAGCTAGCAGGGGCGAGGTGCTCCTAGCCCTAGCCATCGCCCTAGTCTTCCTACTGGCCTCGGCGTCCAGCCTGAGGGAGATCCTCTATGTGGGGGCGGACCCCGAGGATGCCAGGCTCAGCGGGATGAGGGTATGGGTGTACGATCTCTTCCTATACACTAGTATAGCAGTCATCGCCGCGGTGATGGTCAGAGTCGTGGGCTTTGTGCTTGAGCACGTCATGATACTCCTGCCGGGCCTGATAGCCCACTACACTGTTAGGGGGGCCTATCGCGCCTTCACGGCCAGCATCGTGGCCTCGCTGTCGGCATCGATACTGGGCCTCTACCTAGCCATTCTACTCGACCAATCCCCCTCTGCGATGACCGGCCTGATATTGATAACCGCCTTTCTAATAGCAGTGGCGCGGGGGAGGAGTTGATGGCTAAGAAGAGGTTCGGCATAAGCCTAGATGAGTCCTTGGCCGCCTCCATAGACTTGCTTTCCGACAAGCTGGGCGTTAACAGGAGCAGGCTGATCGAGGAGGCTATAAGGAATTACCTTGAGGATCATAGTCATTTGCTCGTGCCGCATAGGTGTCGCGGCGTTATCGTTGCTACATGTCCGTCTTCGTGGATGACTAGGCGGGTCGCCGAGGACTATAAGGAGGTGATTAACGCCTGGCTACATGCCCACGTGCAGGGGGAGTGTGTTGAGATGCTCGTGGTCGAGGGTGAAACCGATGAAATCGCCAAGTTATACTCGACCGTCAAGAAGATGGGATGCAGGTCAAGATATATACCCACCACGCCCGAACCCGCTAAATCCACGGAGGCCTAGCACAGGGAGACACACCCAGTCCCCTGGGTAGACGGGGGAGACGACCTGCATCCGGCCAGGAGATATACGATTGAGGTAGGGGCTACGGGATGGCGAGGCTCTGGCTGTACATTCTATACATAGGCCTCTTACTCTACACCTGGAGCATGGCCGAGGCGAGTGTATCACTGGCCTACCAGGGCAGGCCCGAGAGTGTATCGCTGATTGTGGCCCTGTGGGGCTTCTCCTGGTTCGTATCCTACCGGGTGGCCTTGCTCAATGCGGGTAGCGTCGAGGGGAGGCGGAGGACGATAGCGTATTCCTCTTTCTCTTCAGCTATAGCCCTGATACTGTCCCTGGCTGACAGGGGGGAATACCTCCTAACCGTGTCTTACATGCTCTCGACGGCGGCGCTAGCACTAGGCACTGGGTCCATCATATCATCCATACTGCGGGGAGAGCCTGGCGGCGATATAGCTGGGATGATATTCAAGGCCCGGGTCTACCCGGGCATCGTCCATGCCGGGCTGGTCCTGGCTTCTGCGCTCGTGTACTACCACCCGTTGGCTCTTGCATCTATCATACTATTGGTTGCGGCTTTGATTGCGGCCTCCGAGTCTAGGCCGCTGATACCGGCTGTCTCCCTTGAGGTCATCGACAGGTTCACTGATGCACTGCTTGAGGGTCCCTCTGGGGTGCACTTCGACAGGTACCTGAGCGGTTTAGCGGCCTTCATGATCGCTGTATTATCCATTGCTAGGATACTCTACCTTCCGGGCGCTATAGAGGGCGGTCTAGTGGCTGGCATGATGCTGTATGCTGTATCGCTTATGCTAGGCGCGTTCCTAGGTAGCATGGTCGGCTTTAGGACTGTCTTGCTAGTTGTACTAGTCTCCTCGCTAGTCTCTTGGATGGGTCCCCGTCCCTACATCGACTTGGCGGTAATTGTGATGCTGTTCTCCCTGTTGGACGTCAAGGCTTTCCTAGCGACGGCTATGAGCATGCCGTCTCGTATCCCGGAGCTCTCCTGGAGGATATCAATCTTGGTAATGATGTTCTCCCTAGTCACAGCCCTCGCTGTAAGGGTTCTCGGGGAGCCCAGAGTTATACTGTTATCGGCTGTTACGTTGGCCGCGGTGGCGGGGCTTCTAGCCGGAGGGTGGCGGCGCTAGTGGGACCGGCCTCTCTTCGCGTGTAATCCCTTCATGCCCGGATAATACTTTATGGCGACGGCTATTCGTATAATTCTACAATTACAAACAGAAGTCATTTATTCTCTTTGGCGCCCATTTTATAAAACCAGAGATCTTGAATTAGTAGTTGTTAACGGGTGACGGAGTTGGTTGACCTATTAGGCCAGTGGGCAAAGTATCCAGCGTTCCACGACAGAGTGCTGTCCATGATAGGCATAGAGGTCCACTGGGCCATACTCCAGTACGTAGTAGGGCTGAGCTTCATAGCATTCGTCGCATACATGGTATACCTCAAGACCGGCGACAAGAAATGGGAGAAGCTTGCCTACACCATTTTCAAGGGCTTCGTAATGGTATTCGCTGTCGGCGCAGCCACCGGTACAGCCAGCGAGTTCGGGCTAGTACTCCTATGGCCCAACCTCACCGAGGCAGCTGGCCGGTACATCTACTTCCCACTCTACGCCGAGGTATTCGCCTTCCTACTAGAGGTTGTATTCGTCTACCTGACCTTCTACGGCTGGAAGAAGTTCGGCAAGAAGGCCATGGTAGTACTGCTACTCCTCTCCTTCATAGGGCCGTGGTACAGTGCTGCCATGATCGTGAGCGTGAACAGCTACATGGTAGCCCCGACGGGCATAGTGCCAGCCTACGACCCGTCCACCGGGGCTTGGCTCTACGACCAGGGATACCCGAAGATAACCCTGGTGGTCCCCAACGACCTAGTTGAGGCTCTGAACGTGTCGCTACTACAGACCCTCGGCATGACCGTAAAGGGCACATTAGGCGACGCTGTGATAGTAGAGATGCCGTCAAGGATAGTACAGCGCCTAGCCTACGAGGCATGGTCCGGTCACACGGTGAAGGACAGCATACTAGCGCTGGTGGCGAATAAGGACTACGTGAAGGCCCACCCAGAGATACTGGATGTGCCGGTCAAGGCTATAGTTGATAAGATACTCGTCAGGACGGTAGAGTATGCTGGAGTCGAGGTTGTAACCTTCAAGAGCCCCGTCTACACAGCGTCGATCCTACACGTCATAGGCTCAGCGCTAACGGTAAGCGCCTTCACGATGCTAGGAGCCTACGCGCTGAGGATCAAGAGGTATGGAAAGGCGTCGTCAGAATACAAGGACTACATAGACTCGGCCTTCAAGTTCGCAGCAGTCTTCGCCCTAGTAATCATAGCGCTCCAGGGATTCGTCTTCGGCCATGAGATGGGCGTGTCCATAGCCCACTACAACCCCGAGAAGTTCTCCGCCATGGAGGCGACGACCAGCAAGATAACCCCGCTTACAAAACTCATGCCCGGGGCAGAGAAGCTGGCCGCCTTCCTGGCCTATGGCGATCCCAACGCGCCGCTACCCAACTACGATGAGATACCCGACAACTACTGCGCATGCCAGGCCACGCTGGGAGACGACATGGCCAGGATAGGGACCTGCAAGCCGCCACTGATAATACACTACCTCTACTACACCAAGATAGGCCTCGGAGTACTCCTAGGACTCTACGCGCTGATAGTAGTATTCTACCTATGGAGGAGCGGCGTCTCAGGAGTGCCGGGATGGCTACTAGCACTAGGGCCGGTGGCGCTGGTGGTGGCCCAGATAGTCAGCTACTTCGGCTGGGCTGTCAGGGAGATCGGAAGGAAGCCGTGGACGATCTACGGAGTCATGACCCCGGACGTGGCCCACACCGCCAACCCAGCGAGCACCGCCGCCGTGGCGCTGGTTGCACTCTTCTTCATCGTAGTCCTGGCAGCGCTCGGCTACAGCGTGTACAGGTTCCTCTGGGTACCTGGTAGGCCTGAAGAGGAGGAGGTGATGGCGTGATGTTGACGTGGACAACCTTCTGGCTGGCCCTCGTATTCTCCTTCCACATAGTCATGGTTAACCTGGGCATATTCCTAGCGCTATACGTGCCACTACTCAAATACAGGGCCGACAAGAAGGGCGACAAGCCGCTAGACGCAGTCGCCTACAAGCTTATGAAGTTCTACGCGGCAACCTATGGCGTCGCCGGGGTCTTCGCCACCGCATTCACAGTATTCCTGCTAAGCTTCTACCCGGACTTCCTAGGACTCGCAGGCAACATCACACTGATACCCTTCGGGCTAGCAATAATAATGATCGTAGTGCACTTCTTCTCGATAACAGGCTTCTACTACGGCTGGCACAGGTGGAGTAGAGGGACCCACTACCTCTTCGGCTTCCTACTAGGACTATCAGCGGTGCTCATACCATTCGCCTTCAGAGCAGTATTCGCATTCCTAAACATACCGGTAGGCCTCGAACTGGCTGGCGGAAAGCTGAGCCTCAACGTCGGGAAGGCTCTAACAAACCCGACCTTCCCGCCACTATACCTCAAGTCCCTGACCGCCGCGATAACCGCTGGAGCCTTCGCAGTGGCCGGAGGCCTGGCATTCTCGGCGGCCAAGAGCAACGATGCCGAGTATAAGAGGGCGGTCGGCGTCGTGACCAGAGACCTGGCGCCGGTGATAGCGGCTGGCCTAGTCCTGATGATTGTATTCGGCCTATGGTACGCCATAAGCCTACAAGATATACCCTACAAGTTCAACAACGTGTTCGCTAGGCTCGGTTGGAAGGCCGGCGATGGGACTATCGCCCACGATCTGAGCTGGCTGTTCGTGTTGAAGATGCTGTTCTTCGCCTTCCAGATCTACGTGATAGCTGTAGTGTACAAGTACCTGAAGAGCGGAGAGATACCGCTATCTAAGGCGAGCCTAGCCCTCTACGGAGGCCTAGCCGCCCTATTCACCGTAGCCCTGGGAGAATTGCTCAACGCCTTCAGCCAGTACCCCTACTTCATAGCCTGCCTCGGCTCGCCGCAGCCATGCCAGGACCTACTGGCACAGATACCCAAGAGCCAGCTGCAGTACCTGGCGGACGTGTTGAACCTAGAGACCTACAACACGCTAGCGGTGCTAGAGGGCGTGAAGATCATAACCTCGCTGTTCATGATATTCCTGATAGCATCGACCTTCTACTTCTTCTACGTCTACTTCTTCAAGAAGGAGCAAGCATAAACCCCTAAAACAATAAAACCTTTTTCCCTACTCCTTTCCTCTTCTCCTAGCCTAGACGCCTCCAGCCCCCATGAATATATGAAGCCCGGAGCCCAGCCAGGCATAATCCCGGAGGGGAGCCCACCCGCCATGACCGGTAGAGTGGAGCTTGTAGTGGTTAACGATAATGAGCCGGGTCCCGGGCTTTATAACGACTGGGGCTGGAGCCTGTACGTCAAGGCTCATAATAGAGAAGTGTTGTTCGACGCCGACACCAAGTATACCGTTATAGAGTACAACGCCCGAGCACTGGGGATCGACCTGTCGAGGCTGGACTTCGCTGTCCTAAGCCACTGGCACAGGGACCACTACGGGGGCTTCCCAGCCGTAGCCATGGCTAGAAAGGGACTGACCATATACACCCCACCCGGCCCCCTGCCGAGGCTCGCAAGGCTGGGACTAGAGCCCATACCAGTCGACAAGACACTACACATGGATGGATACACTATAATGGAGCCCTTCTACGTGGGAGGACTAGACCTGTACGAGCTAGGCCTCATAGTAGAGTCCCCGAAAGGGCCAGTTCTAGTGGTAGGCTGCAGCCATCCAGGCATAGATAACATAGTCAGGAAAGCCGCCAGCATAGCTGGAGATAAGCTCTTCATGGTTATCGGGGGCTTCCACAACCCACCGGCAGACGCAATAGACGCTGTAGCCGAGCTAGTCGAGGGACCCATATGCGCGAGCCACTGCAGCGGTGACGATGCGAAACGCTACATAAGATCCAGGTATCCCGGCAAGTCTTGTAGCGTGAGGACCGGGTCCAAGATCACGATCACCGGAGCATAGAGGGGAGGTCCTCTCCAGGTGTGTTAGATGAAGCTAGCAGTCATAGCGAGGCCCGTCTACGGGGCTAGGAACGCCTTCGGTCCTCTGCTCACAAGCATAGAGGAGGAGCTCGGGGATAAGGCGGAGACACTAGTTGTGGAGGGGAACCCGCTCTACGAGGCAAACTCCTACAAGCTAAGAGGGTACACGCCCGTCATACTCTACGGCGTCTCCTCGCCCTCATACCTGGAGCTGAGGAAGGAAATCCGGGAGGCCGCGGAGAGGTATATTGTCGTGGCGGGGGGACCCCATGCCGAGGGAGCCTACTGGCACCTCCTGAGGGATGGTGTATGGGCCGCTGTAGTGGGTGACGGCGAGGCCGCGTTAGCCAGTCTCCTCCAGGCCTTGGTGAGGCGTGAGGGTCCCTCTGAGGCGGTCAACGTCGCCTACAGGGATGAGGGCGGGGGGTTTAGAGTCTCTAGGCAGGTGCTTGTGAGGCTGGACGACTACCCGCCCTATAACGTTAGACACGGGCTCTATCCCCCTATAGAGATTATGAGGGGGTGTGTATACCGGTGTAGGTTCTGCCAGGTCCCATGGCTCTTCAAAGCATCCGTCAGGTATAGGGGGCTGGAGTCTACCCTGGAGGCCTCCCAGAGGTATATAGAAGCTGGCTACAGGAGGATCAGGTTCGTAGCGCCCATAGGGTTCGCCTATATGAGCCGTGGACCCGGAGATGTTAACCTTGAAGCCATAGAAGGTCTCTTGAAGGGTGTTAGGAGGCTTGGGGGCGTCCCGTTCCTCGGAAGCTTCCCCAGTGAGGTGAGGCCCGAGTACGTGACCAGTGAGGTACTAGGCCTTGTCAGGAGGTATGCAGGTAATAGAAGGGTTTCCCTGGGCCTGCAGAGCGGCTCTGACAAGTTGCTTGAGAGGGTTGGACGCGGCCACACGGTTGAGGAGGCTTTGGAAGCCGTCAAGCTGGTCCTGGACCACGGGCTTGTCCCGGTGGTTGATTTGATGTTCTCGTTGCCGGGTGAAGATGAGGAGGATGTAGAGGAGACTGTTAGGGTCATGTTCAAGCTAGCGGGGATGGGTGCTAGGCTGAGGCTCCACACCTTCATCCCCCTACCGGGGACTCCCCTGGCCAGGTCCAAGCCCTTCCCCGTCAATGAGAGGTACAAGAAGGCGGTGCTTAAACTGCTTGGCAAGGGAGTCCTTGAGGGTTACTGGAGGGAGCAGGAGCAGCTAGCGCCCAAGGTCTACTGTCTAACAGCCCTCGACCCGGCTCCGACCCCCGAGCCTAGGCCCCTGCCCGGGAGCCTAGAGTACTGCTCTAGGCATGGCTTGTCCCTGTCCGGTAATACCGTGCATATACAGGAACCCGGTAACAGTTTCGAGTAAGTCTACCATGGTAACCAGTTTTCAATAGTTAATTAAAGATAATCTCATGTGAGAAAGCCTAGTATTTAAACAATTTACCCGGTTGTTTCAAACAGGGGATCATTATGAGCCTGGCCTCAAGGCTTGACTCCTTCTTCAAGATAAGCGAGAGAGGCTCAAGCGTGCGGGTCGAGGTCATAGCCGGTTTGACCACCTTCATGACGATGGCCTACATATTGCTGGTGAACCCTATAATCCTGGGTGATGGCGGTGTCCCCAAGGAGGGCGTGGTCGCAGCCACAGCCCTCTCCTCGGCCCTGGCGACCCTCATGATGGGGCTATACGCCAATGCGCCCTACGCGCTGGCACCGGGCATGGGGCTCAACGCATACTTTGCCTATAGCGTCGTACCCTTCATAGCGACCATACTCGCGGCCAGAGGCATATCGTCTACCGAGCCCTGGCGCATAGCCCTGGCGGCGGTATTCATAGAGGGCCTAATATTCATACTCCTCTCCGTCACCAAGACCCGGGAGGCTGTGGCAAACGCGATACCTCCAGGGCTCAAGTACTCTATAGCCGCCGGGATAGGCCTGTTCCTGACCCTAATCGGCTTCGAGAACGCCGGACTGGTGACCGGCAACCCGGCCACCCTCATAGGACTCAACATAGAGGCCTTCACACAGCCTGGCCCCATCATAGCCCTCATATTCCTCCTCGTGGCCGGAGCCCTAATGGCCCTCCGTGTACCGGGAGCCCTCCTACTATCGATTATAACGGCCGCGTTAGCCAGCTGGATCACGGGGGTGTCGAAGCCCCCGGAACAGTTAGTGGCCCTGCCGAGCTTCAGTGCAGCCTTCAAACTAGACCTTCCCGGCCTCCTGGATCTAGGGCTCGCCACCATGGTGGCGATCATATTCACGTTCTTCATGGTAGACTTCTTCGACACCCTGGGAACGGTCACTGGGCTATCGGCGATAGCCGGGCTGATGGACGAGAAGGGCAGGATTAAGGGGCTCGGACGGATGCTACTCACAGACGCTACCGGGACTACTATAGGGGCCCTGCTCGGCACAAGCACTGTAACCACGTATATAGAGAGCGCGGCCGGGGTGGAGGAGGGTGGCAGGACTGGGCTGACCGCGGTCGTAGTAGGCCTGCTCTTCCTCCTGGGACTCTTCTTCGCTCCATTCTTCGTCGCAACCCCGAAATACGCGACGGCTCCGGCGTTGATAATTGTGGGGCTTCTTATGGCCCAGGCGATCAATAGGATTGACTTGAGGGACCCTACGGAGGCGATACCGGCCTTCTTGACGATAGCTGGTATACCCTTCACGTTCAGCATAGCGGATGGGATGGCGCTAGGCTTCATAAGCTATGTGGTGCTGAAGGCGGCTAGCGGGAGGTGGAGGGAGCTCAACTGGGTTATAGTCCTCATAGCCTTGATATTCCTAGCCTACTTCATAAGCCTACCCCAAATCCAAGCATCAATCTCCTAAAACCAGATAATCACAATATTTCTTTTAATTAATAAAATCATTATCTATCCCCACATCCTCAACCACTATAAATCCAAAGGTCCCTAGGGCAAGCAACACTAGATCCCCAGGTAAGCCTATAAGAGGGAATCTAAGAGCCAAAAATAGTCATATAGCCATATCATTATAAGATCCTCCGAGTAGCATTCTCTATAGGGGGCTACTAGGTGGGATCCACAATAAGCGCTATCGAAGAACTTGTCTTAAGGAGAAGATGGCTCGTAGAAGAAACAAAAAAATTTGAGAAAAAATATGGTATCGATAGTAGAGATTTCTATGAGAAGTGGAGTAAAGGGCTACTCCCCGAGCCCTTAGACCCTGAGGTACACGGGGATTTCATGATATGGTATGGACTCATAGAGGAGTTAAACAGGCTTGAAGAGGAACTCGAAAAGAAGCTTAAACCGAGCAAAAGAGAGTGAAATAATGTCAACTAGACTAGCTGACCGAATAGCCTGTATCACAGGTAAGCTACGAACACTAGGATTCCAAAGCGTTATCCTCGCAGCCTACAGGCCCGGTCCCACAAGTATAGACGGTTACTTCAGATTAAATGCAACAAAACAGGATTTCAGAGTCTTTATGTCGGAGCTTATCTTAGGAGGATCAGTCATAAAATACTCATACACACTGCTTTACGGCGGAAAAGTTATTCTCAGGTATGATAACGCTCCCCCATCACCCCTCATATCGAAACATTTCCACACCATAAACACGAAGACGATAAAATAACGCCGCTCTTCGATCCCTCAGTAGACGCCTTATTGAAGGACTCCAAGCAAATAATTAAGGATCCCTAACAGGGGGTATACTACCATCCTCTAACGCGTTGGCGGAGCTATTAGCGAGGACCGGGCTCATCACCGCTTAGAGCATTGTAGCTAAATACTCCGGCTCCTTTCCCAGCCATTCTCTAATTATTTCTTTATTTTTCTGCAATTCCCTTTCTGCCCTCAGGAATAAAGGTCTCAGGCCGTACTTCTTTGCCGCTGCCAGCGTGTAGCAGTCTCCTAGGCTTATCGGTATTTGGCACTTGCAATCTGCTGCGTGCTCCCAGATTTTTTCGTCTTCTATGATTGTGAGTGTCCTTGAATCTATTAGGATCTGCATCCTCTCTAGTGCCTTTTCCGAGCCCCATAATCTACATGTCACATATAGAGCCTCTGTTAGACCAAGCCTCGTCGCGTAGGCGTCAATACCCCCTGCAATTATTGAATCGACTAAGTCCTTGACTATCTCGCTCCCAGCTAATACTTCGATCAAGACACTCGCATCTAAGATATACGCCTTTTGTTGGGAGTTCAAAACCTTGTATCCCTCCTCCTCTCGTCCGCTAGAAGGCGTTGCGCTGTATCAGTGTTGTGCTCTTTAACGGGATTCTCTAGAAGGAGTTTTAGGAGTTGCGGCTTAGACTGTGCACGAATGGCCAGGATACGTATCAATTCATCGTAGTCTAGTCTCCTCCCTAGCATAGCTTCGAAATCTATAAGGACCCTCTCAAGGAGTTTCTTCGTATCCTTCCGGACTCTTATACTCGTATACTCCGGCAATAGCCACACCAGCATGCTATGCAATGCATACAGAGCATATATGTTTTGCAACGCATAAGAATCTAGCAAAGAATATGGCTGAGTTAGAAGAGATCGAGCTGTTAACCTCGAATATGAACCTACGGGTAGACTGGAGAGCACTGACAAGGCGTGCAGACCGCGTCAAAATAGTTGTCGGCGTTGTCTCGTCACCGTTATTATCGTGATAGAGGGCGTTTCCGAAGCCGCAACTACTAGCTTATGATGCATGCTGTTATTTTATGGCTTTGGGTTGTGTCATGGTTGTGTGTTTCTTTGCTACGATTACCGGCATGTAGCCTGTTAGGGTGTAAAGGAGTATCGTGTAGGCTAGTAGCTGGGCGAGTGCCTTGACCAGCTGGTTGTATGGTGTTATTACGAATAGTGCCATGAATGATATGCGGGCTATGTCGTAGAGTAGCTGCCTGTACTTGAATGTCGAGT
>WWDN01000045.1:0-16883 GCA_035615875.1 Thermodiscus sp. | reverse complement strand
GGCCTATACCGACACCGTCTATTATTCTGGAAAGGTCCTTCGATACAGTGATCCAATAGTCGCGTGGGTCGACGGTACTACTGGAAATATAGTTAGGGAGGGCACGGAGGGCGCTAGACCCTACTATATATACACGGCTGCGGGCGCAGGGCCTGGAACCCAGTCTAGCCCTGGTTACACGCCTTCTGCTGTGGGAAGTAGTGGCTCTGGAATAGCTTATTATGATTTGACGCAGGATGATTTAGTTCCTTATCCAGTACCGGAGCCCTGGTATGTGAGTCTTGCAGTGCTTGCTATAGCCTTAGTAGCTGTCATGTATTATGGCAGGGGCAATCGGTGAGTCCTGGAGGTTCTACTCCAGCGCGGTCCTTTTAATGGTAATTATGATTTGTTAAAAAGTGGATTGGGAATGGTATAGGTTGGGGGTCTGTCTCGCTACTTCTTTATGATCTTCCATATGATGACTCCTATTACCAGGATAGTGGCTAGTACTATTCCTGTGAAGGCTATCTCTGGGTAGTGGCCGTATCCTAGTAGGTGCCATGGCATCCTCTTCTCCCTGAAGCCGTGGCAGTCGAAGCAGTATAGTGCCTTGTCTGCTGGCTGTACGCCGTGGTTGACCTGCATGTATCTTACTAGGGTTACCCATTTGCCGTCCCACTGCATCCCCGCTATTTTTGCCCCGGTCTCCACGGCTTTAGTCACGTTGCCCGTCGCGAATACTATACCCACTTTCACCGGGACTAGGGTCTTCTCGACGCTACTGTAGGGTACTACTGCGTAGTGTAGCTTGAAGGGGTATAGCTTGGAGCCTGGATCGTCCTTGGAGCCCAGGGGCTTCACGTAGATTACCTCGCCCTCCTCGTTGGGCGTTGTCGGGTTGGGCCAGAGGTATACTTGCCTTGTGCCGTTGTACCAGGCGTAGACGGGCTCCACGTTGGACTCCAGGTCTATCTCGGGCTCGTACTTGCCCGCCTTGGGGAGGAACTCGGCCTCGCTCCAGTTCCTCATGGTGTCAGTCGGGTACTCGCCGTGGGCGATCGTTGGTATGTGGCATACCTGGCACGCGACCTTCTCGGTGTGGAAGGTGTTGAGTATCCATCCCACTACTCCCGTGTGGGGCTTGTCTCCGTGGCAGTCCGTGCAGCTCGGCACGTGTCCGGGCTCCCTGCTCCATGTGTCGGCTGACTTCGTGGGGAAGTGGTGGTCCTCGACCTTGTGGCAGTCTATGCAGCTCAGTCCGTTGGCTAGGTGTACGTCGAAGTCCTCGCTGACCTCTCCCAGCATGTCCGGGCTTAGGTTTGGCCTCTTGTAGTGGGGGCCTCCGCCGCTGAAGGCGTGGCATGCGAGGCAGTTTGTGCTGGTTGGCTTGTCGTAGATGTTGGCGGCCAGGGTCTCAACGCTTATGTCTGGATTGACCATATACCTCCAGACGCCGTTCTCGTCCTTGTATACTATCTTGTAGTGGTACTTCACCACGCCTGGGCCTCCGGCCATGTAGACCTTGGGGTCGGCGTGGCATGCGAGGCAGTCTATGTTCTCCAGCTGCTCCTTGGTGGGCTTGTCGCTTGGTATTAGGCCCATGCTCACTCCGTGGCACATGCTGCAGCCGCTTGCTATGAACTTGCCCTTTAGGTCTTTGTACTCTGGCGGTGGGGCTTTGAGGACCGCCTTCCCTATGTAGTTTATGTTCTTGTTTCCTTCCCAGAATATGGCGCCGCAGAAGTCGTTGTAGACGTACTTGCCTCCTACTAGTGCGTTTGTGACCCCGGCTATGTCTGTGTCTAGCCATGCCTCCTGGTAGTGGTAGCTGTGGAACACCTCGTATACATCGTCCTTGTGGCATGATATACAGGTGCCGCTCCCGTTGTATGACGTTATCCCGGCCTCTTTCCAGAGCTGTGTGTGGTCTACTTTATGCCTCTCGACCGGCTGGTAGTGGACTTCGTGCTCTCCTCCTGTGAGGATTAGGATCGAGGCGGCGAGTAGTATGACTAGGATCGCTATGGCGATTGTCCTCCATTCTAGTAGCGTATTTTTCGCCAAGGGTTGGGCACCCATCAATACCTGTATATATTCTACATAGACTTATTGCTTAACGCCTATACGACATATATTTTCTTTAACATGAATATATATAACTATATCATTAACTCCGTTAAAGAAGAACCCATCTAACAGTTAAGGGACAAGGATTATAAAAACAATGCCAGATATATAGACTGAAGCGCTAGTCTAGTTTAGGACGAGGGTCGGCCGTGGCAAGACTACAACTACCAAAAAGGGGAGACCTCAGGCTAACGCACATCCTCGCAATATTCATGATAGCAGCCGCCGCGACCGGATGGGCACTCAACACGATACCAAGCCAGACCATAACGCCTCCAGGGCTAAACGCGGAACTAAAAGAGATGATATCGAATAAAACGTGCACGGCAGTAATGTTCTGGAGCCCCACATGCCCAGTATGCGAGAGAATGCTCCCCCACTGGAAGACCCTGGAACCCGGAGAAGACGATATAGGCGTGGCCGACGTAGGATACAACGATGACACTATACAACTCTTCACCATGTACAGGATAACCGACACGCCAACATTCCTAGTACTCGACAAGAACGGGGAAGTCATATCAAAGCACGTAGGAGCCTTTCCAGGACCAGACCCCGCCAAGGCCATGAAGGACTGGATAGAAGAATCCTGCTCCAAGGAACCCTCAAAGGACAACGGGGAACCCCCCAGGCTACTCAGCTCGCTCCAGACAATATGGCCCGCCGCAATGGTGATAGCCGGCATAGGCATAGCACTATCCCCATGCGTAGCCCCACTAGTAGTGGCGCTTGGAGCCCTAGGAAGGGGTGAATCCCCGGTCAAATGCGCGGCAGCATCTACACTGGGCCTGTTTATAGTAGCGGCCGGGGTCTCGATAGCCCTAAGCGTCATAACGGGACTCGTTTCATGGCTTAGATACGCCGCGTCGCTCTTCGCGGTTATGGCTGGAGCCTACATGATTATGGGAGGGACCCTCCCGCCAGTCAAGACGGGGTCCGCCTCCTGCTTCGGGCTGGGACTGCTGGCCGCACAGTGCAGCCTCCCCCTGGTGGCCGGGGCCATAGCCTTAGCCGGGTCGCTGGGCGTTACTAGGGCGCTTGCATCATCCATACTCGTAACACTCGGAGCCGGTATAGGCCTCGCAGCCCTCTACAGTGCCGGGGGGCTCCTGTCGAGGCTGACCTCGAACTATAAGCTCAGCCAGCAGATCGCAGGGGCAGTCCTAGCCGCGGCGGGTGTCGTAATCCTCTGGGGGTGGTAGGACGTGGGGCTACACTACACGGGATACCCCTATCTCATCGGGGCGGTAGCCGCGCTGGCCTCGGGGCTATTAT
This sequence comes from Thermodiscus sp., assembly GCA_035615875.1. Classification (GTDB taxonomy): domain Archaea; phylum Thermoproteota; class Thermoprotei_A; order Sulfolobales; family Acidilobaceae; genus Thermodiscus. The sequence goes on along the minus strand of WWDN01000045.1, from coordinate 13,499 downwards.
ACTATCGGGGCGGTGGCGAGCGGAGGTGGGCCAATGCGTGGAAAGCCGGTCTACTCCTGGTTATAGTCGCCTGGATACCTTACATACGGGCCTATATAATACAGGACTACACGCTGCTACCAGTCTACGAGTATAGTGGTAGGCATGAGTTCATCTACAGGCTTGCGTCGAGCTGGGCCAGTGGGGGCGGGAGCCTAGCGGCCCTAGCCAGCGTGTACTCGCTCATAATCCTACTCCTCTCTCGCAGGAGGGCCAATGGAGTGCTCCTGGCCTCCAGCGGGTTGATGGTACTAGCCCTAGTAATCCTAGCGCTTGAGAACAACGCCTTCACCTACAACAGCGTGGAGGCCTATGCAGGCGCGGGGTTGAACCCCCTCCTCCAGAGCCCGTGGATATACCCGCACCCGCTCGCGACGTTCCTAGCGTACTCCTCCCTCCTCGCGGCGGTGACAGCCCTCGTAGCCGGGGACCTCCGTGGGAGGTTGGTGGCTCTGATTGCATGGAGCATCCTGTCCCTGAGCCTACTGCTCGGCGGGGTGTGGAGCTATGAGAGCCTCGGATGGGGAGGCTACTGGGCCTGGGATCCAGTAGAGGTCTCCGAGCTCGTCCCATGGCTACTGCTCACGGCGGCGCTGCATGCTTTCCTCGTCGATAGGAGGTCTGGTCAAACGCTACTATACATGTCGGCGGCGGGGGTGTTCCTGGCTCTACTCGTGACCCGGGCCGGGCTGTCGGAGCTCCACGGCTTCGCGTCCCCGGCGGCGGCTACCGTCACGGTTGCAGGAGCTGGATTCCTGGTGTTCCTTGCCCTCGCCCTAAGGGATGTGGAAGCTCTTAGGGTCTTGGCCGTGCTTGACAGGCGTAGGCCCTACTGGCTTGGGGTGAAGGTTTCCAGTATCTCGCTCTTCTACATGGGGCTCGTGACGCTGGCTATAATGCTCTGGTCTACTGTAGGGGTCTTGTTGGGCAGGATAGAGTCTGCTCCTACGGGTGATAGCGGTGTACGCGTCTACCACCCCCTGCTGGCGCCAGCCCTTCTGGCGTTGCTGGCTGCTATGCCTCTTTCGATGCTCGGAGAGAGGCTCAAGTGGGATAATGCCGTGGGGCTGCTAGCCTCCGGTACGGCCTCGTCTATTGCGTTGGGCCTCCTAGGATACCTTGGCCGGATAGTAGTTTCCCCGAAGAGTAGCCTCCTCACCAACATATACATCCTAGTAGCGCTGCCGTGGACTGGCATAGCGTTGGCCGCGAGTCTAATGGGCGTCGCCAGGTTCCTCAAGAGGAATAGGCTGGTCGCCGCCAGGCTGGCCATACACTTCTTCACGGCCGTGCTCGTGCTTGGCGTACTAGTGAGCGGCCCCTACAGCTACAACTCCTCGTACTACACCGATACCCGGTTGAAGGTGGGGGACGAGCTAGTCCTGGATGGTGCGAGGATAAAGCTGCTCTCCTACGAGTACAGGCTCCAGGAGGGTGTTATAGACGCGTATACGCCCTACGCGGGGAGGAGCCCCATATTCTACGCCGGAAGCGTGGCTCCAGCGCTACTCGTCACGGGGCTAGATGAGGCCTACCAGGAGGCCGTGAAGGGTCTGGAGGAACTGAGGCAGATGGGACTACTAGACCTCCTGGAGGGGGTCCGTGGAGAGGGTCGCCTGGAGGTCTACAACCCCACCATATCGCTCCCAGCCGGGAACGTGACGAGCAATGAGACCTACCAGGTCGTCGTGGAGAACGCCACGGGCCTACTGCTTATAAGGCCGGGCGAGGAGCCAAACGTCACCCTCCAGCTCGTCGTGGTGGGCGATATACTGGTTAGCCCAACCGAGGGCCTGGAGGGTGCCAGGTACCTGGAGGGTCCCTCTAGGGGCTCGATCAAGCTGGGAGACTTGACAGTGAACGTGACGGGGGCCTCGATAACACTAGTCAGCCATGGGACCGGGCAGGCCCCGGCGGGCGGGTCAGCCTATAGGGTTAGGGATTCCATGCTGTCGATAAACGGGAGCATAAATGGCGTGCATCTTCCAGCGGTGTTGAGCGATGAGGCGATCTACTATGTGGGGTTGTTTAGGAGCAACGAGTACACCATGCAGCTCTTCAGGTTCCTCAACGAGACGAGGCTGGGCAGGGTGCTCCTAGACGGGGGAGTAGACTCGTTCAGGAGGGAACTGTTCCCCGCGAACTGCACGTGGCCTGAGACCTGCCTCGGATACCCGCCTACCCCGACCCAGGTGGCGGAGGGCGCGATACTCAAGCTAACGTTCCAGGTCGAGTCCGGCCGCTCCGTGACTACCAAGACTATAGTCCAGAGGTTCGAGCTCAACGGAGAACTACAGGGTATCCGGGGGCTTGTAGCCACGCCCCTGGTGGTTAGGCTTCCTACCGCCGACGTCTACCTGGAGGTGTACCCGCCCCTCCGCGAGGGGTACCACGAGCTGATAGTGTACTACCTCCACTCGGTTTCCAAGGAGCTTGACGCGACGAGGGCCTTCTCCCTGGCCTCAGTGCTAGCAGCGGCTAACCTATACGACCAGGGCAACCCCAACTACGTGGTGCAGCTGGCCATGAACCAGCCAGCCCAAATGCTCCACGAGGCCCTCACTCTCTACACGCTATCCGAGCACTTCGACCCGGACAACTCCAGTATAGCCACCGAGGGCCTCTATATCAGGGCCAAGATAGTGCCAGGCATCAGGCTCGTCTGGATAGGGGGCGCGGGCCTGTTCCTCACGGGCATAGCCACGGCCGTGATCACAGGCCTTAGTGCGAGGAGAGGGGGTGGATCCGGTGAGGAGTAGGCTATTATACGTGATAGCCGCGCTGGCCCTGGTGGATGTAGGGCTACTGGCCTATAGCGTGTTCAAGGGACCCTATCCCGGCGTGGTCCCCCTGGGCGATCCAACAGCCTACAGGAACATATACATCCACGTGCCGATAGCCGTGACCAGCTACCTACTATTCGCCACGGCAATGGTGCTGGCAGCCATATACTTGAAGACGGGCAGGGACCTGGAGGGGGTTGCCCACTCCTTCATACTGGTGGGCCTCGCATACTCCATGGCGACGCTCACCACCGGCAGTATCTGGGCCAGCGAGTCATGGGGGTCCCCCTGGAACTGGGATCCCAGGGAGTCGGGTGTCCTGTTGATGTTCGCGGCCTACACGGTATACCTGGTTATAAGGTACTCGATAAAGGACCCGGCCAAGAGGAGCCGCGTCTCCATGGCATACGCCATACTAGCCTTCACCACAGTACCCGTGAGCTTCGCGCTACCGTATCTAGCTCCCAGCCTGCACCCAGTTACAAGCGATACCGCCAGCTTCCTGGAGGGTAGAGCGGCCTCACTCTTCGGCGCCAGGATGCTGGTAGTGGTGGTGGCTAGCTTCCTCCTAGCCCTCGCCGTCTCCAGGAGGGTCGAGCTCTGGAAGGCCCTCGCCATACCACTCGTAGCCGGGCTGGCTATAGCGGGCTACGGGCTCGCCTCTTATATGGGCGGCGAGACGGGGGTGGTTGTTAACGCGACTATACAGGACGGTGTACTGGAGGCCACCGTGTTCCGCGGCGGTGCGGAGGAGTGTATAACCTATAAGGGGCCGAGCCCCATCGAGCCGGCAGTGCTGGAGTTGCCCGATGGCAGCCTTCAGCCCTCCATTATCGGCCATACTATCCTCTACAAGGGCGGTAGCAGTGGCTCGTGCATGGCGGTGGAGGAGTTGAGGGTTCTGAACCATTGGGGGGTGTATGTGAATATCCTCCTCTACGTAATACTAGTATATGGAGGGACCCTACTCTTATCCAGGAGGCTGGGTGGTTAGGTGTGAGGAAGGGGAGGCTTGTAATACTCTTGATCGGCGTTGTAATGATAGCGACTGCGATAATAGTGTTCTCGGGCGGGGAGGAGGGCTACAGGAGCGTATCAAGCCTTGCAGGGGCAGATAGGCCCGTGCGCGTGACCATAGAGGGGACGGTGACGGACTACTGGATCACCCGCGACAACAAACAAGTCGTGTTCGTGTTGAGCGACGGCAAGGCCTCGATCATAGCATACTACAGCCTGGAGGAGTTCATAGGGCTCCATGGCAGGAAGCCCGGGGACTGGATGATAGGCCAGCAGGTCGTCGTACAGGGGACCTTCTACCCCCACCGGATGGGAGAATACCTGGGCTATATTGAGATATCGCAGATGCTCAAGGGGTGCCACGAGGGCTACAAGGCTCCCCAGGTCAACTCGTAATCCTCCCTCTCCCCGGGCCAGGAGGGGTCCCTGGGATTGTCCTGTAGCCTGAGAGTTTCCAACGTCACCAAAACCTACTATGGCGTAGGCAAGGTGCTCGACGGGTTAAACCTGGAGGCCAGCGCGGGCGATGCCGTACTAATACTGGGGCCCAACGGGTCGGGGAAGACTACGCTCCTCAAGATAATAGCCGGTATAGAGCCTGTTGATGGGGGAGAAGCCTTTGTAAACGGCCTGAGCACGAAGAAGGCGTTTGCAAGGAGACATATAGGTCTGGTGCTCGATAAGCCCGGCCTCTACCCCGAGCTGACCGTTAGGGAGAACCTGGAGTTCTATTCCAGGCTACGCGGGGAGCCCGCGCCGGGCTGGGCCCTAGAGCTACTGGGCCTTACCGGGGTTATGGAGAGGAGGGTTGGGGAGTTGAGCTTCGGTTGGAGGAGGAGGGCCGACCTGGCCCGGGCCCTGATAGGGAGGCCAGCCCTCCTCCTAGTCGACGAGCCCTACACGGGGCAGGACCAGGATGGTAGGGAGGCCGTGTCAACCATTATTTCTAGGGTGGCCAAGACTGGCTGTGTGGTGGCTACTAGCCCGGACGAGTCCACGAAGAAGCTCTATGACTGGTCTAGGGTGCTGGTGTTGAGGGGTGGAAGGCTGGAGCCAGTTTAGGGCCTTGGTTGCAAGGGACTTCCTCTTAACCCTTCGGGGGGCTTCGGAGATAGTGGCCAGTATAGTGTTCGCCGTCATGACCTCGTCGGTAGCCGGGTACATGTCGAGTCTCTACGCCTACAGCCTGCCGGAGCAGGCCCTCGCCGTCACCGCCACCCTGGCGGCGGTTCTCGTCTTCGAGGCAACCTTCCTATCGGCCTACGGGTATGCTAGGGAGGCGGCCATCGGGGTCCTAGACGTGTTGAGGAGTCAGCCCCTCTCCGCTCTACTGCTCTTCGCGGCGCGCACAGTCTACTATGCGGTTATGCTCTTCTCCATAGCACTCGTAACGGTGGCTGCGACTAGTATCCTGGGAGGGCTGGAGGCCGAGCTGGTTAAGGCCCTCATCGCCTCTATGGCGGGGCTCGCACTCTACCTCGCGCCAGTCGCAGGAGTCGCCAGCGCCATCTCGATACACACCGGGGCCAGCCCGGTGATACCGCCCTCAGTGATAGTAGTGTTATCGGCCCCTGCACTCCAGATAACTGTGACCTCCACCTTAACGGGCTCCTTCAAGCCTGTCCTGCTGGCTGTAGTGGCCGCGGTAGGCTTCTCTCTCATAGCAGCGGTCCTGGCCGACGAGATACTGTGAGGGGACTCCTCCCTCTATCTCCTAGCGCCCGAATCGCTATACCTGACTATAGCCGATCCCGCGTCCACCAGGCCCCCTACCAGGGAGCCGGCAACTATCACGTAGAATAGTATCCTTAGGTCTACCGTAGCGTATAGCACCTCCCCAGCGTACTCCACGGACCCCGTGATAAGACCCCCATTGGTGATGTAGAAGAGTATAATGACTCCCAGCACCTTGGAGACCAGCCTGAAGGCGGCAGCCACCGGGTGCTCCAGCACCCTCTCGAAAATGGATACCATGATCAGTATTATGACCGAGGCCTCTACCACGCTAGGGGAGTAGATGGTCTCTGGCTCGGCCACTAGCAGGGGTATGAGGAACCTCGGCAGTAGCACTACGTATAGGAAGTAGTAGACCAGCCCTATGAGGAGACCTATAAGGCCCCGCACGACCATCCTGGCAGGTCTATCCAACCTTCTCGACCTCCAGTTTTACAGGGTAGAGCCCGCCTATCGAGAAGGAGTACTCCTTCGCCACGAGGGACCCGGTCTCTACGATTATCGAGATCCTAGTCTCCCCCTTTTTGATCGTGCCAAGATTGTACCACTTGTCGCCTATCTTGACCGAGAAGTCCTTCAGGGGGATGCTACCGCCGTAGTATATAGTCGCGTTCAGCATAGCATGGGTCTCGTTTATCTGTTCTAGTGAAGCCTGCACCTGGACGAGGTTAGGGTTGCTGTAGGCTTCGGTGGCGAATACGATCAGTGGTATGGAGAGGGCTATCGAGGCTAGTATGAACACGAATGTAACTACAGAGCCTATGAAGCCCAGGGAGGCGCTTCCCCTCATCTCTCCTCTGACCCACGCGTGACGGGGCACTCGACCTTCCAATTCTCCAAGCCATACCTCAATAGTATCGAGCCAGCCCAGATCATTATCCCAAGGAATACGCCCTTCAACCCTACCACAGCCAGCGTCTGGAGCACATAGGACAGGTTGGCCTCAAGGTCCTCCTTTACCAACTCCACGCTATACGAGCTATAAGCCTGGTATGCTATGGCGATACCAGCAAGTATAATCAAGGCGCCAATGATGGCTATAGCGACCGAAAACCCGGACTTGCTCTCCAACACCACACACCATCAATACCACAAAACAAACCCCCCGGAACCCGCTAAAATACCATAATGCGGGAGACTCGTAGTAAGCCCTGAAATAATTGTATCTTACATGAACTTATCCCTGAAAGCAAATTGTATCATTATTAAATTTATTGTTCTCAGAGATATTCCTTGAGGGATGCGGCTAGTCGGTGCATATCTTGAAGCCCATCTCCCTCAGCAGCCTCGGAATCTCTCTATTCCTCGACTCGAAGTAGCCTCTCTTTCCGACGTATCGTTTCAGTAGTCTCAGGTAGTCTCTCCTCCTGGTTATTGGAGCCATTACCTCGTATGCCTTGGCTAGGTCTTCATCGGTGTATTCCTTGTACCTTTCCCTGTGGAAGAGAGTTTCGAGGGGCAGTCTAGGCCTTAGTGGTGGCTCCTCGGCGGGGACTCCTATTACTAGGCCGAATAACGGATACGTTCTATTGGGTAGCCCGAGGAGTTCTATAAGTTCTTTAGCCGCGTTGTGGACTGCTCCGATGAAGCATGTCCCGTAACCCATGCTTACGGCGGCGAGCGCCATGTTCTCGGCCGCTATCCCCGCGTCCATCGCTGCGAAGAGTAGCAGTGCATGGTCTACATCCCCTAGTTCCTCTCCCCTGTATTCTAGCAGTCTTTCTAGCCTGTGGAGGTCGGCTATGTAGAGGAAGAAGTCCGAAGCCTCGCCTATGTGTGGTTGCCTCGTTAGCTCTGCTATCCTCTTCTTCCTCTGAGGGTCCCTCACCCATATTGCACTCCATAGGTGTAGGGCTGCGTCGGTTGGAGCCCTCCTGGCTGCCTCCATGATCTCCTTTATGTCCTCCTCTGGAATCTTTTCTGGCTTGTATTTTCTGATTGACCGTCTGGCGTAGACTATCTCCTTGAAAACTCTTGAGCGGTCTCCTGTGGGGTGGTTGTTGAAGGTTATGGTTCCTCACCCGTGGAGCGATCTGGCGGGTTTAGTCTTTCTCCCCGCCCCCTTATTTTTCCCTAGTCTCCCTTCCCGAGGCGTCTGATCTCTTCCCTTCTCGACGGACCCGCGAGGGGTATCGGGATCGTGTGGGGCGCTTGGGATGCTGACCTAGATCTTGAGCCTGGAGACACTGTAAGTAACGGGTGCCGGGTCCGCGAGAATGCAGTGGAGTCTCCCTGCCCGCGGGACATGGAATGTTAAGAGGATCCCGAGACAATACATCAATCGCGGGGTGCCCGGTTGTCTAGCACGCTCAAGGTCGCGGTGGTACAGCCTGTGCCAGTCGATAATGACCCAGCCGATAGGAGGAACCCGGAGAAGGCGGTTAAGCTACTAGACCAGGCGGCAGTTTATGAGCCGGATCTTGTTGTTTTCCCAGAGTACTTCCCGTTCCATGAGACGAGGGATCTAGTAGAGGCTGTGAGGGATCTAGGAGCTTTTGTGGTTGCGGGGATTGCATATCGCGAGGGAGGGTCCCTCTACAATACGGCCACAATATACTCGCCCCGTGGAGAGGTCCTCGCGAGGCAGAGGAAGAGGTTCATCGGTAGGCTGGAGAGCAGATTGTGGGGTTTTCAGGCTTGGAATGGGCCCTATACAGTGGTTGACATTGGGAAGGCTAGGCTTGGAGTAGCGGTGTGCGCTGATTTCTGGAGCTTCCCCGAGTCCTCCCTCGAACTATTCCTGGCCGGGGCAGACGTGTTCGTTAACCCCTCATATATGTTCAGCCTGCAGGGACACTGGATAAAGGCTAACCTGTCCAGGGCCTTAGACTTCTTCACGCCAGTGATAGGTGCCGACCTCGCTGCCTATCCCTTCAGGACGAAGAGATATGTTTTCCATGGTGGCGGGTCGAGTCACGTGATAGTCCCTCCCTCGGACATGGAGGAGTATGGAGAGTGGTGGGCGTCGGGAGCCGTTGATGCCTCTGGGTGGATTAGGGTGAAGCTGTCTGAGAAGGAGGGCATTGCATACTACGAGATCGACGTGACAGGAGTCAACCAGGTTAGGAGGGATTGGTGGAAGCGCCTCAGGGGATCGTCCCTTGAAGAGTGGCTGGCCCGGGCGAGGTCTAGGCACGCCAGTGCCAAGCTCCTAAAGTATATGTAGACCACGGTGTAGAGCTATGCCTGGCCTCGCCCCGTAAGCTCTATCCAGGGGCTTCATACCTCGGACCTCCTAAGAACGGCTCCTCAATCCTACCCACCTTGTCAAATATACTCTAGAGTATACAATTTCATCGATCGAACCTCAGACTACTATAGCGGTGCAGGTTACGTTAATGCAGAGGGCTGGACTAGCAGGCTTCGAGCCCCACATCGACTGGATGGGGGAGAAGATCCTGGCCTAATCCTTGGAGCGCTTTATCAGGGAGGCTACCTCCTTTACGAGTTTCACGATTCTCTTCCAGGCGGTAGCGATATCCTTCCCGGTACACCAGCCTTCATAGAAGCAGGTATGCATAGCACTAGCAGCATACCAGGAGTCGCTTACCCACTCTCCCAGCTCTTCTTCAAGCCTCCTCTTCCACTCCCAGAGCTCCCCGTGGCTGGCTAAACGTTTACCTTCCCTCCAGTATGCGTAGGCTTTCACCGCTAGAGCGGCGGCGCCCCAAAGTTTCTCGGCCGCTTGACGGACATTACCCCTCTCAAGCTCCTCCTGGGCCTCCTCGACCAGATCCTCCGCTGCCTCGACATACTCCCGAGCCCTGTCCTTCGGGTCGAGGCCCTGGCTAAGAACCTCGACAAGATACTCCTCAACGCTGAAACCCAGCTTCTCGGCCTCCTCCCGGACACGTTTGGCCAGCCGGCCTCGGATTAGTAACGCCTCGGCCAACTCAGGGTACCTCTCTGGATCCGGTATGTGTTCGGCGGCTATAAAGGAATGGCTGTGATGTAGAAGTGGAGCCGCCGCCGGGATTTGAACCCGGGACCTCCGCCTTACCAGGGCGGCGCTCTGCCGGCTGAGCTACGGCGGCACCAGTATAGTATTCTTGACCGTGTTGGGGTTTAAAGACGCTATGCTTCTGTAGTATAGAGTTTCCTCCAGGCGTTTATTGCTTTGAGGGCGTACTGGTCCGCGTGTTTCTCGGTGCCCCTGTGGGTGCCTAGCCTGTATCTTAGGTGGTGGTAGTACTCGTGGAGGACTATGAAGGGGTTTGTGTATTCGTTGCTTGAGCGTAGGTGTATTGTCTTGTCCCTGGGCGTGTAGCATCCTAGCGCGTTCCTACACCTTCTCGGTAGCCCTATTTTGAGTCTGGGCGTTGTTATCTTGTAGTGCTTGCTTAGCAGTTCCAGTGCCTCCTCGGTTTTGGCTTGGAGTATTAGCTCTACGGCCCTAGCCAGTGCCTCGTCCTCGGTCTCCACCTTCTCCCTCCTCGTTTCCCCTGGTCTCCCTCAGTACCACTATCTTCTCGGTCTCCTTGATTCTCGCCTCCGGCTTTGGGAGCCTTATCCTGCCCTTGTCGTCGATTAGGGCTACCACCCTGTAGCCTGTCTCCTCCTCGACCTCCCTCACGGTCTTGCCCTTAGCACTGTATTCCGCGAGGTCTATTCCCCCCTTGGCCGTCGTCGCGTCGCTTAGGAATGTCGTCACTGAGGGCTCGAAGGTGGCGCTCGCCAGTAGCCTGCCTAGTACTGCCATGGGCACTATGTTGTCTACCTTCATCTGCCTCAGTATCCTTATGGTCGCCTCGTCCTTAGCCAAGACCGTTAGGTTGGCCCTGGGGTTCATGCCCTTGACTAGGGCCGCCGCGTGGATGGCCTTGCTATCGTCGTTGTAGCAGACTAGCACATAATCGGCCCCCTCGACGCCAGCCCTCTTCAAGTCCTCCTCGTCAAGCCCACCGACGATATAGTCTACCGGGGGCCTCGTCTTCGGCTGGTTCTCCATCAGCCATCCAACCTGGTTCTTTAAGCCATTGGCCACAAGCTCCCTAACTGCCTCGTCGCAGACGGGTCCCTCCCCGATGACTATAATCCTCTTACCATGCAGTATCCCAAGCCCCATCGCGGCCTTCACCGTTGCCTCCATAAAATAGTCCGCCAGAGTAGATATGAAGAGCGTATACACCGCTATCCCGAACACGGCCGCGACGCTAGCAACGACCCTGCCCATACTGGTCGAGGGAACTACGTCCCCGTAGCCAACCGTGGCCATCGTTATCAGGGCCCAGTAGAGGCTCGTGGCGAAGTCTACCCCGCTAACCCTCTCATACCTGTAGAATAGTGTGGCGCTGGAGACCCATAGGAGGGCGAAGACTATTAGTAGGAGTAGGAACCTCCTCCTGGCGAGCCTGTGTATTATCCTCCGTATCTTAATGTGGATTGCCGGGATCAACGTCTCCAGCCACTCCCTAGCCCTTCATCCGGGGGCGTTATTTAATGCTACCCTTACAGTACTGGCCCGCCGCCTCGGGGGTCCAGGGAGGGTCCCTCTCTCGGCGGCTAGCGGCATGAGTTGTCTTGGACTAGGGCTAGTTCCCTGTAGATATCTTCAACCCCCTTTAGGCCTACGAGGGCCATGGTGTCGCCGTTGGATATAGCTAGTATATGGTCTGTGGCGGCTTTGTGTACGAGTACATAGGCTTCCAGTCCGTTGCTCGCCTTGAAGTATCCCGCGTAGAGGCCTGTCGACGGGTCTGCTATGCCGTTTGTCCTTATGGTGAGTAGCTTGTCTATGCTGTCTACTGGCAGGAGCGTTATGTTGGAGTCGCAGATGTTGTAGGCGACGGTCCCGTCTGCGTAGAACCTGACTAGGACCTCGTCGTCCTCGATCCATACCCCGTACTGGGTCCCGGGCCTGAATATGTATATCAGCCCGCCCATGACCGTTAGAGTCGAGATGACCGCGAAGAGTATAGCGAGGATGCGCTTGGCCCTGCCAATCCTCCTGACCTTGACTCCTATGATTACGGATATCCATAGGAGGGCTAGGACTCCTAGTATGAGCTTGCTGGCCAGCTCGATCTTCACCAGGTCGGTGCCACTTACGAGTAGGGCTGTGGATTGCAACGCGGCCACCCTTCTAGTATCCGGGTCTTAAATACCTGTTTCGGCCCAACATTTATATCTTTAGATCAAGTATTACAACTACATGGTTAATACCTCGGATTCCGGGGTACAGATATGCGTATCACAAGGAGGCAGACGGGTCTACTGGTATACATAGCAGTCGCCTTCATACCCGCATTCCTCCTAGACTACACATACATACTAGAACCGCTAAAAGAGGCCATGACCAACGAAGCCACAACGACAAACATCACGACGCAGTTAAAGCTACTAGCAGTACTAGTGGCTAGAATGTGGCTTCCAGCAGCAGGCACGCTCCTAGCCCTCTATGTAGAAGGAGTAAGAAGCATAGAGGCCGTGAAGGATCTAGTCGGGTTGAAGAGCATAGAGGCAAGGTACATAGCAGCGGCGGCCTTAGCCCCCCTGGCAGTCTACACCCTATCAATACCAATAGCACTAGGCCTAGGGGGCAGGCTGGGGCCTTGCAAAGGCCTCCAGGAGACCCCCTACGCGCTCATACTCCTAACCATACCGCTCGGCGTGGTAGCAGGGGCCACGGTCAACGCCGCAGTAGCTCTAGGCGAGGAGATAGGCTGGCGGGGATACCTAGTCGAGGCAATAGACGATAGAATCGGGTTCACCGGTAAGGCCATCGTCATAGGTGTGTTGTGGGGGCTCTGGCACGCCCCCCTAATATATTATGGCTACGACTTTAGGATCCCCCTCCCAGGCGGTTGCGGCGAATCCTCCGGTGGAGTACCCGCTCTGCTAGTCTTCACACTATTCACAGTCTCCTTTGGATCCATCCTGTTGCTCTTGAGGGTTAGATCCGGCTCAGTCTATGCCGCGGCTATAGGGCATGGTGTCATCAACGGGATCGCGGGCTCCTTCTCGGTCATAGTGTATGGGAACAGGCTCCTAACGCCGCCAGCAGGACTGGCTGTATCTATCAGCGCGGTGCTCGTGGCGTTCGTCATGACGCGGCTCCTAGAGGATAGGCGCAGGGTGTTCTAGCGGCTCATGGTCGCGCATCTGGGCTCAAACTTTATTCCTTGTAGGGCGCCTAAAGCGTCCCTTGGAAGAGGGGTGTGTATGGTGCCTGGCCCCCTGATACTTAGGCTCGTGGAGGGTCCCTCTGGGAGGTTCTTGGAGGAGAACGGCAAGGTCGCGTTGATCTGGAGGTACGCCCCGGAGCCCGGAACCCGGGTTAGAGTGTGGGTAGAGGAGTCGGCTAAGTGGGTTGAGGGGGTCGTGCGTGGGCAGTGGAAGGTCAACTACCAGGTTCTAGAGGAGCTCGTATCCATCAGCGGGTATGGTAGCGTTGACGAGTGGGTTTCCAGTGTTGAGAGGATGAATAAGGGCAGCCTGCCCGGATGGGTGTTCGTGGTCGAAAGGGTTGAGCGGCTAGATTAGTTGGCTGGCCTTCTCCGCTATAGTCCTGGTCACCGGGTGTAGCCTCTGCCTCTCTAGCTTGAGAGACCCTCTACCGTCCCTGGCTACTAGTCCGTAGTCTATCAGGGCCGCTACTACGTCGTCCAGGGTTTTAGGGTTCCAGCACCTGGGGCTACCCTGGTATAGTTTCTTCGCGGTATCGCGTAGCTGGTCTAGAGTTGAGGGTCCCCTCCACAGGATGCCTAGTACTAGTGCTAGCGGTGAGAGGCTGCATCTCCTAATCCACTCCTCCACTATGATACCCCTCTCAGCGTCCTGGTCTATAAGCGCGGGGGTCCCTCCCCAGTGGATGTATAATAGATCCGCCTGGGGTGTATTCGTGGAGGGCTCGATAATACGACGTGAATACGCTAGTAACTGATATAATTCATGAAGCTTATACTATGGTATCTGGGGACTTGGAGG
>WWDN01000044.1:0-20563 GCA_035615875.1 Thermodiscus sp. | reverse complement strand
GCCCCCACACCTAGCACAAGCCCTATGTCCCAGCATATCTTTCTCATATAGGTTCCGGCCTCCGACCAGATGTGAAGTAAACCGTATTTACCGGTGTACTCGATTAGATCGATCTTATAGACCCTCTTCTTTCTGAGGGCTCTCTTCACGCTACTCCTCAAGGGAGGCCTCTGGTATATCGTGCCCACGAACTCCCCGATTACCTCTCTGAGCCTATCCTCGTCTACTGGCTTGTGGAGCTGCATGACACAGATGTACTCCTTGTCACTGTGTATAACGCTGCCCACCACTCTCGTCATACGCTGTAGAGCTACGGGCAGGACACCTGTAACCTTAGGGTATCCCCGCCCTTAACCCCTGCTCAGAGGAGTTAACAGGGCTCTAGGGTTCCCCCGTGTCCTGCCCGCTCTACGCCGAACATCCGCTTTATCCAGGCCACTACTTCATGGCTCGTCGGGCCCGGAGGTTTGTCTAAGTTGATCACTCCGTACTCTATGTACTTTTCTAGGGGTCTCTCGTAAGGTACAAACCCGTACCTCGGGTCGGTTGGCTCGTCTATCTTTACAAGCCACTCTCTGTTAAAACCGCAGAACTCGTCGAGGGATCTTATGAACTCCCTCCCCTTGACAGTCACGTCTTCGGTCAAACCGGACACCAGGATTCACGCGGGTAGCAGGGGCTTTAAGAGGTTTCAACGCCTGGGGAGTGTTTGTTGTCGATAGAAGGATAGACAGGTCTAGCTATATCGCGGGGGCTGGCTTTACCCTCTCCCTCATGAACTCTGTGAGACCTGCTTTGGCTAGGGCGTCAAGAACCTCTTCGTCGCTAGCCCCCTTGCTTACTTCTATCTTCTTGTCCAGGGGTTCGATATGATCGATATTAGCCCTTCTCCTCCTGACTCCGGTCAACTGTTTCGGCCCCGTTATGAGGACGTAGTTTTCGTCTACTATGTCTACAATGACACACTTCCTGCCAGCTTCGCGGCCATATACCTTAACGCAGATCCTGCCCACCTCGATCGCTGCCACCGCACCGACACCCTAATCTCCGGGGCAGGATCTGAGCCTATTTAAATGGAATCACTACCGAGCTCGTAGCCTAGCCCCTTTAGCTTGTAGAGGACAAAGGCCTTTATCACGCTATAGACCTCGTCGATCCCTAGAACAGAGGTATCAACTACTATATCGAAGGAGGAGTAAAGGGTCGTGTCATACCCATAGTATCTATCGAACCTCTCCCATTGACTGGCCTCTCTAGCACCAGTCTCTACTATAACATCGTCAATAGAACGCTCTTCTCGACGAGCGATCCTCTCCGCCCGGACAGGGAAGGGTGCCGTGACTAAGACGCTGACGTCCGCTATGTCGGACAGAACCCATGCCGCCAGGTGGCTATCTATAACGTATCCCCCCTTCGATGCGAGCTCCAGCGTAGTCTTGTCGATGAGCAGGTCTATAGAGGGGTCCCTCTCCGCTAGCCTGCTCAACTCCTCTAGGGACAGCCCCCTTTCCTCGGCCATTCTCCTGAAGATGCTGCCGGTTGTAGTGTAGCGTAGACAGAAATCCTGTGAGAGGAGGCGAGCGTAAGTGGACTTCCCGGAGCCCGGTGGGCCGGAGACCACTATGACTGGGCTCTTATTATCGCCTCTCGTAGGAGCTCTGCAAGGCAGTTCGGGCAAAGCACACCACCATACGGCCTATCAGGCCTCTTCGAAGACTTGCTGAGTTTTCCGAACACACTAGGTCTGAGCCTTGGAACTCCTGCGAGTGGTCTACCGCATCTAGCACATCTCGCAGGGCCTGGCTTCCTCTTTTCATAGTGGATCACGGTCCTGCCCCCTGGAGTCCTTTTCTTGGCCCTCCTTAGGCTCCTGCTCCTATAGGCGGGCCTGACCATGATCCAGCACCCCGTTTGGTTGGAGGTGGAATAGTAGTGATTATAAGAATGTATCCCGGAACACGAGGAATACTAGGATGTAGACTAGGAAGTAGAGTATAGGCGAGAACACGTAGTAGGCGCCATTCCCCTCCATTGTTAGAGGCGGTAGGTTGAAGGGGGCCGGTATCGCTGGGATATAGAGGAGCACCAGGAGACTGCCGAGCATATACGCAACCAGCAGCAGTACCATCTTCAGTATAATGCTCCGAGTGACTATGCGTTTAGCCCTCCTGTACTCGGGCTCGATTGACCTCAGCTTTTTCATGAGCCTCTTACTTGAAGCGGCCTGCTTCCTCAAGGCCCTGTATTCGGCCATTTTGTCGACCGCTGCCTTTACCCTTTCATAGGGGTATATACTCCTGTAGAGGGTCGCGGTTGAGAGTGCGAGTACGAGGGGTATTATTAGGATTAGGAGGGGGTAGGGGTTCAAGATAGCTACCTCACAGGTTCCTCATATAGCCGAGTAGCTCTCGGGCAGCTTCTACAGCCTCGCCCTCCCTGTTCTGTATTATAGCCACGGTTGACGCGTAGAAGACTGCACTGGCGAATCCAGCTGCCCTGGCGTACTCCATCAACCTCCTAACCCCTTCCGCGCCTCCGAAATCGGCCCTGTAACGGGTCCTGTCTCTCGCCTGTCTCGCCGCGACGACCTCCGGCTCGGCCTCCACTATCACTATCATGTCGGGCTTCAGTTGGTCTATCACGTGCTTTGGCAGGCCTGGCCAATAGCCGGCGACAGTGCGCACCAGTGCATGGGTGTCTATTATTAGGAAGCCGTCGCTCCCCAGCTTCTCCCTGGCGTATTCTATTATGGCCTTGGCGGCCTTCTCCTGGAGTTCGAGTTGCTTCCTGAGGGGTAGGGTCCTTATCTTGTCTCTATCCTCTATGATGCCCTCCTTCACTGCGTAGTCGAGCATGAAGGAGCCGAAGTTAACTACCTCGACTTTTAGGGATTCCTTGGCGGCAAGGTCTTGTAGGTGTTTTATGACTGTGGTCTTCCCTACCCCGGGGACCCCCGTTACAATGACTACCCTGAAGGGATGCCTCACAGGCGCTCACCCTTCTCCCAGTAGCTTTCGGAGCAACGGGTAGGTCTCCAGCGCCCTCTCGTATGATATCATTGTGTAGTACTGGTTAATAATTCCGACAGCGAGCAGTATACCTGTCCCGGTTCCATAGGCGCCGAATATATCAGCCGCTATTGCGATTGCGGCTACTATTAAGCTCGAGAGAAGGGTTAGCGGGTAGATGTACTTAGCTAGTATACTCTCCAGAACCCTAGGATTCCTCCTCATGCCTGGAACCTCCATTCCGCTCTTAATAAGCCTCTCCGCCTGATCCGAGGGGTTCAACCCGGCTAGCTCGACCCACATATAGCCAAACACTATAGACATAATCGTCCATGATATCGCGAATGTGAATGTACGTAGCGGATCTGATAGGGCTGGGATAATGCCCCTTGGAGGCGTTACATAGTGAACCATGGTTGAATAATAGTTAGCCCACTTACTGCCAGGACCTGCTAGGTTCTGTATTATCCCATCAAATAATTGGAGGTCTGAAACGAGTATGCCAACAAGCAGAATTGGTATATTTGTCACATACATAAACTGAAGAGGTACTCTTGTCCTTATACCTCTGAGCCTAGCTGAAGTGACCGGGATTTCCACTCTCATCGCCTGTACATACACCAAGAATAATATTATAGCTATTGTAGCGAATAGACCCGTTAAATCCGGATAACCGTTGGGCCTCGCGATTAGTATAACACTCCTCTCTCTGAGCAATGCTGGAATGAATCCATAGGTCTCGGCTATCCTGGGCACATAGCCTAGAAGGCTCCAGAAGACCTGATAGGCTACACCAGCTAAGATAAAGAGGCTTATCGCGCTACCGATGCCCCAGCCCTTCTGCAACATCTCATCAAAGAGTTGTACTAGAAAAGCAGCAAATGAAAGTTGCGCAATAACAAGAATCTTCGTCTCCCAGCTAGGATGTATGCCGCTCCCAGCCCAATACTTCTCTCCTATCACGTACATGGTTGCCTCGAAGATTGCAAATAGTATGGCTAGGCTCTTCTGGGCCGCTGTGAACTTCTTCCTGGCCTCGGGGTCGTTCAGGTCAATGTCTATGAGTTTAGCCCCAACCAATACCTGTAGTATCAAGCCAGCAGTGACTATAGGACCTATGCCCAGCTCCATCAAGCTGCCAGCGCTACTGGCGAAGATAATCCTCTGCAGTGAAACGCTGGTCTCCGTGGCCTGGGCAGGTATCCCGTAGAGGGGTATGTTCGCCATCACAAGGTATAGGACAAGTATGATACCGGTCCAGGCTAGTCTCCTGTAGAGGCTTGGACGGGGCACAGGCTTCTCCACGGTCGGGAACCTATCTGCAATGGCTGCTAGAGCATCCAGTACGCCCACACTACTTCACCGTAGCCCGTTAAGCCAGGCACCAGCCAGCACTCGCCTGTAACATGGCCAGCACTAACAGGTTAAAAAACTAGGAGACCCCCTAAGGGTGGAATGCAAGGTAAAGGTTTAAGTCCTGTGGGAACGCGGTTGAGATACTAATGGTTGTGTTGGGCGGGGGTGCCCGAGCCTGGCCAAAGGGGTCGGGCTGAGGACCCGATGGCGTAGGCCTGCGCGGGTTCAAATCCCGCCCCCCGCACCATGAGAGAGATCCCCTCTCATTCCCTAGCGCTACGTTAAAAACCCGGTCCCCTAGGACGTTCCTCTAGCCTACGAGTCCGGAGACAATGCTATCGAGTAGCTTGTTAGAGGCAGGCTTGTTAAAGTTGAGGGACCCTCTACTGTTTTATCATTGCTAGTATTACGCCCACGAGCACGCCTAGCGCTGAGGGACCGACTATAGTTACGCCGACAGCCAGCACGAATTGCTTCAACACTGGCAATAGGTCTTTTAACTCCATTCCCAGGGTTTTAGCCAGCTCCTCTGGATCGCTGCCTAGGCTCCAGGCCGATAGCGCGCTTCCTAGGAGGATTATTCCGATGAATGCTAGGATGTACTTGATCGCCTTAACGCCAATATAGCCTAGCGCTACCCCGAGGAGGAACTCTATTAGTATCGTAGCAGCCATCCTCGGGTTGCTGGCCGCCGCTCCGACTATGTTGCCCACACTAGTGCTGTTATCTCCTGGAAGAGCCGCTGACGCTACAGACCCTGCGAGTAATGGCACGAGTAATAGTAGAACATACACGTATCTTCTCATCCCCATACTCACCAGTGACGGTAGTCGTGGACGAGCCCTTATTTATAGAGACCACTATCAAACCACGTATTGGCCAAGACTGTTATACCCTTATCCCAACACCAGTCCCTGGGAGGAGATACTCTTGCCCCACAAGGAAGTCCTCGCAGAGCCCGGGAAACGCGTCTTAATGCTGGGCAACGTGGCAATAGCCCGGGGAGCCCTGGAATACGGTATAGGATATGCATCCGCATACCCAGGGACGCCTTCCACCGAGATCGTAGAGGCACTCTCATACGCGGCTCGGAAGCTTAAGATGCCCTATGTAGAGTGGAGCACCAACGAGAAGGTAGCACTCGAAGGAGCATACGGCGCCGCACTAGCAGGTGTACCAGCCCTCACGGCTATGAAGCACGTAGGAGTTAACGTGGCCGCAGACCCCCTCTTCAGCAGTGCCTACACAGGGGTTAGAGCAGGCTTCGTAGTCGTTTCAGCGGATGACCCGGGCATGCATAGCAGTCAGAACGAGCAGGACAACCGGTGGTACGGAGTCCACGCATACATACCTGTCGTCGAGCCAGCGGGAGCCCAGGAGGCGAAGACGGCGACAATAGAGGCGTTCAAGCTCAGCGAGGAGTTCAAGCACCCAGTCATACTCAGGACGTCGACGAGGGTAGGGCACACCAGGGTCCCGGTCTACACGGGAGAGATAAACTACGGAGGGCTGAGTTCCAAAGGCAAGTTCAAGAAGGAGATCGAGAGGACAACGCTGGTCCCAGCCCACGCCAGGAGACTTAGAGTCGAGCTAGTCGAGAAGTGGGAGAAGATTGCTGAGAAGCTATCCAGTCACCCTCTAAACAGGGGAGAGGGACCCTCAGACTCTGACACGCTCGTCATAGGAGTAGGCCTTGGTTACAGGTTCGCCAAGGAAGCCCTAGCCAGGCTGGGCCTGCTAGACAAGGTGAGGCTACTCAAGATAACGGCGTCCATCCCAGTACCCTCCAAGCTCCTCCTCCGGGAGGCAGCCGGGAAGGAACGCGTGTTCTTCGTAGAGGAAGGTGAGCCCGTGGTAGAGACCCTAGCCAAGAGCATATTCTACGACGAGGATCTGAGGGTTAAAGTGGGAGGAAAGGGTGGAGGCCATATAACCAGGATAGGGGAACTCACCCTTGAGAAGGTATTGCCGGGCCTGGCTAAGTTCCTTGGCGTACAGTACACGCTGCCCGAGCCCCCTAAGGTGGAGCTAAAGGCCCCGCCCAGGCCGCCAGCCCTATGTCCAGGATGCCCCTATAGGGCCGTGTTCTACGCCCTCCGGAGGGCTGTGGGCAAGGCAAGAGTCAGGCCTATCTACAACGGAGACATAGGGTGCTACAGCCTAGGCGTGCTGCCCCCCTTCCAGATGCAGGACACTATAGTGGAGATGGGCGGTAGCATAGGGCTGGCCAACGGGATGGCCCATGTAGTCGAGGATCAGGTTCCCATAGCGATAATAGGCGATAGCACCTTCTTCCACGCGGGCCTACCGGGGCTGGCCAACGCTATCTATAACAAGGCACCCATGTTAGTAGTAGTGCTCGACAACAGGACCACAGCCATGACGGGACATCAGCCCCATCCGGGCGTGGGATTGACTGCTTCCGGCGAGGAGACCGTGGAGCTCGATCCTATAAGGATTGCCGAGGCTATGGGAATAGAATACGCTGTCGTCTCAGACGCGTTCGACATCAAGGCCCAGGAGAAGATATTCTACGACGCCCTGGAGTACGTGAAGAGGGAGAAGAAGCCAGCCATGGTTGTTGCCAGGGGTGCATGTATACTGGTAGCCATAGCTAATGCCAGGAGCATGGGTGTAAGGTACCCCACCTATTATGTTGACGAGGAGAAGTGTACGGGATGCGGACTCTGTTATAGAGCCTTCAACTGCCCCGCGATCTACGCCAAGGACGATGGAAAGGCTACTATAGACCCGCTTCTCTGCACCGGATGCGGCGAGTGCGTCCAGATATGTCCCTTCGACGCCTTCAAGCCCCGGGAAGAGCCCAGTAAGGAGTGGCTGGGCATCATGAGGGAGGCCAAGCCGAGGTGAGCAAAGTGGAGGGCAATGGTAGATTGCTGGACATCGTCTTAGCCGGAATAGGCGGGCAGGGTATAATAACGATGGCCACAGTCCTCGCTGACGCAGCCGTAAGAGGCGGCTATAACGCCATAGTCGCTGAGACCCATGGATTGAGCCAGAGAGGTGGAACCGTAATAGTACACGTACGCCTTGGAGATGCCGAGGCGCCCTTGATCATGAGGGGTAGCGGTGACGTACTCCTCTCTCTGGAGGCTACGGAAACCCTTCGATACCTCGAATACGTTAGAAGGGGCTCCATTGTGGTAGTCGATATGAGGATCATACCGCCGCCGCTGCCGGATGTTAAGGTGCCGACGCTCGTAGAGGTTCTAGAAGAACTTGAGAAGGCCGAGGTACAGGTATACCCGGTTAACGCGGTTGGAGAGGCCCAGGCACTGGGTAATCCCCGAGCCGCTAACATGTATTTGATAGGCTTTGGGTTGGCGGTGCACGGCTATAATGGCATCGTGACACTTGACGCCCTAGAGGAGTCTATCAGTGAGAGGGTGAGGAACCCCGAGTCCAACATTAAGGTGTTAAGGAAGGGCTATGAAGACGGGTTAAAGGCGGTAGGACAATTAGTTAGAGGTTAAGGGGGTCTCCTCGACCTCCGCTACTGTCCTATTCTAACCTAACAGTATTCTGGCGTCGACAGCGACCGAGCCCTTCTCATATACTATGAGGGGGTTGACGTCGATCTCGGTGATACCTGGTATCTCACTTATTATCCGGGACACCGCGACTATGTGTCTGGCTAGAGACTCTTTGTCCCTGGGTCCACTTCCGCGATAACCCTCCAGCAATCTCCTGGCTCTAATGGATTCTATCATGCGTGAGGCCTGGCACCTGCTCGTTGGCGCTAATCCCAGTGCAAAGTCCCTTAAAACCTCCACCATCACTCCTCCCAGGCCGAAGAGTACTATGGGGCCAAATGCGGGGTCTCTCCTTCCACCGATAATGACTTCTAGGCCGGGCCTGGCCTGGTCTTGGAATAGAACCCCTGTTATCCGCGCGCCGGGAGTCTTCGACCTGACGTTCTCGATTATGGCTTTAAACGCCTTTGCGGCATCGCTCCTGTCTACGCCGATTAGAACGCCTCCGACATCGCTTTTGTGGACTATGTCGGGCGAGACTACCTTAGCCACGATCCTTTCTCCCAGGCGAGACGCACACTCCTCCGCTTCGCCGGGAGTAGTGGCTACGCAGTACCTGGCCACTTCTATACCGTATAATTGCAGTATAAGTAGTGCCTCATGTTCTAATAGCTTCGTCCTGCCCTCTGCCCTGGCTTTCTCGATTATGGCTAGGGCTTCCCTTGGAGGCTTACCGGGCTTGGGTAATGGACATAGTTGTCTTGAGGCCTGTACTAGGGAGTGGAGCGTGGCTGATGCCCTGTCTGGCAACGGATACGTTGGTATCCCTCTCGAATCTAGGTATTCCTTCACTAGGTCCCCGTACTCGGCTCCTATGGTCATTACGACCCCGGCTTTCTTAGACCTCCATATGGCGTCGGCGATTATATCGGCGACCTTTATGGTCATGGTTGCCGGCTGTACAGGGGCTATTATCACCATCGAGTCAAACCAGCTGTCATCCTCCAATACCGTGTCCAGGACGATCCTGTAGTCGTCGTCTGTAGCTTGGCCCGTCAAGTCTATGGGGTTTTCGAGCGAGACTATGGGGGGGAGGACCCTACTAAGCCTCTCGCGCACACTCTTCGGGGGCCGAGGGGCTTCGAGGCCCCTTGACGCCAGCTCATCTGTGGCCAAGACGCCTGGCCCTCCAGCGTTTGTCAACACGAGCACTCGCTTCCCAGCGCGTAGATGGCCTATATTGGCCAGTGCTTTTGCCGAGTCTACGAACTCTGTGGGGTTCGGGGCTTCTACAGCCCCTGCCTCCCTGATAGCGCTTGAGAACACCTGATAGTCCCCTGCTAGGGCCGCTGTATGGCTTCTTGCGGCCTTGGAGCCGTAGCTCGTCTTTCCCCCCTTCAGCACGACTACCTTCTTCCCCTCTTCCCTCGCCCTCCTTATGGATTCAACTAGGGGCCTGCCCCGGCCAGGGTTGACTCCTTCTATGTACACCATTATCGTCTTCACGTACTCCTGGGATGCATAGTATTCTATTATCTCGGCCTCGTCCACGTCGACTTTGTTGCCTATGTTTATCGCTTTCACTATACCCACTGATTCGGTGGCGAGCCAGTCCATCATGGTGGTTAGGAAGGCTCCGCTCTGGCTCACCACTGCTATGTATCCCCTTGGGGGCCTCCTCATCTTCTCCGGTGGTAGGAAGAACGTGTCGAGCCCGTTGACGGCGTTGTAGATGCCTATACAGTTGGGGCCTACGACGCGTATACCATATCTCCGGGCTATGGAAGCCACCTCCTCCTGGAGCCTCGCACCCTCTTCGCCGGTCTCGGCGAATCCTCCTGCGACTATGACTGCACCCTTGACGCCCTTCTCACCAGCCTCTTGTAGGGCATGGGGGACCCGCCCTGCTCTAACCGCTATCACCGCCAGGTCTATCTCCTCTGGGATCTCTTGTATCGATGGATAGCTTGGGACTCCGAGTATCTCCTTGTATTTGGGGTTCACCGCGTAGAGACGTCCCTTGTATGATCTAGCCAGGTTGCGTAGCATCTCGTGGCTGAAGGCTCCTGGCTTGCCGGAGGCTCCTATGAGTGCTACGCTCTCCGGGTAGAAGAACACCTCGATTCCACTAGCCACTTCTCCGGTCCCTCTGGGAGAGTGGGGGTCCTTCCCTGTACAATAATATTACACTGTAAACCTATACCTGGGGTGCGTGACGGGGGTCCGGCATGGCCGACGACTATCTCTCTGTGAAGGAAGTCAAGGGGCTTGAGCCCGGATCCAGGGCTAGGGTTAGGGGATGGGTTTACAGGCATAGGGATCTGGGTAGGAAGGTCTTTGTAGTCTTGAGGGATTCTACGGGGATCCTGCAGCTTGTAGCCGACGAGGAATACACTCCGGCCGAGTACGTCGGGGAGGCTAGAAGGGCTACTATAGAGTCTAGCATCCTAGCAGAGGGTGTTGTAGCCAGGGATCCCCGTGCGCCCGGTGGCGTGGAGCTCAGACTCTCCCGGTTCGAGATCATAGGGCTAGCGGAGGACTTCCCGATTAAGGGCGGTGAGGGTATCGATTACCTCCTCGACATGAGGCATCTATGGATTAGGAGTAGAAAGCTAACCGCTGTGTGGAGGATCAGAGAGACCGTGTTCAAGGCGTTCCGTGAGTTCTTCGAGCAACGTGGATTCTGGGAGGTCAGCCCTCCGATGCTAACCCAGGCCGCTGTGGAGGGCGGTGCAACCCTCTTCAAGGTGGACTTCTTCGGCAGACCCGCCTATCTGACTCAGAGCAGCCAATTCTACCTTGAAGCACTCATCTTCAGCTTGGAGCGCGTCTGGACTCTCGCCCCGAGTTTTCGGGCTGAGAGGAGTAGGACGAGGAGGCACCTCTACGAGTACTGGCACCTTGAGGCTGAGGAGGCCTGGGCTGGTATGGAGGATGAGATGAGGCTTGTAGAGGATCTCGTGGCTTATGTGACGCGGAGGGTCCTTGAAGATAGGCTTGAGGAGTTGTCCCTCCTTAAAAGGGATGCTGAGAGCTTGGAGCCCGCTACTAAGACGCCATATCCGAGGATTAGGTACGAGGATGCCATATCTAGGCTCCAGGCCAAGGGCGTGGACATAGTGTATGGCGATGACTTGGGGGCCGATGAAGAGCGCCTTCTCACCGAGGATTTCGACAAGCCCTTCTTCATAACACACTTCCCCATGGAGTTGAAGAGCTTCTATATGAAGCCTGATCCAGAGAACCCGAGGGAGGCGCTTGCCTTTGATCTTCTAGCGCCTGAGGGTATAGGTGAGATAGTGGGTGGAAGCGAGAGGCAAGACGACTATCAAGAACTGTATAGGCAGATAGAGTCGAGAGGCTATGACCCCAGGGATTACCAGTGGTATCTTGACCTCAGGCGTTACGGGTCCGTCCAGCATAGCGGCTTCGGGCTTGGAGTAGAGAGGTACGTTATGTGGCTAGCAGGACTAGACCATATCAGGGATTCTATCCCGTTCCCACGGTTCCGCGACAGGATATACCCGTAGAGGGACCCCTTCCTAGGCCCTCACTACCCTTCTATAGTCTATGTAGACTAGCAATGCTACAATATCAATTACTAATATTCCATAGGTCTCTAGGACGGCGGCACTAGGCCAGGGAAATATCATGTCCAGGAGGAAGGCTACGGGAAATGCTGCTAGGGAAGCCCAGAACCCTGCATAGGATAGCCTACTCCTCAGTCTAATCCACGCTCCCAGGGTTACAAGTATCAAAGCCATATCCGCCTGTACGAAGAACCAGGAAGATACGAACACATGGGGCCTAGTGCCTCCCGGATAGACTCCTATGAGTGCCAGGAATACACCCGCCAGGACCATGTAGGCGCTGCCGCCTACCTCGAACTTGTTTCTACCTAGGACCCAGAGGGACACCCCGTAGAGTACCAGCAGGAACCCCACGCTTATCAAGCCGTAGTTGTAGAGCTCGGGGCAACAGCTTGTACTGGTGCCAAAGTCGCTATAGGCGTCTTCAGAGAAGACGAACCAATCCCTGTTGAGATACCAGGATAGACCGATCACCACCCACGCTGTCACTACAGCCAGTGGGCCCGCGTGAATTAGATACCCTGCCACGCGTTGTTCTCTACCCGTCATAGGAGGCTACCCGTTGGCCTAGATCGTATGTAACGCGTGTGGATAGGAAAAATAATTAGAGGGAGGTTCTCCCGGGGCTAGGCTGGGCCTAGTATTCTAGCGATCTTCTTTCCGGTGTATGGGCTTATGGCGAAGGCTATCTTTACTTTCCTGCCTTTCTTGGTCGTCCTGACTTCTACAGTGTACTTGTCAGTCTCGAAGGGCTTCTTCGCGACGATATCGAAGAACTTGAGCTTCTCCGGCATCCTAGTCCACCTCCTTTTCTTCATTACTATTATCGCTAGGCGAGAGGCGATATAAGCGTTACGCCATGGTATCCGCACCGTGTGAATACGCCTCGCGGCACATAGCAATATACTGCATTATCTATGCGAATATAATCGCAGCGGCCGAGATGGCCGCCTTAATTGCACCCCTCCAAGACGCATCACCAAAAACAACATATAAAAATTTAATAAATATAAATATATAAAATTGTGTAATACTATCTCTAAGATCCAGCAGATAACAAAGTCCAAATATACAAAGGAACCAATGGATAACCGTAATACAGACACTGTGGATACCTATACCGGAATCCTGCTAGGTTAATCAAAGGTACACAAGCATACAAAGGACCCCCATCACTCCTGCCTACGACAAAACCTTGATAAACTCGACTAGACAAGCCAACTACAAGGAAGGGCCCGTAGCTCAGCCAGGACAGAGCGCCGGCCTTCTAAGCGCCGGACAAGCCTGCCTGTGCGGGAAACGCCGGCGGTCCCGGGTTCAAATCCCGGCGGGCCCGCCACAGTCGGTTGAGGGCTCCTTGACTTGGAATCCTTAGGGTCTCGAAGAATATCATTGCCCACTGTGTCAACGAAACTTAACTCTTTTTAATTATGTATTTTATTGATTTATATAACCTGTGTGTGTTTATCGCTTGCAGTATCGAGGCTGTTGCGAGTAGAATGCTCGCAGCCGGATCGCGCCCCGGTAAGAGCACGTACGCTATTGTCGTTGCTATCAGGAAGCCTGTTACGAAGATGCTTCGCGGGAGTAGCCTTCCTTTGATCACTATTATCTCCCGGAGAATCCCTCTTGGGGGAAGCGCCTTGTAACCTATGCTTGACTTCTTGACGAGTCCGAGCTCGGCTAGGCGTTCGAGGTGGTGCCTGGCCGTGCTGGGGCTCTTGAAGCCTAGGGCTCTCTGGAGGTCTCGTACGCCTACGAAGTCGTCGCGCGATAGTAGATACATGTATACGCGTAGGGCTGTACCGCCTAGTACTGCGACGGGATCCCTCTCCTCGTCCAAACGGGCTGTCCCTCTAGAGCCTGCCTATCCTGGTGAAGAATAGCCCGCCTAGGATCCCTGCTATCATTGCGATTAAGACGCGTATGGCTACGCCCTTGCTCGTTTCTTCTCCCCGGCCTTGCTGTTCTTTGTCGAAGACTTTAGAGGTTTCCTGCTTCTCCAAGCTATATGGCATCAGGGTGGTTGCCGCCTTTATACTGGCAGTTCCTACAGTCGTGGCTTTGGCAGGTGTTTCCGCTCTCAGCGTCTCTGGGGCTTGGCTTTGGAGTATCTCTATCACGCAGGCCAGCACCTTTATCCTATCTTCGCTGGTCAGGCCTTTGCCTAGTATTGTAATCCTTGTCGTGTCATTGCGGGTATTGGTTTTGATGTATACTCGTAGATCTAGCCCCTCACAGTTAACTGTTATCGTCTCGTTTTTGCTGGCATCGGGAGTTTCGACTGTAACCTCTGCGGCGGGGTTGCTCACTAATACTGGCGCGAGTACGATCAACGTCAAGAACGCGATTGCAGCTGTGATCGCATGCCTCATCACATTCAACCCGGCCAACATGGTCCTTGTCGAGGACGGGCTGTATAAGACTAACTGTTCGAACAGGGCGTACGATCGCCTAGCTCTATTATTATTTAACTATTTCAAGTATAATGGTGGTTGCAGTGGGCAACGATGCTCGATATTATTTCATAATTATTATAATTATAATCCTATCTGTCCTCGCGGCGTCACATATAGGTAGTGAGAATAAAGCCACCATCAGGCCCTCCAGCAATGTAAATCACGTGAACGCTGCGGCTGGCACACTAAAGAATGTTAGCGCTATGGGCGAAGTCTACAAGCGATGGCCTAAACTGATAAACCTGATCCTTGACTACGCATCACACGGACCCTATCAAGGCGTCACAGGATATAGTGTCCCGAGCTATGTGCTAGAATATGGCTTCCTCTCGGAGACGCCGGCCAAGGCGGAATCTACTACGACTACCGCTGACACCGGGCCAGCGGGACAGATCTATCAGGGCAACTTCCAAGTCCAAGGCGTGCTTGAGGGCGATATAGCCGCCTTCAATGGAACCCATTTACTCGTCGCCCGTGAAGGATTCCTACGATTATACGACGTCTCCGATCCCCGGGCTATTACACTTGTAAAGTCTGTCAGCCTCAAGAACCTAGCCGAGGAACTCGCTCCGAACGCCACTCTCACATTAAAGGTCGATGGTAAGAGTATCGTGTACAGGCTACCCGTCGACGTACTATCTGTTCGCTTGATGATGACCGCCGACAGGATAATAGTCGTGCTATCGATTGCGTACTCTGGCGTCGACTTCAACCTACTGCATAGTAATGGTACGCTGGAGTTCTACCCGGTGAAGACAATTGTGGCGGTGATGGACGCCGGGATGGGCCTCGTGGGCTCGGTTGCAGTGGATGGACGCCTCGTAGATACTAGGCTCACCGGGGATATCGTATCTCTCGTAGCCAGGGAGGAGGCGTATGTTAAGTATAGACCCGGCGTCTACGCGGTGGTTCCAACTGTTAATGGCCGACCCCTAGAGCCCGAGAGAGTGGTAGTCGTCGGAAACGATACAACACACTATACGTTGGTAGCTGCTATTAACTCGACAGACGCGTCATATAATGTAATGGCGCTTCTAGGCTCCACCAATAACGTAGTTGCAGTCCTTTCCGCCGACTCAACCCTATATTTGGCATATAGCAATCCAATAGTCCCCCGCGGAGAGACGGGTCTAGGGCCTGGTACTAGGCTTTACGCCCTGAGGCTTAGGCCGGATAAGATAGAGTTGACAGGGACTGCTACAGTTCCGGGGATCGTCGATAGCAGCTGGCAACTAGAGCCCCATAGAGATTACCTCTTAGTCCTAACTGAGCCCGTATGGCGTAGCGGATCGGTTTCTCTCTACGTGCTTAACGGCACAAGTCTCGGCGAGGCGGCCTCTCTGAAAGACATAGCACTGGATGAGAAGGTCTATGGTGTTAGGTTGATCGGTGATACCCTGTATTTTGTCACGTATAGGAGAGTCGACCCTCTTTTCGCCGTGAACCTCAGCGACCCCGAGGAGCCGGTTGTTGTAGGGTATTTGAAGGGACCCGGTTTTGACGCATATCTCCATCCGGTCGGCGATGGTCTCCTGCTGGGTGTCGGGGTTAATGATCGAGGCTTCGTTAGGTTATCGCTCTATAAGGTCGACGGAGATAAGCTCGTGTTAGTTGACAGGCTTGAGACCAAGTATTGGGGTTCTCCCGTACTGCACTCGTGGGGACAGGGTCACAGGGCTTTCACCTATGTAAGCCGGTATGGAATGATCGTGTTTCCCGTGTGGTCTAGGGACTCCAACGGACACGTGTACTACAAGCCGGCGGTGTTCGCCGTCGAGAACGGTCCTCGCCTAGCATATCTGGGAGAGCTGGAACACGTAGGCGGTGTTAGATCTTACTATAATGGTGATGTTCTCTACACCGTTTCCCTCGGCGTGGCGCCCTACTATGTAATGCTGGATACCGGAGCCTCTGGTAATGCTAGCGAGATTCCCACAGTAGCGTCGTGGAGCCTGGAGACCTTGGAGTTGCTCTCAAAGGCCCCGTAGGCCCGCTTGACACTCTTATCTCTCGCCTAGTAGGACCATTCCTATACCGGTGAGTGTTACCGCCATCCAGAGGGCTTCCAGGGGCGTGGTCGGCTCGCCTAGTATCATCCATGCTAGTATTGCCGCGCCTACTGGTTCTCCTAATACCGGTACTGTCGCTGCTAGTAGGCTTAGCCTCTCTAGGACGAAGTTGATTATTGTGTGCCCTCCCAGCATGGGTAGGAGGGCTAGCCCTAGGAGGTATAGGTATGTTTCAGGTCTGTAGCCTGTAATGCTGTAGCCAGAGAGCTTCGTCAACAATGCAGCTACTAGGGCTGCGATGCCATACACTATGCCTGTATAGGTTAGAGTGCTATACTTGGCCCTCATGGCCTTTCCTATTAGGAAGTACACCGCCACCGCCACCATGCCGGCTAGCGAGAGTATGGAGCCCACCATCGGATCCCCGCCTGGCGGGTGTAGTGACGAGTGGGTCGAGGACACCGCGAGCCCCGCTACTCCGGCCATGGCTATGAGGGAGCCCGTCAATTGGACCCGGCCATATCGTTCTCCCAGTATGTAGTGGCCTGTTATTGCTAGGAGAGCCGGGTAGCTGTCCACTATGGTGACGCTGGCTGCAACTGTTAGGTGGAAGAGGCTCATCATCCAGAGTCCGAAGTGTAGCGCTAGCGCTATTCCGGACGCCGTCATGAGTAGCACGTCGCGTGTATTCAGGGCTTTCAGGCTCTCTCTGCTACTGGATAGGGAGAATAGTATCAGGGTGATTATCGATGACAGTATTAGCCTCCATGTAGCCGCTACCAGCCCGTGGACCCCCGCTAGCCTTACCAGTATCGAGGCTGTGGATATGTTTGCGACAGCTACTATGACTAGGGCTATATAGGCCCACTTCGACCTTAACAGCAATACTCCACCAGGACTGTCTACACTCCGCGTCTCCAGCTAAAATTTATGGGCTCGGCGTTTCACGGGGCTAGAGAGGGCTGTGAGGAGGATAGCGGTCTCCGAGTCGCGATGGGGACGGATTAACCATCTGAGCCCCCTATTGGTGTAACAGTATCCGCTCGCTGTCAAAGGATCGCGCGGCTAAGTATAGGAAGATGAGCAGGAATAGGGCTAGGAGGGCTAGGTGTTGTATTGGCCCGTTTGGAGCGCCTATTGCGTAGGTGTGGACTGCTAGGGCCGCGTGGGTGAAGGGTATCAGTTGCAGGGCTAGCGAGACCGTTGTGGGGACCCTGGACAGGTCTACTAGGAGGGCGGCGAAGTAGACCGCCATGGCCGCGGCTAATATTATGAAGGAGGCGTTCTGGGCTGACCTGACAGACTCGCTCCTAGCCGAGACCATGGCGACCATGGAGGAGGTGACCAGGATGACCAGGGCCGCCGAGAGGGACCAGGTCAGAGCTAGCCCTGTTGTTATGGTCACCTCTAGGCCTGAGAGCCTGAAGAATACTAGTATACCTAGAGCGTCTACTAGCGAGGCTATGAAGCCCAGTATGAACGACGCTATCATCTTCCCGGCGAGTAGCTCTAGCTTGCCGACCGGTGACAGGAGCAGCTTTTCTATGGTTTTCCTCTCTCGCTCGCCCACAACGCTATCCGCCATGTAGACTACAGCGGGGTTTACTACGAAGAGGAAGGCGAATTCGAGTAGTCGTGCGGTAAAGGCTGCCTGAGCCTGTTGCGGAGAGGCAGGGGCCCCTGTTGCCTCGTGGTAGGTTCTTGCTATCTCGATTGGGTCTAGGAGAGAGATGGGGTCAACGCTTAGCCCAGCTCTCTGCGATAGTGTTTCTATCCTCTTGACTACGATTTGGTGCGAGATCGTGGCTACGGCGTTGTTTAGGGCTTGTAGTGCCACATCTCCTCCCGTGCCTAGTCCTGCGCTGACGATGAGCCGGGCTGTCTTGTCTAGGCTCGTCAGGTTATCCGTGAAGCCTTCTGGAATTGTGACTTGTAAGTCGTAGTACGCTGGCTGGAGCGGCCGGGTTGTGACTGTTATGTTTACCCTGTAGCCGGCTCCCTTGATATAATTCTCCAGCATGTGTGCGAGCTCCCTTGCTAGCCCTACCGCCTTCGCGTCTACGACCGCTATGTTTATGGTGATTTGCTGGGTTGAGGCTAGGGAGCCCGCTATTAGTGCTAGTCCTGGTAGGCCTAGTAATGGTAGTATTATCACGGCGGCTAGGGTTTTCCTGTCGCGTGATAGGTCCACGAGCTCCTTCCATAGTATCGTCTTTATCACTCTAGCGGTTCCCTCGTGTCCTGTCGGCTTAGAGCCTATTTACTGGTTGTTCCCGGGTGAGAAACCCGGGTTTTTATGTAATTATACAGCGCGTATATCTCAAATACCGTTATCCATGAGATGATCGCGTATCTAGTGTCGGTGTGGAAATAGACTATGGGCGTTATTGCTGTTGGCAGACATAGGGCTAGGCATAGCCTGCTCCTAGCGGGCGGGTTCTCAGGGTTTATGAAGTTGAAGGTAACTACCCTGAACAGCTCCAGGATTAACTGTAGAGTGGCCTTTATCGAGCCATGCTTCTTATAGGTCATGTAGATCTTTCTCCAGTCCATCGAAAATATTATCGCGGTCGCTATAATCGACGCGACAACCATGCCTCCCACTAGGAGGCCCAAGTTCTCCTGGGCAGATGCCGAGGTTATCGACTCGAACAGGCTCTTATAGGCCCTGCCCAGGAAGAATACCATGGCTGTGAGTATTATCTTCCCGAGTATTACCGCTATGGCGAAGCTCGCCGCCCTGAATCCCGTGAGTCCGAGGGGTATGTAGAGTATGTCATCGGGTAGCGGTAGCGCCGCGAATAGCAAGACCAGTATGAAAACCCCCTTCTCGGCTTCCTCTCCGAGCCACTCGGTTTTCTCCTTGACGCTCTTCAACCTCTTAGAGGCTCTTCCGAGGGCTCTCGACGACATAAACACGAATAGCTTCCCCAGGCCAGCCCCCAGCCCCGATACTATGATTGCCAGCGATGCATGGACTGTATCGGTGGCCACTAGAGCATAGGTCCCGACGAATGCCAGGTAGATCGCTGGAAATCCGGGTATAGCGTTGCTGATAAAGGAGACTAGGAAGAGCCCCGGCGGCCCGTATTCGTTGAGTTTGTCTAGCAGGTCTACTATGTTCAACCCGTACTACACCATCTGGGGTCCCGCTCGCTCCAGACCTTCTCCATCGCCCTTGCTTGAGGGCTCGGAACGTCCCTGCCCCGTCATCCCCCGTTATCTCCTTAGAGTTATTTGAATCAACAGTTTAAACCCGTAGCTGTCCCCGCTAACCTCCTGGGTCCGCGGTGGCGGTGGGCATTGTCTACCGCCTCTGTCTTCGACAGGCTCTACGAGCGCTACGACCAATGGTATCTAAGGCATCAGAGCCTAGCGTATAGCGAGCTTCTAACCGTTTCCAAGGCTTTGGAGGGTCTAAGCGGGCCCTGTGTAGAGATAGGCGTTGGCACCGGCTGGTTCGCATCCAGGCTAGGCTGCGATCTGGGCGTCGACCCGAGTCTCAATATGCTTCGAGTTGCTAGGAGTAGGGGCATAGAGGTGGTCGCTGGGGTTGGGGAGAACCTGCCGCTGGGGACCGGTCGTTTCTCTACAGTCTTGATGGTCGTCACTCTCTGTTTCGTCGACGATCCAGCCAGCGTCTTCCGCGAATCGTCGAGGATCCTAGCCAGCGGAGGATCCCTTGTGACGTGCATCGTCCCCCGGGACTCTCCGTGGGGCAAATACTACCTACAGTTGTCGTCGATGAATCACCCCTTCTACCGCATCGCCAAGTTCTACACAGTCGAAGAGGTAGACGAACTAGCGGCAAGCCTGGGTCTACGGAGAACACACGCCTACGCCACCCTAACATCGCCTCCAGGCGTTGAACGCATAGAAGAGCCGAGAGTGTATCAGGGCGGAGAAGGCTTCGTCTGCCTAAGGTATAGTAGAAAGTAATATGCCTGGTCACGGCTGCTAGTAAACTGGCGGCTATGAACGGGCTCGAAAGGGCCTAGGCTCTCGCTGATGACGAGCCCGCGCAGGGTCGAGCCGCTCCCCAATCCTCTAGTAATGGAGCGAGGAGTACTGATCACCAGCGCTAACGATTATACACTCCAATCCCCCAACAGTATACATTGCCCGCGGCTTCCCGGCGGCGGCGCGGGGGCGACTAGGGGCAGAGCCCCCCAGGACAACATGTGGATGAGCCTCCAGCCTCCAGCCGCGGGCACACCTTCAAGCCGGTTATAATACATGACCCCATCCATACCAGACCATAAGGGTTAAAACCCCAGACTGGGAATCAGTAGAAGCTTGGCCGGCCACCCGGAGAAGGAGAAACAGCGGGTGGCCAAGTATACGATTAACCAGTGGGGACCCGAACACCCCCAGAAAAGTAACCTGGGGAAGTTCGGGTCCGACAGGGGCTTCGAGGCGAGTCCGCGCAAGCCCGAGGGGCAATCCCGGGCCTGGACCCGCGTCTTAGCGGCCTCTACACCCTTCGGCCCGCCCGCGGCTGCGGGCAGCCGCGGCCGTAACTCCGGTTGATCCTGCCGGACCCGACCGCTATCGGGGTAGGGCTAAGCCATGGGAGTCGAACGCCCCGCCGCTGCGGGGCGTGGCGGACGGCTGAGTAACGCGTGGCTAACCTACCCTCGGGACGGG
>WWDN01000043.1:0-10570 GCA_035615875.1 Thermodiscus sp. | reverse complement strand
TGGGGGAAGCCATCGTTGAGGTGAAGGATGACCCCGAGCACGGGTACATAACCCAGATACAGGTACCACTGCCCGTGCCCGGAGACGACCCCTTGGGGGCGCTGGAGGCTTTCAGGGTGCTCGCAGTCATCCTATCAAGCCTGGAGGGCGAGGTGCACTATAGTGTGGAGGAGATAGTCCCAGGATACCCGAGCCTTATCGGATTCGTCTCTTACCGTGATAGAACGAGGCAGGTGGAGGAGCTGCTCCTGGCCCTCTACAGGTACCTGGGGGAGGGAGGGGCCCGCCCCTAATATTGTTATTAAACTCGTGTTTTTCCGGGTTTGATGCTATCCGTCAAACCCAGAACTTATCACAACACGCCGACAAGCACCAGCCACGAGTAGGCTCGTATGGTGATCGAGTTATGAGTATCCGCCTGGGCCCCCTGCTGCTAGCAGCCATGATACTGCTGGCCACGATACCAGCAGACCTCCCTCCACTCCTCTACCATGCGGGAGCCAGCGGGTTAACAGTAACTGGCACCCAGGTAATCGAGAACCAGACGGTGCACGTTAGTGGCAGCGTAGTGGTAGAGCCTGGAGGGACCCTCAGGCTCCGGAACGCCACGCTAGTAATCGACGAGTCGAGCAACTGCCAGTTCAATATCACGGTCAAGGAGGGAGGCACGCTAATACTAGAGGGGGGATCCAAGATCACTACCAACTCCTCGCAGGGCTACCAGGTACTAGTCCAGGGCAAGCTGAATGTGACGGACTCGACACTAGAATATCTGGGAGGGTGTAACCCCGGCATACAGGCGAGTGGCCCGCAACCATACCTATACTTCAAGAACGCGCTCATCAAGTACACGGGCTCCTACCTTAATGTAGTCAATATAGCGGGAGACGAGGACTCCGACCCGGCTACACTCGCGAGGCTAGAAGTCTACGGGCTAAGACTCCAAAGCCTGACTGGACAAGTCATATACAATCTCTTCTACATAAGCGGCGACACAATCTTCAATATAAACAGGCTAGACGCCAGCCACCCCTCGGTCTCTGTAATCAGTTACGACGTAAACGTGAACTATGGAAGCAACGCAAGGTCCAACGCCACCACGCTATACATAAGGGATTCCTGGATGCACAAATTCTATTACCGCGCAGACAACAAGGCCACAGACCTCGAAATAACCAACCTAACGGTGGAATCCTACACCGACATTAATGGCCTCCAATTAAGCGATCACACAAACGCCACGATAACGCGATCCGAGCTGAACGGTACAGTCAAGTTAACATACCTAAACGCCCGCATAAGCAATACGGTATTCGGGAACGGCAGGCTAGAAGTCAGGGACTGCAACCTTACAATGGACAGTGTCAACATAACTAACCCCCAAGCGAGCCTGGGAGACCCCTTCAAGATAACTCAAGGCTTTTATGTGACCAGCACGATAGACATAAACAAGCTACTAATCGAAGGCGTAGCCAATAGTGGCACCAGCCTCCGCAACGGCATATACATATACTCCGACTCGATGCCAAGCAGAACTGCGAGTAGAATAACGATAGCAAACCTGCAAATACAGCCGGCCCCGGGTGAAAAGGTAGTCGGCGTGTATATTGACAAGAATATTGGGACGCCCATCACGATCAGGGACTCGAAGCTCCCAGGCATAGCCTTCGGCTACTACCGAGACGCCTCTTATAACTCGATGAACCTATACCTGGACAACGTGACTACTCTGGACAATAAGCCCATAGTCATAATCAGGGACGCGAATGGAGCGACGGTGACCGGCTCCTACGGCCAAGTCCTGATATACAACTCCTCCAATATCGTCGTCGACGGCGTATCATTCACGACCGGAGTGCCAGGGCCGATAGCTGTAAGCCACTCGGACTCCATAACCATCAGGGGTGTAACCATTACACGTGACTCCTACTTGTATGGGATAAAGGTATTCGACGCAGGAACCGTGTCCATAGAGAGTGTAACGATAAACGGGTCAATAACGTTCCCCAAACTCCTAGGCGTGGAGGTGAAGAACGCTACAGTCCATATAAGTGATTCGAGGCTTGAGGGTTCAAGGCTGATCAACATCGACTATGGTGGGAATGTCACGGTAAACAACTCAACCCTGAGAAGCACGGATCCAGATATCTTTGTCAAGGCGATAAGCCTTGTGAGGCATTCTAACCTCTGGATAAATGGATCGGTTGTGGAGTCTGAAGCCGTAACAATCTACTCATGGATCCCTTCTTCAACCGAATCCGCCTGTGATAATGTAACGGTCACTTATTCTCGGCTAGAGAGCTCGCAGAAGGTGATCGATGTAGCCTATCACGGGGAGGTTAGAATCCTCCATTCTAGTATATCTCGTAGGGCCGGCTCCACCTCCACTGACAGCCTGTTAAGACTTTATCCCAGCTGGGAGTCTAGAGACTTGATAATAAGAGATTCAAATATAACTAATAATGGGGTTGAGGTGGGATCCCTCATATACACGACTGGGAGCTATAATATGCACATTGAGGACAACCGGATAACTGGCCCCGGGAAGATAGGGATCGACATATCCTCCTTCTCCAACTCAAGCGGAGTAGAAGCTGTCATTGCAAGAAACACCTTCGACGGGCAAACTATATCAATACACATTGCAAACTCCATAGGCGTTCAAGCAGTCAACAACACGATATACTCACGGCCAGGGTACCCCGGCGGGATACTAATAGATGGCGTCTCGTATAGCAACTTGGACCACGCCAGGCATGCTATCACGGGTAACACGATAGACGGTAAACCAATAGTCTACGTGCACGACGCGACCACAACGATAACCAGTGCGAGCCAGGTCATTGCGCTGAACGCGAAGGTAACCATTAATGGGTTAACCATGGATTCGAGGCCTGGCCTCATCCAGGCCTACACCTCTAAAATCACTATAAATAACTCAGTAATCAATGTAAGAGACTACCTCTCAAATGCCGACTCCTACGGTTATTACCCTGTGATTAGGGACTGGCTCGACTCCCACATAGAATTCGTCAACTCGCGCATAGAGTCGAACTCGCAGTACGTCACCGTGATATACCTATCAAGTGATATCGAGGACCACTCAGCGCTCGCCTTCAACGGAGCCAACATAACTGGCAGGGCATACAGATTCATCTACTCGTCGAGAACCAGCTCACTACCCAGACTATACATAACAAACTCCATAATAACGATAAACGGCACCAACCCAACGCCAAACAACTTTTATTTGGCGTTTATAGATCAGCTTGAGATCAGAGATACGGAGATAAACACCACTGTATACAACGTCCTGGGCCTCGGTAGCGGGAACAGAGTGCTAATGAAGAATGTATCCGTCCACTCGCCACAGCCGGGAACCATAATAACAAACTACGCCTTCGACCTCAGAAGCATCTACTCATTGACGCTCAGCAGGGTAGAATTCACCGACACCAGGGGAATCTACCTGTCGGATATACACGTATTCTATGCCGGGGAAATGAACATATCGACTAGCGACAGAGGCGCTGGAGCATTATTTACAATATGGAGCAGCGACACGGTATTCGACCAGCCTAGAATAACGCACACAAAGGACACAATCTTAGACATTCGCTCGGGGACGACCAACGTGATCTCACCCATCCTCGACGAGACGACATGGACAAACACTGACCCGGTTAGCGGCTGGGCGGTGTTCCAAGCCAACGGTGGGAACCTTAGGGTGGCGGGGCTGAACGCTACGGGTATAGGGGGCGAGCCCCTCCGTATCACCAGTGGGACCCTCACAGTACACGAGGCGGTGATATCGAGGAATCCGGGGTATGGATTAACGGTTAGAGGCGGGACGGCGAATGCCACGGATAACTACTGGGGCGGCTCTGACGGGCCTAACGTGACGACCCTCGGGGCCGACTCCGTGGATCCCGAGGAGATCTACTATTCCTCTGGGATTGGGAGCCTGACGTACTCGCCCTACCTGGGGGCGCCTCCCAGCGATTCTACCCTGCCGACTATCGATGTGACCGCTCCGAGCGATGGCGATGATGTCCACGGCTTGATAGATGTCAACTTCACTTACAGCGACGACTACGGGGTCATGGTGGTTATGGTGTTCTTGAACGATTCAATAGCCGGTGTAGCCTATCCCCCGGCGGGCACGATAGAGATCGACACCTCTAAGTTCCCAGACGGATACTATAACCTGAGGGTTGTAGCCCTTGACTGGGCCGGTAACAGGGCGGAGAGGGTTATTGGGATTAACGTGAAGAACTATCATCCATCTGCCCGTATACTAGAGCCCGAGAACGGCGTCCTTGTCGGCGGCTGGGTTGATATGCGCGTGTATGTCTACGATGACAACCTCAAGAACTGGACACTCAAAGTCGACAGCACAACTATACGGACCGGCTACTCGACAGGCTACTTCACGGTCTCTTGGGACTCCTCGCGGGTATCGGATGGAAGCCATACTCTAACCCTGGAGGCCTGGGACCTGGACGGCAACTATGATTCCGACTCGATAACGCTCACAGTGGACAATACGGCTCCCGCGCTAACGGTTACGGGGCCAGCGAATAACTCGATTGTCGCCGGGGATCTCAGCCTGGGGTTCACCGCGTCGGAGGAGCACCCGGATAGCTACATGGTCTACTTGAATGGTACGCTGATAGAGCAGGGCGCGCTGTCCTCGGGGACTCACACGATAACCGTGGCGACGACCAGCTACGCGGATGGCACCTACAACATTACAATTATAGCGAATGATACTGTCGGGAATAGGGGTGGCGTGTGGAGGATCTACAAGTTCGACAACACAAAGCCAAATGTATCAATAACAAACCCAGGCGACGGAGAGCAGGTTATTGGGACCGTTACGATAACAGTCGACGCGGGCGACGCCAACGGGATAGCCTGGGTGGCCATATACATAAACGGGACCCTAGTGTCGAACCAGACGGGCCCGGGGCCATACACCTATGACTGGAACACGACCAGAGAGTCGCCGGGAACCTATACTATCGAGGCGGTCGCAGTCGACCCAGCCGGCAACACCGAGTCGGATTCTGTAAACGTGTTGGTTAATCCGACGCCAGTCCCAGAGCCGGGTTACGCGTCCTTAGTAGCCCTGCTAACCATCATCACCCTGCTCGCAGCCTATATGCGGGGGAGGCGGTCGTAGACTACCTCTCTTTTTAATCCTAAGCGCGTCTTTGCGGATGCCCTTGTCGAAACTGTAATATTATAGTGTGGTGTACTAGTGGCTGTGGACTGGGGAGAGGGGTAGACTGTTGGCGATTGATCCGAGGAAGGTGCTGCCGACGAAGATAAACCTGATACGCCTTAGAAGAGAGGAGAAGATGCTCAGGAAGATCCGTGGCGTGATGGAGGAGAAGAGGGAGGTCCTCCTACACTACATCAAGAGCGCGGGGGAGGAGTATAACAAGTATCAGAACGAGGTTTTCAGGGACATATACAAGCTGTTCGCATACTACTACCAGGGCCTAGCGGAGGAGGGGGAGGCTAGGGCCAGGAGCTACACTATGGCCATACCGCCCAGCACCAGGGTCAGGGTCGGCACGAGGGTGCTCTTCGCCGTGAAAACCCCCACCTTCCAGATAGTAGAGGAAACCATACCGGGCAACCCATACCCACTGGACGCGAGCCCGAGGCTGAGGGAGAGCAGGAATATGCTGGCCAGGCTCCTCCCCTCGATCCTGAAGCTAGCCGAGTACGAGGAGATGCTCCGCCGCCTCATAGACGAGCTGAGGGAGACCCAGAGGCTGGTGAACGCCATGGACTACGTGATCCTGCCCAGCTACCGGTCAGCCATAAAGTTCATCAAGAGCGTGCTCGACGAGCGTATGAGGGAGGACTTCGTCAGGCTGAAGATGTTGAAGAGAAAGCTTGAGGAGAGGGAGGCAGAGGCTATGGCCAGATAGCCCCCAGGACTATCAATACGATCGCAGACACGAGTAGGAACTTGGCGAACTCCCCCGTCTCCATGTATGATATGTTCTTGAGCCCCCTGTAGACCAGCATGCCTCCTATAAACAGGCCCGCCACGACTAGTATGGCGAGGCCCGCCGCCGCCAGGTAGTACCCTATGTTCCCGGCGCTGAAGCTGACTGCGTGCTTGAGGGCGCCCAGCACCGCTGCGAGGTCGTGTAGGGCCATC
This sequence comes from Thermodiscus sp., assembly GCA_035615875.1. Taxonomy (GTDB): domain Archaea; phylum Thermoproteota; class Thermoprotei_A; order Sulfolobales; family Acidilobaceae; genus Thermodiscus. Next base: position 4,389 of record WWDN01000043.1, on the reverse strand, counting down.
TACCACACACCCAACCACTATATAGTGCGTGTGGCTTGTAAAGGCCCGACCAGGACATAATACCGTGGGACATATCGAGGTAACACTGGTAACGGGCGATATTACCCTCCCCAGGAGACCCCTAATTGTACGGGAGGGACCCTCCAACCAGGGGACCTGGTGGTGAGCGCTGAAAGCTGAGAACCCGTGGGTCCCTCCAGCCCGCGGGTTGTGATCGAGGCCAGGACAGCAGATAAGGCCTCTGGTGGAGGGTCCCTCTACCCCGGGGGGCTCTCCATTGAGGGTTACGTGGAGTATGCATTCGAGCCTCCAGGCACGGGCCCGGTCTATCCTGGTATCGGCTTGGAACGACTACTATGCTAGGGACTACGAGTGGGCTATCAGGAAGGCTTGGGTCTCCGCCTCAACCGCTCTACTAGGCCTCGACCCTTCGGGCGCGAGCCCCCTCGCATCAAGGGTCTACGGATCCAAGTGCAGCGTGCTGCTGGATCAGTATCGGGAGGCGCTCCTGCTAGACTCCTATTACGCCCTGGCCCGTGACGAGTGGCTGAAGCTGGTCCTCTGGGGCGACACGCATAGCCCCGGTAGGAGGCATGCACTAGCGGCTATAGAGTCGGCCGTGAAACTCCTTGACGCCTCCACCGCCTGTGGGCCGGGGGATTGGAGCCCGAGGGGCTTCTCCAGGAAGGGCGAGTATGATATGGTGCGAGTCGGCTCCCTCCTACTGTTGATTGTCGAGGGCGTGGAGGACTCCCCCATCTACGACAGGGTAACGGGCTACCTGGACTACTTCGACCCCTACTACTATAACGTAGTGCTCACGGGAGACGAGGCCCTTGCATACCTCCAACTCCCCAACAGCCGCACGCTATACGAGCTGGGGGAGGTCGAGGCCATGGTCGACGCCAGCGGAGTTGCATCGATAATAGCGTCTGCGCCGCGAAACGCTACCGGCTGAAGGAGCCCGCCACATAGCCGTACGCCACCACGTGACCCCTGGCGGCATCCAGCAACTGGTCTAGTGTGATTCCTCGGGGAGGCTGGGATTGTGGTCTAGTGCGAGCACGAGGAAATAGTACCTATGGGGCTTGTCTCCGGCGGGGGGACAGGGCGGGAAGTATCCTTCCTGGCCAGCGCTATTCAAGCCCAGCACCATATCCTGGGAGGGTATCTCGATCCTGTGCTGTGTGGCCGGGAGTAGGGCGAGCCAGTGTATGAATGTCCCCTTGGGCGCGTCGGGGTCGTACATGATTAAGGCCGTAGCCCTGGCCTCGCCGGGCAAGTTCGAAACAGTTATACGCGGCGCCCTAGAGCCTCCCACGCAAGTATACTCCACCTTAATCCTCCCGGATCCGCTGAGGGCATCTACGCTAACGGAGAGGGACCCTGGCGCCCCAGAGACGAGGCTGGCGATCGACTCGTCCCCCAGCGACTCCATGCCGCCCGCCGCGGGCTTGGAGCCAGCATGGTAATAGTAGACTGCGGATACCAGTGCTACAACTACTACAACAGCCACCAGCAACACAGGCCTAGACAACGAGGCCACCCAGGCAACAATAATAACACGCTAGAGGGAAAAATACTTCAGCAGAGCTAGGAGGAGCGACGACATAGACTTCATGCTGGAAGACCCCGGTGAGGAGGGCTTCATAGAGCTGTGTAGAAAGGCGCGGGGAGCAGGGTTTGCCCTGATGCAGACGATATAGGGTCCGAGGGGTCCCTCAAGGGCATCTACAGGGAATACCTCGCGAGGGGTATGGTGTGAGGTTCATGTACGGAGGCATGATACTGCCCAACATAGAGGCCAAGATAGCCAAGACAGGCGTGCATAGGTACGCCATAGCCAACCACGTAAAGGTCATAGTAAACGATGAGCACACCCTTAGAATATCGCCCATAGAATTGCAGATAGCCTATAAGCTATACCTGGGTACCGATAAAGATGTCGGAGACGCCATCTTCCTCTACAATATATTCAGAGACGCCATAAACCACGGAGAACTACTCGAATGGTGCAACAAGCTGAGAGCAGACTGCTCCCTCCTAAGGGGAGAGGAGCCGTGACACAGGATACTCTAGCTGAGGAGCTCAGGGAGGAGAGGCGCAGGAACCTAGAGGACGCGATACGCCATGCACGGTGGAAGGCCCTAATGGTGAAAAAGCTGGGGAGGAAGTGGTTCGAGGCAAGGGACAAGTGGCTAATCCAGGCATGGACCGTGGATAGGGAGATGTGGAGGGACCCCAGGATAAGGGAAGCCCTAATAAAGTCGATACTAGCCAGGGACAAAGCCAAGCAACGCAGAGATCCAAAACATTAACACTCCCGGATGCGACAACATCCAACGACAAGCCACACCATCTGCAACTGCTTATTAAGCGTACCTGGCTTATCCCTAGCACGTGGTGGGCTGTGATCAGCCTCGAAAACATTGCACGCATCCTAGGTATCAGCGTTGGGGAGGCTGAGAGAAGGGCTGTTAAAGCCCTCGTACGCGAGGAGCTACGCCGGGTTAGGGCGGAGAAGGCCTCAATCCTAGCACGTTACGGGGTGAAGAGGTTCGACGAGCTATGGCGCCTAGTGGAGGAGGACGCCATAGACGACACCACTATACACGACGACATCGTCAGGCTAGACTACCTAGAACATAGAGAGAAAGAGCTGGAAAAGCTCCTAAAGGAGCTGGAAACGTGATGAAAAGCACTTGCAGGGATGTCGATAGACTATACGTTCGGCTTGCATACGTGGCCGAAAGAGAATACTCGGATGTTGTAGAATATATCGAGGTAAGAAAAGATAGACTTCGCCTGTACATCATAGATGACAGCTTCATCGATGTATGGTTCAGCAGGAGAATCCCCTGCAAGTACGCATTCCACTGGGAGCGACGTCACATAGACAACACGATCTACCGGTGGGATAATGCTTCTCATAGGAGACTAAAAGGACTAGAAACCTTCCCACACCATTTCCACGAAGGAAGCCAATACAACATACGCCCCTTTAAAGTCAAAGAATCAATGGAGGATACACTGAGGACCGTACTCGAATATGTTAAGCGGCGAATTAGAACTCATGATAATAGAACCCATAATTATTATCTATAAACATAATACTAAAATCACGAACATCTAATCATTAGGCTTTAGATTAAGAGAGAACGTGAAGATAAAACCACCATGATGAGTAGCTGTTTCATAAAGAATTAAACCCCTAGGACCAACAGAGCAGGTAAACGGCACGCTGGGGCCCGGGATGAGCCCCCTCCATAGGGGCGGTGAACTACTATCTGGGCGGTCGAGCATGGCCCGGGTAGCTCAGCCTGGTTAGAGCGCCGGACTGTGGATCCGGAGGTCCCGGGTTCAAATCCCGGCCCGGGCCCCACCTCACACCCTCAAACGCCTCCTAACCATCAAAACCGACCATTACCACAACCATCGCAACAACCAGGAAACTCAACCTTGTAAACGCTGGGTAAACACCAAAATTAAAGACCCTTTAGATGATTACCAATAACAATGGGGGATGAAACTATAGTCCTGGGCTGGATAATACACTACTACGCACATAAGAAGAGGAAGGAAAAGGAAAAAGAAATAGAAAAACAAATAGAGGAAAGGCTAAGAGAAGAAGAGGAAAGGAGGGGACCGCTACCAGAAGAAGAGAGGGCAATGTTCAGGGAGGCAGAAAAATTCAGGGCCATACTCGACGCAATACTCGAAGAAAACCCCAAGCTAAGAAACGAAATAGAAAAAATAAAAGAAGAAGTAAAAGACCCCCTCATAAAAGGATACATAGAAGAACTAACCCACCTCGACGACGCATCACCCGCATTCAAGGGAACAGTAACAATCCTATACCAAGCAATAAAACAAGCAGTAGAAAAAGGCCTCCACAAAGACAGGGAAAAATTCTTCAACTACATAGCCTCAACCCTCCTCCACACAGCCCACGAACTCGCAAAACAAACACCACACCTAACAGAAGAATACATAAAACAAAAATACGGAGAAAACGTAGCCTACACATTTCACGACCTGACGGACCCAACAACAGCAATCCACATATACCTTAGCAGACGATTAGAGGAACTAAAGGAAAAAGTGAAGGAAGCAGAAGAATACTACGAACGCTATAGAGAGCTCTTCATGAAAATATCCGACCTGAAAGACAAAATGGGAATAGAAAGATGGAACCAGAGCCCCACGCTCGCCTACACCGGACTAATATCGGAGCTGAGGGGGACACCCCACGAGGAAGTACTCAAGAAACCCGAGGAAATCCTCGGCATAAAACCCGAAGAACTCGGGGGCGAGGAGTCTATTACTGGTGGGGTGGAGGGTCCTGGGGGGTCTTCTCTCGATGAGCGTATTGGTAGGCTTGAGGAGAGA
>WWDN01000042.1:0-64996 GCA_035615875.1 Thermodiscus sp. | reverse complement strand
ATATAACATAGCGGTGTAACCATACTACTGGGGGATAGGATTATGGTTATCGCCATGATCTTGGCTGGCGGTTATGGGAAGAGGCTTAGGCCCCTGACGCTAGAGATACCGAAGCCCTTGGTGAAAGTTGGCGACAAGGCTGTAATCGAGTATCAAATAGAGTGGCTAAAGTATTATGGCATTGACGAGATCGTCGTGCTGGCTGGCTATCTCAAGGAGAAGATCATAGAGCATCTTGGGAGCGGGTTGAAGTATGGAGTCTCTATAACCTATGTCGTGGAAGACGAGCCCTTGGGCACTGGCGGGGCCCTGAAGAACGCCAGCAGCATAATAAAGCGTAGTGAGACAGTAGTCATTGTCAATGGTGACGTGATAACAAACCTCGATCCAATAAAGCTGGTAGAAGACGTCGAGAGCAGAGAGGTCGTAGCCACAATCGCCGCGGTCCCACTGAGGAGCCCGTACGGTATCCTGTCCATTAATGAGGACAAGAGGCTGATCGTCGATTTCAAGGAGAAGCCGGTGTTGCACGAGTACTGGATAAACGGCGGTGTCTACGCGTTCAAGTCCGATATCATAGAGTATCTGCCGGAGTATGGTGATATAGAGAAGACGGCGTTCCCGGAGTTGGCTGCGAGAGGCTTGCTTGGCGTGATAAAGTACAACACGCCTCCATACTATTGGAAGTCGATCGATACCCACAAGGATTTGGAGGAGGCTGCTAAGGAGTTGCAGGCTATTGGTGGATTGCTGGGCAGCCTGCCGGGGAGGTCCTAGGGGTTTCCCTCTTTACTCTCCGTATTCTCCCAGTTGGTCTAGCACGAGCTCGTAGTACTCTTCCTTTGCGCTCTCTAGGTCCTCTGGGCTACCCTGCGTCCTCCTGACCTGGCTGACTACCTTTGTGGTTACGACCTTGTGCTTCTCGTCGGCCTTCCTGACAACCCTGTACTTCTCCAGGTCCTTCTCGGTAGCCTCCATCTCGTATCCGCATCTGCGGCATTTTAGGTAGATCTTGTCTCCCTTCTTTATGGGGAACATGGGGCCGCCGCACTTAGGACAGTACTTCATTCTACACCACCCTTAGATCGAGTTTCTAACGGCCAAAACGGCATAGAATGATAGGAGCTTATATTTCTTTGGGTTAGACGGTCCTAGGAGAGGCTAGATGAGCGATAGGAAACTCATACCCCTGCCGCCACGGTATTCCCCCTTGATATTGAGCTTGTAGCCGCAGCGGGGACAGGTGTTTCCCTTCTCCAGCCTCCAGGAGACTATGGTGAAGCCTATCCTCTCTATGACTCGATAGCCGCATTTCGGGCAGTACGTGTGTTCTAGGGGATGGGGGGCCACGTTTCCTATGTAGACGTGGGCTAAGCCCTCATCCATGGCTATCCTAGCTAGCTTCTCCAACGTCTCCAAGGGGGTTGGCGGATAGTCTCTCATCTTGTAGTCAGGGTGGAACCTCAAGAGGTGGAATGGCGTCTCCGGGCCAAGGTTCTCTACTATCCATTTCGATAGCCTACGTACGTCCTCCTCTCTATCCCCGACCCTAGGTACAACGAGGTTCGTTATCTCTATGAACCATCCCTTGTCCTTCATTGCAAGTATGGTGTTGAAGATCTTCTCTGGGTCTAGGACGCCTATAAACTTCCTGTAGAACTCCCTGTTGCCCCCGCCCTTGAAGTCGACTGTAGCCGCATCCATTAATCCCCCTATCTCGTCTATCGCTTCAGGCGTGGCATAGCCGTTGGTAACCATCGTGTTAAACAGGCCGTGCTTCTTAGCTAGCTTCGAGGTATCATACATGAACTCGAAGAAGATAGTGGGCTCGTTGTAGGTATAGGAGATGCCATCGGCGCCATACTCTAAGGCCGCATCGACTACCTCCTCAGGAGTCCTGTAGACTCCATACAGGCCCCTCTCTAGCCTGCTCTGGCTGATAACCCAGTTCTGGCAGAATTTGCAGAAGAAGTTGCATCCAACCGTGGATATGCTGAGCACCCTGCTCCCCGGGTAGAAGTGGTAGAGGGGCTTCTTCTCTATGGGATCCACATTCATAGCGGTCAGCAAACCGTAGACCAGCGTGTAGAGCTTACCGTCTATGTTCTTCCTCACGCCACAGGCCCCGTAACGGCCTGGGGCTATGATGCACCTCTTCTCGCAAAGATTGCACTTGACCCATCCAGGCCTGTCGGGTACTGGTTCCCATAGCATTGCCGGTCTCACGTTGGGCCCGGCTAACGCGCTAATCCTCCTACCAACTGGCTTGGATGGAACCATTTCACCCCGCCCTCCGTGGATAGTAGTAGTTGCTCGGGGGTCTTCTTCCTTATACGGCCTCTAAAGGCGAGCTTGTAACCGCACTTCCAGCATCTTCCATCGTCGAGGACCTCAAGGGCCCTTAACAAGCCCTCATCTCGTGAGGCTATTGGAGCCTTGCATCTGGGGCAGTATGTGTCTAGCCTTGGGTATAGGTCGTTGTGTACGTAGACGTATGGCATTCTCCTCTGGAGTTCCTCGTACAAGTCCCTCAAGGGACCCCCGCCCTTGTGGTCTTCGACAAACACATGTATCGGCCTCTCGGAGTCGCCTAGTGCCAGCACGAGTGGATGCAGCCTCCAGAAACTGGGCTCTTTTATATAAGCCGATACCTCTATCCAGGGCCCCTCAACCTCTTGTAAATCGTAGATTAGCCTTACGGCTTCACCTGGCACCGCTGGGTTGACCGTGTAGTCTTTCATGTAGTCTATTACCGCAAAGTCCAGTCTCTTCACTATACTAGGGCTCGATAGACCTAGCGTGCGGGCTCCCACTCGGAACCCATGTCTCTTAAAGGTTTCAATTAAATCCGACAACTCGTCCTCTCCGAGCGAGTTCAACGGTTCTAGTCCGTCGAGGAATACGGCGTCTACCCTCCACTGGCGCGCCTTATACAGGATCAAACTAGCATCAACGGGTATCGGCGCCAACCGGCTTCCGTCGCCGAAAACACATATCGGGAATCCTTCGCATTCGAACAGAGTGCTAGGATAACTAGCCAGGGCTATCCTGAGCATAACCCCGCCTGGACTGTAGTGGTATAGGGGTACTGCCTCGGCTGTGCTCAAGCCGAGCATCGCTACTGGAATCATCGTGTTTCCTTGCTCTTCTCTTGGCACTACTCGGTTAACCTCCCTCCTCTAGGCTTACATGGACGCCTACAGTTAATTTCCTTAGCATCCCATACATTTGGAACAGGTGCGGGGTCTATGGCTGTAGTTATAGCGGGGCCTAGCCCTGCCAGTGCAGAGTTGGCCCAGAGCATTGCGGACGCCGCTGGCATTAGAATAGTTGATCTAGACTGGAAGAGGTTTCCCGACGGGGAGCATTATGTGCGTGTTAGAGGCGATATCCGGGGAGAGGACGTGTTTGTGGTTCAGACTATGAGTCCTCCCCAGAACGATTCCCTGGTCCAGGCGCTACTACTAGCTGATGCGGCTATCGGTATGGGGGCTGAGAGGGTCAGGTTGATAGCGCCGTACCTGGCTTATTCCAGGCAGGATAGGAGGTTTCTAGAAGGCGAGCCTGTGAGCGTTGAGGTTGTATTGAAGAGTCTTAGGTGTGCTGGCTATGATTGGCTCCTGACCGTCGAGGTCCACAAGGAGGAGTCGCTGAAGGCGTTCGATGGCGAGGCCTACAACCTTTCTCCATACGAGTATATGGCCGGGAGGATCAATGTCGGGGGCGATATCCTGGTTCTCGCCCCTGATGTTGGAGCTCTCGATAGAGCCAGGCGCTTGGCCAGTGCGTTGGATGCGGAGTACGACTACCTGGTGAAGCACAGGGATCGTATCACGGGGGAGATAGTGGTTGAGCCCAAGGAGATCCCTGCTCGGGGTAAGACAGTGGTTCTCGTCGATGACATCATAAGCACTGGAGGGACCCTGGCGAAGGCGGCCTCTATGCTTCTGAACCAGGGAGCCGAGAGGATCTATGCCCTTGTGGCCCATGCGCTCATGGTGGGTGGGGCTCTGGAGAAGTTGTCTAGGGCTGGGATAACGAAGATATATGCCGCGAACACGCTTCCAGCTAAAAGACACGAGATTATAGAGTATGTCGATATCGGGCCTCTAATAGCTGAGAGCCTCCCGGTGTAGTTGATGCCGGTGAAATCCTCTACTCTAGGAGAATACTATGCGTTGCTCAGCGGCGAGCATCCTAGGATGCCCCTGGCAGAGTTGCAGGCGCTATTAGAGGCTAGGCTTGACGGATACATCACGTTTTCTAGTGAGGGTGTAGCGGTCTTCCACTCTACGAAGGATCCGACTCCGTTGACCTCGTGGGCTGGCTGGGTTAAGGAAGTTGGCAGAGTATACGGGGTCGTCGAGGCTGAGGTCTCAGAGCTGATGGGGTTTGCACGCTGGCTACACGGGTCCGGGATAAGATTTAAAAGTATATATGTTAAGAAGTTTAGAGGGTATTCCTGCCACGTGGACGAGAGAGCCGTGAAGAACGCTTATAGAACACTACTAGACGCGGGGGCCTCTAGAGACCTTAGAGTGTTCATAACTGAGGGCATCGCGATAATTGGAAGCATATTAGGTAGACAGGACACACGTTCCTTCAATTCCCGGAAGCCCGGTAAGAGGCCGTTCTTCAAACCGGGACCTCTAAGCCCACAGCTATCCCGGGTGATGGTTAACCTCTCACGTTTGAAGCCAGGCGATATCTTCCTAGATCCCTTCTGCGGTACAGGCGGGTTCATCATTGAGGCCTGCCTTCTAGACGCCTCCCAGTGTGTATGCGGCGATATCGCCCCTGAGATGGTCAGGGGTTCCGTAGTCAACATGAAGCACTTCAACCTCTATGAGAGGGTAACCGTTCTAAGGCAAAACTCGGGGAGCATACCCCTGAGAGATGAGAGTGTCGATGCAATTGCCACCGATCCCCCTTACGGGCGATCAACAACTACAGCTAGGAAGACCTATAGCGAATTGGTTAGAGGATTCCTAAGGGAGTCATACCGCGTATTGAGAGCCGGGGGCTACATAGTGTATGCAGGTCCCTATAGGGAGGAACCCTGGAGGATCGCCGGGGAGATCGGCTTCTCGGTTATCGATAGGTTCCACATGTACGTTCACTCGACTCTCATAAGAGAGGTCGTTGTCGCCAGGAAGTGAAACGAGGTATGACCGGTCTGATAAGCCTGGTGATGCTGGGTAGTGGGGGTGTGATGCCGACGCGAGAGAGGCTGACCCCCAGCGTACTCGTCTATGACTGGAACGGATACACCCTGCTACTTGATGCTGGTGAGGGCGCTCAACTCCGACTCCACAGGACTCCGAGGAGCGTTCACGATCTAGACGCTATAATAGTGACGCACGAGCATGGAGATCACATCAACGGGTTAGCCGGGCTCCTACAATCGATGGCCGTTTCCAGGAGGAGGAAGCCGTTATCTATAATCGGGCCTTCCACAGTTGTCGAGTTCGCCAGGGACCTACTCGAAGCGACTAGCACCAGACTTGGCTTCGAGATCAACTATGTAACGCTTTCAGGAACTGGATCGATGCCCTTATACAGGAGCGGAGGCGATGTTCTAGAGCTCAAATGGACTCCATCGTGCCATACCAGTGATTCCCTAGCTTATCGGATCGAATGGAGGACCCGGCCCCGCATAGACAAGTCACTATTACATGCTATGGGCTTGAAGCCGGGTCCCTGGATTAAAGAACTAGTCGAGAGGGGGTCAGCTAGTGTTAACGGGAGAAGGGTCAAGCTAGAAGATATCTCTAGCCACTATTTCGAGGCTTCAATCGTATACACCGGCGACACAGCGCCCTGCCAATCTGTAATCGAGCTGTCGAGCAATGCGGTCCTCCTATTGCATGATTCCACCTATGGCTCGGATATGGAAGACGAGGCTATAGCACGAGGACACTCGACTGCTGAACACGCCGCCCTTGTAGCCTTGGAAGCCGGGGTTCGTCACCTTGTGCTCTTCCACGTGAGCCCGCGTTATCGCGGGGGAGATGCTAGAAGGCTCTATCTAGAGGCTAGGAGGCTCTTCGATAGGACCGTCCTCTCGTGGGATATGATGCGTGTCTCCCTGGGCCCGTTAAGGAGGAGAGTCTAGCTCGAACAAGGGTTTGCCTTTGCTCGTCGGCGGCGCCAGCCAGTCTAGGACTTTCCTGGGCTCCGGGTGTTCTATGATGACTCGTACTGCCCCCATTGGCGATTCGAAGTCGTCTGATACGAAGCTTAGCCTGCCGGCATATAGGGCTTGCTTGTGTAGATTGAATACTAGCTTGTCTCGTGTTAAGCCCTTCTTCATGGCGCCCCTAGCGGCGTCTAGGATCCGCTCGACTCTGAGCAGTCTCCTAAGCCTCTCCAGGCTTTCCAGCCTCGAAGATATCGCTAGGACGCGTTTATAGTGGTTTTCCTCGACGATTATATCATCTGGGTCGATTACGTTTAGTATAGCGGATTTAACCTTTTCAACGTCCTCCGTGGGACGGGCCTCCGCCTCCACTACAATTCTTACCCTCTTCATCGATTATCATCCTCGCGATACGACGGGCGTGCTCTAGGGCCTCTTCGAGGGGTCCCTCGTTTACTATCATGTAGTCGGCCATGGCTATAGCGTTACCGATCCCGTATTCGAGGTTCTTTGAGTCCCTAAGGGTTAGGTCCTCCCACCCCCGTATATCGTCTGTCCTACGCCTGGCCATGAGCCTCCTGTACCTGGTCAGGGGGCTTGCATGGACCGCTACTATGCAGAGACGACCGTGACGCGATAGAATCCTGGCTTCTTCGAGGCTACGGAGCCCGTCGACGACAACGGGACCCTCTATGCCACCTAGTTCCCTTGCAAGGAGAACCGCTACTGCCGCCCTACCTAGCTCCTTTCTGAGAAGTGTTGCCACCTCCTCGACGTTCTCCACGGTTACCTCCATTCCCCGCCTAGCGACTTCCCTCCGGACCACGTCGCCCATACTCAGTAGGGGCGCCTTCATGATCTCTGCTATGCTTCTGGCTATAGTGCTCTTCCCGCTTCCAGGCATTCCAGTGACTGCTACTATTAGGCTAGTCAATCCCCTCCTCGTCCCTCCACAGAGTTCATTTAAATCATAAAGGCTTGATAAACACAATGTTCTCGGCTGGTGTAGCTGGAGTTGGCATATGGGGGTAGAATCAGGACCTTTATAGCCATTGATATAGAGGACCCGTTACTGCTGTCACGTATTGAGAGACTTAAAGATACTATAGCCTCGACTGGTGTGCCCATGAAACTCGTTGAGACAGGGAATATCCATCTCACACTACGCTTTATAGGCGAGATATCCAGGGATAGGGTTGACGAGATAATTGAGAGCGTGCTTAAACCCCTGAAGGGAGAGCCTTTCGAGATCTCCCTGAAGGGTCTAGGGGCATTTCCTAGCGTAAACAGGCCTAGAGTTGTCTGGATCGGCGTTGAGAAGGGGGCTGATGTGTTGAAAAGGCTTAAGGAGGCGATTGAAGACGCCATGGCTAGGATAGGGTTCCCACGGGATAGGCCGGGTTTCGTGCCTCATATAACGCTGGCTAGGATAAAGGGGAGCCGTAACCTCCCTCTTCTCGTCAGGGTGTTGAACGAGTATCAGGACTATGAGATAGGCGAGACTACAGTATATCACGTTAGGTTGAAGAAGAGTACTCTGACGCGGTCGGGGCCCATATACGAGACTCTGTGGGAGGTCCGCCTCGGTTGACATGCGGCCGTAGAGGTGATGTTGAGGATAGTGTTTTAAGCGTTGTAAAACCCAGCCAACGACAAATAGCAATACTCGGGAATTTTTACAGAACTATATATAGTATATTGACGGCGTGCATCGAGGAAAACGGTTACAAGGCAAGCATAATGCCCGTCGGGAGCTTCGCTAAGGGCACACTGACCAGCGATAAGTGGGAGCTCGACGTCTTCGTCTTATTCAAGAACGTTACAGACGAATGGATCTACAGTGAAGCCGAGAGCCTCCTCGAATCGTGCTTGAGAGACAAGCTACCCTTCGTGACTAAATACGCCCAACACCCCTACGTTACAGTCCAATTAATGGGTCTAGAGGCCGATATTGTACCAGCTATAGAGATCAAGAGGCCGAGGAAGCGGGGATTAGGAGTCGAGAGAACTCCCTTCCACACACTGTATGTGTCCTCTAGGCTCAACGAATGCCAGAGAGATGAAGTCCGCCTGCTAAAGGCGTTCCTAAAAGGGCTTGGAATCTACGGCGCCGAGGTCAGGACACAGGGATTCAGCGGATACCTATCAGAGCTATTAATAATAAAGTATGGAAGCTTCCATAACCTCCTCTCGGCGGCTAGCTCGTGGAGACCCCCCATATACATCGACCCAGAGGGTATCGGGGACAGGAGATACCTACTATCGAAGTATCGGGAGAGCCCACTGATAGTAGTCGACCCCGTCGACCCAGAGCGTAACGCTGCAGCCGCCGTTAGTCTGAAATCGCTTGCCACATTCGTGGTCGCGGCCAAAATGTACCTCGAAAGGCCAGGCAGAGAGTACTTCTATCCATTCTCCAAGCAAGCCAGCATGCTGGCTCCAATAGACATAGTCACGGTAACATGTAGCGGCGATTACAGTAGCGACCCTCCGGAGAGCATATGGGGTAGGGCCAAGAGGGCCGCCAAAGACCTCGCCGCCACGCTCGGCGATAACGACTTCCAAGTGCTATACTACTCGTATTATACGGATGAGTACGCGGTGACAAGTATAGGTATAGGCCTCGTCAAATCAAGGCTTCCCCCTTACAGTGTCGTAGAGGGTCCCCTCGCATGGGCTAGCCGAGACGACATCGTAAAGTACGTCAGGAAGAGATTGGAAAGAGGCGAAGTCTACTGGATCAACGAACAGGGACGGCTCTCGGCACTCAAGAAGAGGAGATTCACAGACGCCGGGAACCTAGTTGAACGCTGGGTTGCTAGTAGGGGGGTTAGCATCCTGAAGGCGAGTAAATGCATCGCATCCATAGACACTTGCGGCGGAGAGAGTTACTCTGAGCTATGCTATCCTATGAAGGAGTGGATGACGCTTTGATCACAGAGAACATAGAGGAGTGCACACACACTATCCCGCTAAACGATGCAACCACACTCTCAAACCTATGTTACCCCGATAGAGCTGGGTGCTCTGGGATCCTGGCAAGCCTAAGCGGCTCTGGAATAGACAGGCTATGCTATGCGCCTGGTCGAGGCCAGTATCCTGGTGTAATAGGGAAGGGTCATTCCTCGATAGTGGCTCTAGCCCTGTATAGGGGGAGTCCTGTAGCGGTAAAGATAAGGAGGACCGATTCCAAGCGAGAGAGCCTTCGTCTCGAAGGTCGGAGGCTCCTTCAAGCAAGCGTTCACGGGGCAACTCCTAGGCCCTACTATTTCGACGATAATGTGATTGTAATGGAGTATGTTAGGGGGCCGCATCTAGTGGAGTATATTGATGTTGACCCCGTTTATGCTGTCGAGGAAGCTCTACTGGCGGCTCGGGCCCTCGACTGCGCCTATATTCTACATGAGGAGTTGAACAGGCCCTGGCGGCACGTACGCTTTACTAGCGTGAGGGGAAAGGCCTTGATCCTCGACCTCGACTCAGCCCATCGAGGGTGTGGGAATGTAGTCAAACTGGTCTCGGGGCTCCTGTCTAGGTTTCATGGTGGCGTATCTTTCTTGAGAGGGATGCGGGAGCTCCTCAGAGAGTACAGCAACGGTTGTAGCTACGATTTATACTACTTAATATTTGATAAAATAATGGATTTCCTCCGAGGGCTTTACGCGGGTTAGAGATTAACGTCGCTAGCTAAGCCAGCGCCCTCGGAACCGGTTACCTGCTCCTGGATTATACCCCTACTTAAGTCGTGGGCCGTTCTTATCTGCTCCTCGACCACGTGCTTCCTAGGCCTCAGTCTCGGTAATGGTTTTTCCACTATATCGTACAAGTCAACGAACTTCCTCCAGTGCATCACCTGGATCCTCTTGGGCTTCAGGTCTATTCTCCTGTTGCATCCGGGGCAGACGAGGCCGTCGTGGCCGCTAAGGGCCTTCGAGGGGGTTGGTACCCCACTGAACTTTGCTTTATTCGATTTATCCCCTATAGAGTAATTATAGAATATCACGCCGCAATGCGAGCAGACTACTAATATCACCCCCATCCCCTTCGACGCATTTACCATGTCGATCCCCCAGAATCGCGTGGCAGGGTAATACCGTGGCGGTATTGACCTACTTTAGGGGATAGGGCCGGTATACCCAACGAACCTACTATAAACCCACTTGAAAACGTATACCTTAACCTGGAAATGTACACCTTAACCAGTTCAATATACTCTATAATATCGGAGTGCTTCAAGGATAAGTTAGGTTTATAGGATCCAATACCAATCAGAGCTACACGGCTGGGCATGGGGCCGTCGTCTAGCCTGGCTAGGATGCCAGCCTGGGGAACACATCCCCAAGGAGGGAGAGTCCGGATCGCTGGTGGTCCCGGGTTCAAATCCCGGCGGCCCCACCATGATTTAATAACCCAGACTTCAATCCAGGACGAGAAGGGGGTGTGAAAGCCTAATGCCAGAGGCAGTGTTCAAAGTTAAGGCGGGAGACAAGGAGATAGAGATAAACGAGGAAATCCTAGCTGTGCTGCAACGCTACGTTAAGACAAACATGACCCTTGAAGAACTAGCTAAGAGGCTCGGACTCGATGGATGGGAGGAGGCCTATGACTTCATTAAAAACGTGCCAGCCTGGATCCTATGGATCCAGCCCACGCTATGGAAGACGCTTAAGGCCATGAAGAGCGTGAAGGAAGAGATAGGATAATTCCTGCCAATGCTCCTCCTACTGCGACAAGCCGTTCATGGCGATGACCTAGCGTTCCAGCACTGACCTAGCCCGGGGGGATGAAGTCTCCTTCCGCCCCTTGGGAGCCCCATGCTATTTAAACGCCATAGAGCACCCCATAGCAGTCGAGTGAACCCCGGTCCCGTGCGAAGAGCCAGACCCCGCAGTCTCGGGGCTGTATGTGCACGGGGCGGGTCACTCCCGGCCCTCTCTAACATTATAACTGGTTCAAAGCCGAGTCTAGCAATGGGTGGATGATGTAGGTGACCCGGTACATAATCATGGTAGGCCCCGCGGGCAGCGGGAAATCTACCTTGGCCAGGTTTCTATGGAGCCTGTCAAGCGAGAGGGGTTCTAAGACTATTCTCGTGAACTTTGACCCGGCTGCCGAGACTCTACCCTACGATCCACATGTCGACATCAGGGACTATGTCACAGCCAAGGACTTTATCAAGAAGGGATTGGGGCCTAATGGAGCTCTTATAGCATCTGTGGCCTCACTGATCAACTACGTGGACGATGTCAAGTCGAGGATAGAAGAGTATGTAGCCGACATAGCAATAATAGATACCCCAGGGCAGTTAGAGCTATTCGCGTACAGGTCTAGCGGGCCAATAATAGTGAGGTCGATCGTCGGCGAATGGCCGAGCGCCACATTATATCTAATCGACGCCCCCTTCTTTGAAGACCCCCTCTCGATTGTATCTGCCCTCTCACTGGCTTCCAGCGTCGCGGTCAGGATGGGCTTACCCCAGGTTAATGTAGCCAGCAAAGCCGATCTTCTCCTGCCAGAGGTGATAGACGAGGTGCTCCCCCGGTTAAGCGAGGAGGGCTATCTAGAATCACTTATCGGCTCGCTGGAAGGCGTTGACGCGACTATCAGGCTCCTTGCACTACGCCTGGCAGAGGCTTTAACGGAGTCCGGGTTTATAGGACAGGTACTGCCGGTGTCGATATACCAGGACGATAGTATAAAGGCCGTCTATGCTAAGCTACTCCAGATAATAGCCCAGGGAGAGGAGCCGGGCTTGGAACCCCCAACATCCAGCAATGGAGGATAGCAATGGCTTAAGCATTATAACCCCGCTCATACCAGTCCCCCTTATGGCGCCACGAGGCGCTGTATCCCCTGGGACAGTCGATAGGTGATGGCTAGGGTTGGAAGAGAAGCAACTCGAAGCCCAGATCGACGAAAAACAGCTACTCCGTAGAGCCGAGGAGCTCCGGGAAAAGATAATCGAGGTAAAAACTCAGAGGAGGCAGTTAATCGATGAGATACGCAAGCTCAGGGAGCAGCGGAGAAAGTTAATCGATGAGAAGCGCGTGCTCCTCGACGAGCTAAAGAAGCTTAGAGCCGAGAGGAAGAGCTTAATCGAGGAGCTTGAAGGCTTGAAAAAGAAGAGGAACGAGGTGGCCGAAGAACTCAAGCAGAAGAGGGAGCAGTTGAAGCTGGCCAAGCAGATAGCCGAGAAAGAGGGTGACGTGGCCAAGATAAGCCTGAGGAAGCTCCAGAGGAGGCTTGAAGAGCTTGAATGGAGGCAAATGACTAGTGTACTGTCTCCCGAGGAGGAAAGAAGGATTATCGAGAGGATAGAACGGTTGGAGGAGATGATCGAGAGGGTCAGGAAGGCTAGGGAGCAGGTACTGTCTGTCATGGAGTTGGAGGCAGAGGTTAAAGCACTGAGGATGCAGCTAAAGGAGCTGAACCAGAGGATTAACGAGATACGAGAATCCATAGGGAGGATAAAGGAGCAACTGCAGACCCTATCCCCCAAGTATGATGAGATGAATAACCAGGTTGACGCTCTGTCCAGGGAGATCGAGGAGAGGAGCCAGCTCATAGATGACCTGTCAAAGCAGCTCGACGAGCTATACAATGAATACCGGGAGACGATGATTAAGCTTAAGGAGCTAAAGGTGGCGAGGGAGCAGGGCATTAAGCTTGAACTAATTGAAAAGAAGAGACAGGAGATTAAAGAGAAGCTTGAGCGGGGAGAGTCACTAACGCTCGAAGAGTTAAAGATACTATACGGTGAATTCTAACACCGCCTCGGGAGGACAACTGTCTGGGGTCCCGATATATTTAAGCCTAGCACTGTTTAAGATAAACACGGGCCCGTTAGATAGCGGTATTGTAGCCCTGGTGAACCGAGGAGTTGGATAAAAACGGCAAGAGGAAGCCGTTGATTCTAGTGATCGATATAGATGACGATATAGGGGAAATACTCGGGAAAAAAGTTATCATAGGTTATGATAATGTAAAGGAGGCTGTAATCGAATACGGGGGCAAGAGGCCGGAGGACGCTGATGTCAACGCCATGCTAGCTGGCTTGAAGCTTTACAGGGAGCTGGAGGAGCGGGGGTATAACCCGGAGATAGCCGTCTTAGGGGGACATAGAGTTGATAGCCTGGAGGCCCAGAGGAACATAAAACAAGAGGTCGCCAGGCTAGTTAATTCGATTAATGAGCCGGTAGAGTTTTATATAGTAAGTGATGGTGAGGACGAGTTCATAATATCCCAGTTGCTACACGAGTACGGCTCTATAGCTGGCTTCTACAGGGTTATAGTAGAGCAGCATCTGGGCATCGAGGGTGGCTATCTTCTCATACTGAGGTATCTCAAAAAAGCCGTGGAGGATCCGAGGTATTCGAGGTACCTAGTTGGGATACCCGGGATAGGGCTACTGGTTATTGGGCTGACAGCGCTTTTCAACGTTGCATATCTCGCTCTAGAGCTGTTGGTACTCGTAGTTGGTTTTGCAATGATTATCAGAGGCTTTAACCTGGAGAAGCCCTTAGAGGATAGAATCAGCGGCTTATTGCAGGCTATATGGGAGAGGCCCTATTTCTATGCGGTTGGACTTCTCATGTTCCTACTCTTCTTGCTTACATCGCTTTATACTATGTACCAGGCTGTCGAGAAATACGGCTATACCATAAAGGCCACAATCGAGATTTCAAAGACATCGATACCGATACTGTCTGCCGGTGTAATCTCCTACCTGTTGATATCGAGGGTGTTCACGAAGGCCAGTCTAGGCAATCTAAACCTATTCCACGAGGCTGCTGGCATGGTGGTGACGGTAGCGATCGCACTGGCATTCTATAACATGGGTCTCTACATGGAGAACGTACCCTCCAATGAGGAAATCGCGCTGCACTCCTTCGTTGACAGCGGCTTCATCCAATACGTAATTATCGGGACGGGCGTAGCCGCGTTGATAGAACTTGTACGGAGGGTGGTATACAGAGAGTAAGTCTACCGACCGTAATTCTTTGGAAGCATACTATACCACTTGAGAGCCTCGTCGATCTCCTTCCTAGTTAAATCAGGCCATAGAGTATCGGTAGAGTATAATTCCGCGTAGTCCGCTCTTAACGGTAGGAAGCCGCTTAGCCTGGGATACCCACCCGTCCTGATAACTAGGTCTAGCCTGGGATGGATGAGGATGGATGAAGGGGTGTATCCCTTCTCCGCCACCTCCACCTCGTACTCCCCCGAGTAACAGTAGAGTATCGTCACTGTATAGGGCGCGTGCCAACGCGTCTCCATCATAATCCTAAACGCTTCATCCTTGATCTCATCCCCTACTAGCTGTGGTTTCCCTAAAACCACTATACGGGCTTTTCCGCTCTTCACCTTGTTGTGGTTTAGGACGCGTTCAAACGCTATCCTAGAGATCTTCTTCAATATTTCGATTTCGAGTCTCGACCTCCTCCTGCAGTTGTCCAGACTCATCGCGAATACGGTAATGTAGCCTACTCCTCTATCGGAGAGATAGTCCACTGCATCCATTAGGACGTCGAGGCCCCTTAGATACGCCGAGTAAAGGTCGACACCGTTCCTTTTAGCCCATCTCCTATTGCCGTCTGGTATCAGGCCTACGTGGTTCGGCAACGCCATGGCGGCCACCATCGAGTCGAATTAGCGATCCCTCCTGGAACCGTTCCCAATTACACCCGACGGGAGGGATAATAATAATTCTTCGTAAGTGGTCCCTCCCTGTAGAATGGGTTGGATCTGCAGTGCGGGAGAATATATGCGAGTACAAGGCTAGAGTTGCCGTTGCAACCAATAACAGTGTCAAGCTCAGGGCTGTTGAGAAGGCCTTCAAGAGGTATTGTAACGTTGGTAGCATCGTCTCTGTCAATCCACCTCCTATTAGTAGTCAACCGCATGGAACCTTAGATGTGGTGGCTGGTGCTTTAGCTAGGGCTGAGAGGGCCTATGCCGAGGGGGATTTTGGGGTTGGGATAGAGGCTGGGCCTATAGAATTCTATGCTTCTCATGGTTACATCGAAACCCAGGTTGCAGTAATTATAGGACCGGGGAGTCGAGTTAGTGTTGGTCTTAGTCCCTCCTTCGAGGTGCCTCGGATGGCTGTTAGTGGAATGTTAGAGGGGATCGAGTTAGCTGAGCTCGTCTCGGTCAAGCGGCGAGGGGATCTAGGCGAGGGAGTCGGCTATATAGGAGTTGTGACTCGTGGTTATATTACAAGGCAGGATTTAACAGAGGCGGCTGTGATAATGGCTCTCGTTCCGTGGATTGAAGGTTTTTATTATGAGCTACAAGCCCTTGAAGAATTAAAAAGTAAAGTTTTATACTATATTCAATAAAATGGCATTAACCCTTTAAAGCAGCCCATACTCCGGAGTTCCATGGCCGTAGGAGAGGTGTAGGGTGTAGATGGGAGTCTATCAATGGCGCGACCACAAGAAACCCAGTGGGGCTAAGAAGAACTGGTACTATAAGGTTAAGAGGAAGTACGCTATGGGTCGATTTTTCATCCCAGCAGTACTGTCGTCCAGCGAGGAACGGAAACTGGTTCGTGCCCGTGGAGGCAATTTCAAGGTAAGAGCCAGGAAAGTAGCCTACGCCATTGTATCTGATCCCGAAAAGGGGATCTCGAAGAAGGCTAGGATCCTGAGAGTGCTAGAGACTCCTGCGAACAGAGAGTATGCCAGGCGTCAGATAATAGTCAAAGGAGCCATTATAGAGACCACTGAGGGTAAAGCTGTTGTCACATCCAGACCGGGACAGGATGGCGTTGTAAACGCAGTGCTCGTCAAGGAGAAGTAATGGTGTCCTCCCTTTGAGTAGAGACTACAAGGGGAGGTACACGGTAGTTTATCCCTCCTATATCGATAGCAGACTTCCCCGACGACTTGGTAGGAAGATCCCCAGGGAGCTTGCGGTCCCGGGTCCACGCTTAGATGAAATATATGAGGCCGCTAAGGAGCTCGGATTGGAGCCTATCGTCGACGAGGACGCGTCATACCCGCGTACATGGTTCCATGAGAGGGGTAGAGTTATAGTTGAAAAAAAATACAGTAAACTAGATATATTAAAAAATATATCTAAATATATTATTAATAAGAGAAAGAAGAGTAAACGTCTATAACTGAATATAAGCGCTAGACCCGGTATACCACGGCTATTCCATCAAATAGACTCCCAACCGTTCTCGAATATAAAGCGGGTCCCCCCACCGCCTCCAACCGGTGGGCTGGTTGGAAACCAGGAAACTACTGCTGGGTAGCGTAGTAGCGGTGACACGATCGGGATATATAATAGTGAAAATAGACAATCCAAACATGAGAATAAAGATTGGTAGCCGAGTCGAGGACGGTAAGGGCGTTGAAATAGGCAAGATAATAGACTTGATCGGCAACGTAGAGAAACCATATGCGGTGATCAAGCCAGCAAAGGAAACAAACAGCCCAGGCAAAGGAGACCAAGTATACATAGTACTCCAGAGGAGGCGGAAGGGGGGCAGACGAAGAAAGGGTGGAGCGAGGAGTGCACGTAGAGGAGAGAAAACCAGAGGAATGCACCCAAGAAGACATCATAGTCACCCCCGAAGGGATAAGGGTATGCGCAAAAGACGGTAGGGTCCTGAGCAGCGTCGACTTCGATGACAGGCCCGAGTGGAGAACGTTCCCCAAGAAGGGGGAGTCGAAGGGGCTCCAAAGAAGCTCCAAGCCCCTGACATTCTCATATCACAACGCTGGCGTTGGAGCGGAATTGAAGATAAGGAGGAAGAGAGGGTTTAGCAGGTCCTCGGCTAGGCTAGTTAATGCCAGAAGGGGCTTCTACAGGGTATCGGCCTCGCGGAGGGAGAGAGCACAGATAGAAACCTTCACTCTAATGCACAGGATAGTGGGCCAGCTCGACATACCTAAGTATGCTTCTGTAACAGAGGTCGCTGGACGGATCATAAAGAGATATCTTGAGATGAGGCGTGCCGAAGGCGAGATGGCGAATAAAACTACCATAATAAACTCAAGGGAGAAACTAGCCCTAGTCATAGCAGCGGTTAGAAAGGCTCTAGCCCTGCACAATCTTCCTATAGGAGAGAGTGAGTTGTACGAAGCCGCCGCCAATGAAGCCCCCGAGGCGAGGTCGCCAAGTTTCAAACGTTACGTGTGGAAGATCATGACTAAGATAAACAGTTACGGGATCGTGCCTCCGACCCACTATAGCTACTCCACTATATCCGGGGTCCAGAATAGGCTGAAGAGGATCGACCGTTACATCATAAGGCTTCTCGACGAGCTAGACCTACCGATGACGCTTAGACTCCCTGCAAACAAATTCCTCGAAACAGTCATGAAGACTGGTAAAAGCCTCTATGGCAGGAAGCCTGAAGCCATAGCAGCAGCCGTTGTATACCTTATAGCTAGGTTACATGGATTCGAACACGTGACCCAGAAGACCGTCGCCAACGTCTACAAGCTGAGCGAGGCTAATGTTAGGAAAACCTTCCGGTACCTCCTAGAGGATACAGTTATAATAGTCGGCGTGTAAGCCCCCCGACAACCCCTAATATGCCCCGAAGGAGGACTAGCTCCTAGAGCGATGTGCGGGATAGATATATAGGCCGTATAACCATATACTTATCAATACGGCCGCAGGCCAGCTTAAAGAATCTAATAAAGCCCCTGTATGGAAGGTGTGGCGAGGGATTGGCTGGAATCAGCGAACTAGAAAAGAAAGCACTTGAACTGATTGAAAATAGCGAGGGCGGGGTTCTTCAAAGCGATCTATGGAAAATGCTAGGCCTAGATAGCCGCGAGGGCTCCAGGCTGGTCCTGAGGCTTGTTAAGAAGGGTTTAGTCAAGCGTGAACAGGTCTCTGTAAAGGGTCGCAGAACGTATAAGCTGACACTTGCGAAGACCGTAGCTGAACCGGTTACAATAAAAATAGACATATCGAGTATACTCGATATACCATGCACTACGTGCCCGTACATAAACGAGTGCGGACCGAAGAATTTCCACGATCCAGCCACGTGCCCCTTCCTGGAAGCCTGGATCTCGTATAAGCTCAGGGAGGGTAAGAGGCCTATACGGAGGCCAGCAAAAGTTTAACCAAGCTAGTATACGGGGCGTTCGTCCTAATAGCTATCGGGGAATAATGGCTCCTACACGCTACGTAGCCCTCAGACCTCAATAAGTCCAACAGCTTGTCCATAGGGGGCATGTTACTCCGGGCGAAGGACGCTATTTGGTCGATAGAGACGTGTAGAGTCCGATCCTCTAGGCTCGACTCGCATTCCAGTAGCCTAAGGAGGCTGAGGCCCCTCCCTGCTGTGGCTAGGTATTCTCGCGCCTTCAACTCGCTGACGACCTCTCTTATAAACGAGGCGTTGTTCATCGCCGAGACCCACAGAGGACCTATTCTCTCCGGCTTCGAATATGATATACATGAAGGGGGTTCATCCGATATGTAGGTTCTTTTGTCCTCCCTGCAATAGTAGGCGTGGCCGATGCTGTTCTCTAGCATCTTGTCTGCTTTCCGGGCACCCCTCCTCACAACCACGTATACCCTGAAGTAATGGTCTGTGTAGTATGAGAGTACCGGTTCAATATACTTGTCATGGGAAGCGGCTATACGGGCTATATAGCCTAGGAGGATCCTTAACCCTATCTCCTTGGACTCAGGAGCCTTCACAAGATCAACACCATATCTCCGCCTAGCTGCTCTCCTCTTTGACCCCTCTAGGACTGCTAAGTCGGTCGCTGTAACCGCGAGTAGGCCATGATTACCTATGACAGATAGCGCCGCGTCGAGGTAGGGGGCCGGACTGCCAAAGGGATCTATGTCGACGACGAGGGGAGGCTTCTCCAGCAGGCTACGCGTAGCTAGTAGTAGCTCCCTGGCGTCTAGCCAGTAGACTCTGGCTTTCCCGGTTAACTTGTTTAAATTAATGTTCCTGGTTGTTATCTCCACCGCGCACTTGTCTATATCTCCCATAACAACCCTGTGCGGGCCTTCCACTTCCAGTGCATACCTGACGCCCCTGACTCCTGTCGCGGTTAAGGGCTCGACTATGATAAACTCTGGCAGGGGCGCTAACAGCCTGGCATAGGCTGCTATAGCCGCGACGCTTAGATCCCTGTTGAAGACCATTCTGGGATTGTAGAAAACCTCTAGCCACGCCGGTTCGAGGCCGTGAGGTGCTATAGCCCTATCTAGGTCTGGAACGTATACCAGGGCTTTCCCCTCTCTTATCAGGGAGTTTGCAGCACAGGCTTTCTGCAACCACATGCACCTCTTCGAGCAACCTATCCCTGTTCTCCGGGGTGACCTCGATTATCGTAGAGTTAGCTGCGACTAGACTATAGACTGTTGGATCCCTTGCCTTGAGCCTCCTGTGAACAACGCCTACGATGGGTTTGTCCGACTTCAAGACACTTATTATAGCCTCTCGTAGCTCTTCGACCAAGAGCTCCATCGGGCCGATCTCGTCCACTACTATCACGTCTGCTTCTGCAAGAGCCTTCCTAAGGGCTTCCACCCCGATTTCCACGGCATCGCCGCGTACAACACCATACCGGCCTATACGGGGCCCCGGATAGCCCTTCCTCGCCAGCCATCCGCTCCTTCCAGTAGCGGCATCTACAATCCTGAATCCTATGCGCGTCCCAGTCCTAGAGCGCACCTCTGGGGCAAATATACCGCCTATCTTGCAACCTGAGTCGGCTAGAACGTCGACTATTCTCTTGACTATGGTACTCTTACCGGTACCCGGGTTTCCCGTGTAGAATACTCTGCGCGCTGTGCATGGTCTCATAATTGCTCCCTGTTCGATTTAGTTAAACGCTTCACGAACTCCGCCAGCTCGTTTGACGTAATTACAGTTACGTCTTCCTTCTCAAGCTCTCTAGCAGTTCTCGCATCGTCAACCACAACGGCTTTATCATTTATGTTTAGGACGTCAGCCATCTTACTCATGTAGACCGACTTCTCATAGAGGGTTTTCACGCTCTCCCTCTTACCCTGGACTGTGAAAACAACTTTTGCATCGTTTATGGATCCACCTATGTCTATAGCCGTCCTCTTTACATGGACTACCCTAAACCCCGCCTCGACTAGCCTCGACGCGGTCTCTTCCTCAAGCTTCGTATCAAAGGGCTTCAGTAGCTTGGGTTCCGGCAGGTTTGTCGCTTCGAACACATCACAGGGAGCTACAACCTCCTCTCCGAGTATCTTGATCAGTTTCTCAGCCCTGTCGATACTAGGGTCCAGCTTGCCCCTCTCGTAGTCATACACGGCTTTCCTAGAGGTGTTTAATGCAGCTGCCAGATCCCCTAGGCTGAAGCCCTTCTCAAGGCGTTTCTCTCTAAGCTTGACGGGGTTAACCCTGACCTTGTAGCTCCCCCGTGACTCGAACACGTAGACCGGCTCCCTTCCGCTGAGCAGGCCTTCCAGAGTCTCTGGCGAGATCACTTTGACGCCGCTTTTCTCATAGGCCACTCCTTCGACAAGCTCTACGCCGTCTTTATCCCTGGCTATCATGATCGGGGCCGAGTCTAGCACTGAGGCGAGGAAGATGAGTTCTTGTATCTCGCTCTTGGGTATTTCCGCAGCGTCTCTAGCTACTTTTACTAGCAAGCGCTTACCTCCAGGTAGCCTCACGGCTAGGTCGATGCTTCTCCTCTCCATGCTCCTAGGGTACTCTAGCACTGCCACTTCCTCGGCGTAACGGTAGAGTATCGCCAGGGTCCTGTACAGTATGTCTTTAGCCTCTAGCTTCATAATCCATTATTCCCCGTATGGATACTATAGTGCCCGGAGGGGAGTTAATAGAATTAAGGTGACCGTGACGGTGAAGATACCCGGTTACGACGAGCTCAGAGAAGCCCTGGAAGACGCTGTAAAGGTCCTAATGGCGGAGCTGGATAGAGGGTCTCATGGAAACCTTAAGTTCGTTAAGAGAAGAGGCGGGGTGCTTCTCATAGAGAACGGGTTTAACGGTAATATGTTAGTCGTAGGTGACCTACATGGCGACTATAGATCGCTGGCAAACGCGCTAGAACTCGGCAAACGAGCCGATCTAACCGTCTTCCTGGGAGACTACATAGATAGGGGTCCCTTAGAGGAGCAGGTCATGGTTGTATATGAGCTTCTAGCCAGGGTAACTAGGGGCGAAAACATCATACTCTTGAGGGGGAACCATGAGGCACCACGGGGCCTGGAACCTTCTGGCCAGGACTTTCCCTACGCACTCTATCGATTCTATGGGGATGACGCTAGTAGCCTAATGGAACTCTTTAGAGAGCTATGGGACTTGATGCCGTATGCGTTGGTGATTAAGAACCATGCATTGTTACTCCATGGAGGCCCTCCGACCCGGAACTTGGACGCTAGCTTGTTGGAGTATCTAGGCGTTGGTAATGTTGATAGGATGAGTGTGCTTGAAGAGGTTCTCTGGAACGATCCGATAGAGGCTGACATTGTAAGAGCCCCTAATCCACGTGGCGCTGGCAGCCTATGGGGGAGACCCGTCACCGATGCGGCTCTGGGGAAGATGAATGGGCGGGTTATAATTAGGGGCCATGAAGCCGTCATGAAGGGTCATAAGTGGAATCATGGAGGAAGGGTCCTGACGGTCTTTACCAGCAGGATCCCGGTATACCCGGTTGAGAGCGCCTCTGTCGTGTTATGTGGGGTCGCCGAGCTGGAGCCTTACAGGGAAGACTGTCTTAGAAGTCTCTAAAGCCTTTAGGATCCGTGGCATCCCGCCATTTGGGCGTATATGTTGACCCTGGAGCATATCTTGCATATTGACTCCTTGTATTTTATATAGGCTTCCCGCGTGTTTATCCCGTCATTTTTGGCGATCAACTCCGAGATCTCCCTTATCACGTCCATTAAGTCCCTCTGCACTGCTATGTTTTCTATCAGTTTCCTGCCTCTCTCACCGTTCAAATAGTAGGTTACTGCTGCTGGCGTGAGCCCTAGTAGCTTGGCTGCCCTGTAGCGGGAGTAGTTGTATTCCTCCACTAGGGTCTTTGCTATGACTGCCCTTATACTTGGAATGACGATTTTACCGGCGTATTCGCAGGGTAGCTCTAGCTTGAACTGTTGGTTGGATTCGTTTTTGGCTTGCCCGCGTTTTATCTTTTGTCTCTTCAATTACCCGTCCCTAGGCTATGGTATTGTGTGGAGTGCATAAATACGGAGGCTATATATTAATTAATTAACTAATAATATTTTAATAATTTATTCATTTACTCATATAGCGATACAGTATTAAACTTTAAAGTAGCAGGTTACGCTTCCGGTGAGAGGAAGAATGAGCGCAAGGAAATACTACACCCTAGACCTCTCCGAAGACTTCAGAAGAGACCTACGCGAAACCCTAGAAGACATGAT
Source organism: Thermodiscus sp. (assembly GCA_035615875.1). GTDB lineage: Archaea > Thermoproteota > Thermoprotei_A > Sulfolobales > Acidilobaceae > Thermodiscus. Next base: position 42,471 of record WWDN01000042.1, on the reverse strand, counting down.
AGACCCAGTAGAAATAAACGTCTTCATAGACGACAACTGTGAAACCTGCGAGGACACAGTAGCACTCATCAAGGCATTCGAAGAGGAAGCCCCGGTGAGAGACGGGAAGAAGCTCATAACCGTGAAAATCTACAACAAATCCAACCCAAGCCACCAAGACGAGTTCAAGAGACAGAGAGTAGAACGCGTACCAACGGTCACTCTGATAGAAGGCTACATCAAATACACAGGCATACCAGCCGAAGAGGAGATAAGAGGATTCGTGGAAACCCTGCTCAGGATAAGCGAAGGCGACTCGGGGCTGGAAGACTCCACAAAAGCCATACTCGCCAATCTACGCAAAGAAGTCTATATAGAAACCATAGTAACCCCCGCATGCCCCTATTGCCCTTACGCAGTACTGCTAGCCAACATGTTCGCCTATGAAGCATACAAACAAGGCTCCAAGAAAGTGATCTCGGACACTGTAGAGGCCTATGAAAACCCAGACATAGCCGACAGCTACGGAGTACACAGCGTACCCGCAATAGCTATAAACAAGATCCTAGCCTTCATCGGTGTACCCTACGAAGAGGACTTCATCCGCTACGTAAAAGCTGCTTCGGAAGGGAAACTAGAGGAACTAGTGCTGAAGGAATACGGCGATGCTACATCCTTCTAGACCGCCTTCTAAACCTGAAAAATACACCCTTTCTAACTAATTTCATCACAGCATAACCTACGAAGCCGGGTGCTAGGGGCAATCTAAGAAAATCAATTGCAACCGGAATCTCAATACTCCCCAAAGGACCCCTAACAATAGCCACATTAGAGTTGGCAGGCAGCCTAGCCTCGCCGATCCCAGGCGAATCCAAGGGATTATACATGGATAAAGCCATCTCACCCCTCTCCACAGCATCCATAATCATGATAGCACCCGAACTAGACCTAAGATTCCCGAGCCCATCCTCGGGTATCTCAACCGGGAGCCACCCGGAAAGTAGATCTTCGAGGAAAATCCTGTAGGCTACAGATTCGCCGCCAAGCGCTACTCTAAGCGAGCCTGCAGCACGGACAGTCAACATGCCGGGAGCCAATTCCACTATGACGCCGTTCCTGGAGGCCAGCGCTATCTTACTCCACAATCCTATGACCAAGGCTGGCACGGGACCCACTCGTAGAGTCTCGCCTCTAAGCCTAAACCTATAGTATGACGAGGGATAGAGGATGGAAACCCTGTAATCATAGTATGGTGTATAGATCTCCGTGACACAATCGCTCCCGTCACTCCAGAAGACCCCGCTCTTCCTATCTAGGTATCCATAGCACGAATCAGCAGCTATACGTGATAAACCCCGTGATAAGACCTGTTTCTTCCCCCGGAGCTTGAAGACGCCCAACGACGCGTCGCTGGCTTTAGACGTATTTGAAGCCCTGTGACAGGTAGTTGGCTTGACAGCGCGCAGAGAAGGGAGAGGGCCTGTGTAGACCGTTCTCTCTAACTCTAAGTCGTAGATACAACCTGGGGGTCCCTCATTATCTCTTCCCATGTCTAGGGGTGTTAATGGATCCCATGAGAAGGGGTTTGCATAGGCTTTGACGAGTTCTGTTTCAAGGCTCTTTGAGAGTTCTTCTATAGCGCTCCAGGGCCGATAGGATGGAAGAGGCTCTGTATAGTATTCTACATCGGGGTCTTCGACCAGTTCCGCCTCCAGTCCACCCCTATTGATGTGAACCGAGTAGATTCCGCAGCAGGTCCAAGTGAGGTCTACGGAGGCCCCTACCTCGATATTACTTCTTCCGTGTAGCAGCAACAGTGGTTGGATTCCCGGTAGTCTGACGAGCTTGTCCCCGCTTAGAACCGTGTACTTGGACCAGTCAGGTACCGTTTTCTCCACGTAAGAGCTCATCTATTATCTCCTCGGCATGGCTCTTGCTTCTTACATCGAAGACCGCGTAGAGACGCTCTCTTTCGTTTAAATCAACTCTCCCTCCGAGGAGGATCGCTTTCTCCTCTCTATCGCGGGTCGCTTTCGGGCCGTGGATTACTATTGATAGCCTCTTTCTGCCGTCACTGAACTCGGAATAGGTGACTTTTATGCCCCCCTCACCTGAGTATGCCGTTAACCTGTTTTCTTCAAGCGTCTCACCCGTCAGAGTCGCATGGACCACTTTTTTAGCGGAAACCTGGAAGCCCTTCCCTCTTAGAAGCGCGTGCAACGACCTCACCCGTGGAGAGATTATCAAGTGTCCTCTGGGGTTTTAAACTGGGGGAGCGTCATATCGCGGTAATGTCCTCACGGGTCGGGTGGGGGCAAGCTTAATCATCCGCTCCCAAGCGTTTAAACTGGCCTAACAGGGGTTTAGAAAAATACCCTTGAGCGCCTGGCTCTAATTGCTGGGCGGAATGAAGTCTTACTCCCGGCCTGAAGGCTGGATGTGGAGAACTTACCCGACTGACCGCCTGTAGCGGCATAGATGTCTATGTTTATACCTGGGCCTGGTTATCACTCCCAGCTAGGGATAACGGTTTGGGTGCAGGTAGCGATTATACTGTAATTGGAGGCGGACCAGCTGGTGTGGCTGCAGCGTATGTATTGGGCAGGGCCGGGTATCGCGTTACCCTCTACGACATGGCTCCCCGGCTGGGGTTTAAGCCCTGTGGCCGGGGTATCCCGAGTACCGGGGACCTGCCCTTCGATATACCACGAGACTCTATAGTTAGGAGGATACGTGGAGCCGCCCTGTATGTTGACTCCGAGCCTGTATTCGAGATCGAGGAAGGGTTGAATGGTATTATAGTTGACAAGGGGGGCATGCTGGAGGGCATGCTAGCTGATGCTGGCGTTGAACTGGTTAAGAGGGCTTTCTATAAGGTTGGCAGTAGAGAGGTTAGGGTTGGAGGGTCCTATAGGAGGGTTGAAAGGGGGTTCTTCGCCGGAGGTCACCCTTACTATACGGGGGAAACCATTAACGCGATACAGTATAGAGTCAAGGGGGAGCAGTTCGAATACATGGATAAGCTAGTTATCTATTTTGACACGAGGCTGATAGGCTACTACTATGTGTTTCCCAACCGCGGCGATGAGGCCGACGTCGGTGTGGGCGGTTTCGCCGATTTCGAGACTCTACGCTTGAAGCTAGACAAGTTCATGGAAAACAATGATTATACGAGGGGCGCGAAAATTCTTAGATTAGAAGGGGCGCGCATAGCCGTTGGTGGCGTTGTACTAGGCAACGTGGATGGCTTGGAAGTTATAGGTGAAGCCGCTGGATACGTGCTCCCGTTGACTGGCGAGGGAATCAGGCCTAGCATGCTCTCGGGTGCCTACGCTGCAGACGCTGTTCTCAATGGCAAGGACGTCCGCGGCGTACTCCGAGAAGCACCCATTACAAAGGCCATACGCCTGCAACGGAGGATCCTGGATAGAGTCAAGAAGATGACGCCGGAGAGGAGAGCGAGTCTCCTGAAGAGTATGCCGCCCAGCGTTCATGCGATGATAGCCCTTGGCCGCGTCGATAAGAAAGCACTTCTAAAAGCGTTGGCGGGCAAACCATCGCTCCTGGCGAAGATACTCAACTTGTTGTAGGTGGTGTAAATGGTTCTAGACGAGAAGGACCTGGCGCTGCTGAGGTTACTTGAGAGGGACTCGCGGATCGCTTGGAGGAGGATTGCAAGGGAGTTGAATGTAAGCGAGGCGACGGTCTATCTTAGGGTTAGGAAGCTTATAGACGAGGGTATACTTAGAGGATTCACGATAGACGTTGACGTGGAGAGGCTCGGGCTAACCGCTACTATATTCGCCCTGGTGAGGGTTGAGGCCAGAAAGATGCAAAGAGTGAGGAAATCGCTACAGGAGCTGAGATACGTGTCTGAAGTCTACGAGATAACTGGGCAACACCACTTCCTAGTGAAGATATTAGCCCCCTCATACGCGGAAGCGGCGAGCGTTATAGACGAGTTAATGAACCTCAACGGGGTAGTAGAGGTAAGTACCTTCACGGCCCTGAGGAAGCTTAGGAACGGGTCGCGGGTGATAAGTGACTTCATTAAGTGGAGGAGCGGCGGTCCTGCGAGAGCCTAAGGCCATGCCTTTACTAGCCTCGGTTTGCTACCAGTCATCCCGCCTATGTATTAAGTCTAATCAGTACCGGGTCGTTAAGTGTTTACCCGGTGCATGAGTTAGATGGATCGAGAAATCCACGTGTTAGTGGGTGGGCTAGGCTTTGTGGGGTATCATCTTATCAACGCCCTGCTAGACTCGGGTGCAGAGCCGATAGTACTAGCTAAGAGGGATACAATTCGAAGAAAGAAACATCTCTATGACGCTGTGACTAGGCTGGGAGTAGACGTGGCTAGTCTAGATCCCCGCGAGCTTGCCAGGGTGATCATCGATATCAACCCAGAGGTGATCTACCACTTAGCTGGAAAGCCCGGCGGGCCCATGAAAATCCAGAGCCAAGCCCATGTAGAACTGCTTAGACACGAAATAGAGGCCTCAAAGGCTACCGGGTCTAGGATAGTATTTTTCAGCAGTATAGCCGTAGCTGCCGATGTAGCCGATCAACCCCCTGGCTCCACGGTAACAGAGGACAAAGCACCTCCTACAACGAATGCCGACTTCAAAACCATACACAGTGAAACGAAGGCTCTTGGAGAGACCTTGTTGCTTGACTCTGGCGTCGAGAAGTGGAGTATACTTAGGCCGGGCCTCATATATGGGCCCAACGCGCCCCATCTGGAATGGAGGCTGATACGGGCATTCATCTTCTCTAGGATAAAACCCGTGATCGACAACGTCCCCGTGGTCAATGTAGTCGACGTAGCGGACATAGCCGTTCAGAGCGGAGAGGGGAGATTCGACGGGAAATGGTTGCATGTCGTGGCTGATACAATCGAGTTCAGCGACGTCGCAGAAGGACTATGTAAATCCCGTAACAGGACTAGGTGTATGGAACTCCCCCTCACGTGGCTGATGGGACTAGGCTCCATAGCGCCGAGAAGCAGCCCTCTAAGACTATCATGGAGTATAATTTCAAGAGGATACAAGTATAGAAGCATCCATCTCTCTGGCTACGAGTGGAGGTTGCAGCCACTCTTGTAGCCGGCGGCCTAGAGCACTCTAAAAGCTACCCTCTCGGCTATCTCGGCGAAACCCAGGCCTCCTGGCTTGGACGCCACATAGTCTACTAGCTCCTTCACTCTGGGATCAGCATCTGATGGACAAGCGGATTTACCTGCGACGTCGAAGAGCGGTTTATCATTCAATCCATCGCCCACCGCTAGCACCTCCTCCAAACTTATACCGGTTAGCTTAGATGCTTCGCGGAGCCCTGCACCCTTACCAGTACCAGGGGGTTGAACGTGTATAGCATATCCCGAGTCGTAGATCGACACATTGTATCTAGATGCTAGCTCGTAGAGTAGACTTCTATCATAGCCGGGCGGCGGGTATAGAGCCATGTCATGGTGTCTATAGGGGTTCTGCCAACTCTCCTTGAAGCCCTTCTCCTTTAGTTCCTCGATGAGCCTCCTCGGAGGCTTACCCCGGCATACGTGGATTACCTCTCCCTTATAGAATAGCACGCACCCGTTTTCGGCGATGGAGGGGCCGCTAGCCCCGATGTATCTGGCTAAACCAGCAGTTATGGGCAGGCTATTCCCCGAGACGAGTGATACCATTATCCCGATAGACTCTAGCTTCCTGATCGCCTTTACGGCCTCGGTGCTGATTAGGAGATTGCCTCTTCCAAGGGTTAATGTCCCATCTATATCAGTTGCCACCATTCTTATTGGCATCGTGCACCCCTCCTGCAACTGCATAACGGTCTAGCTTATAACGTAAATCGCGGTATAGTGATTACCTGGTAGCCGGGGTGGGTGACATGGAAGAGGGTTTTAACTGGCACTGGTTCATCGAGTGGGGGACCCCTACAAGCGCGCATATGTATGGTATAGAAGAGGTGCTCTATCACGGCAAATCGAAGTACCAGGATATAATGGTTGCCCTGGTCAAGGATCTCGGGAAGGCGCTTATACTTGACGGGAAAACACAGTCAGCCGCTGTAGACGAGTTCGTCTACCACGAGTCCTTGGTCCATCCGGCTATGGTCTTGAACGGCAATCCCAGGAAGGTACTTATCCTCGGAGGCGGGGAGGGTGCTACTGCTAGGGAGGTCCTCAGGTTTGACACTGTAGAGAGGGTTGTCATGGTTGATATCGATGAAGAGGTCATAAACGTCTCCAAGAAGTATTTACCGGAGTGGCATCAAGGCGCCTTTGATGACCCTCGACTGGAGCTCGTTATCATGGATGGATTGAAGTACGTGGATGAGGCGAATGAGAAATTCGACGTCATAATAGCGGATCTAGCAGATCCGCTTGAAGCTGGGCCAGCCTATAAACTCTATACAAAAGAATACTATGAGAAACTAAAGAAATTATTGAATGAAGGGGGCGTCTTCGTTACGCAAGCCACAAGCCCAGCCATCACCGCGTTCACACACGCAGTGATATACAATACCATAAACTCCATATTCAAGTACACGGCAATGTATCACGTCTACGTCAAGAGCTTCGACGGGTTATGGGGATTCGTGATCGCATCGGACGATAGAGACCCCCGAAGCCTGTCCTCGGAGGAGATAGACGATTTCATAAGCAAGCATGTAAGAGGCGTGAACAGGTTCTACGATGGGGCAGTTCATAAAGCCATATTCACGATTCCACGATACCTAAGAGAACAACTGTCCAAGATAAAAGAAATCGCTACACTGGAGAACCCCGTCTTTATGCCAGCCTAGTCTTTCCCCTTCAACATGTGATAGATCCTAGTGTAATCGGATTCGGAGAAGCCATGCTTCACGGCTAGCCTGTAAGTATTCAGAGTCGCGGAGATCGCTGGCTCGGCGATTCCCTTATAGAATCCAGCCCTAACCGCATAGTCTAGGTCCTTCATGGCCAGCTTCAACGTGAAGGAGGCCGGCTCGTGGGGGTCCCTCTTCATCCTGTCCAAATACTTCTCCACTATACTGGCGAAAACAGTCTTGCCAAGTACCTCCTTGAAGACACTAGCGTCAACGCCATATGACTCCGAGAGCAGAGCCGCCTCCGCGAGAAGCTGTAGATTCCCGATTAACAACGAGTTGAACGCTAGCTTCAATGCAGCAGCCTTTTCAGGCTCTTCACCAACGACTATAGCCTCCCCGGCCAGATCGTCGAGCAACGGTTTCGCGGCATTTACGCATAGTCTCTCGCCGCTAACCACGAATAGAGCTTTCCCTTTCTCTACTGCCGAAGGACCACCTAGGACTGGCGCTTCCACGTAGCATCCTCCAAGGGATTTCACGAACTCGTAGAATCGCGTCGAGGCGTGGGGCGTTACAGTTGCAGAGTTTATTATTACGGCTCCATCGAGCCTATGGAACGTGCTTAGGACCGAGTAGACGGAGTCCTCGTCTGCCAGGAACAGTATAGCGTATCGAGCCTCTTGGACCGCGTCGAACGGCGATCTAGCGACTATAGCATTGAGTTCTCTGGCAAGCTTTTCGGCTTTCGCCTTAGTCCTATTCCATAGTATGAGCTGGTATCCCTTTGCTGCCAAGCGTTTGGCCGCTGCTGACCCCATCCTGCCAGTACCTATGATAGAGACCTTATCCCCCATCCCGCTCACCCTATACCGCTATTGTAGTCTTGCATTGGAGATAAATCTTCTCGATGCTGGACATAGGCTGAGAGGGGGATAGGATATAGGCGAGAGAGTCTGTCCAAGGTGTGGTAGGAGCGATAGAGAGCTGGAGTTCATTGGCCCTCTCTGCAGGGAGTGCTACGTAGAGGTCTATGGAGTCGGTAGTTTACCCGGCCAGGTTGACTTCGTCTACTGTAAGTATTGTGGTAGGTTCAAGTACCAGGGCGGATGGAATGAGCCCACTGGAGGCTTCGAAGATACCATCACTGATTACCTAGCAATGGTCCTCACCAAGAAGCTCAGGGCGTCTGAACACCTTGAGGAGGTTTGGATCGAGGATATACGATTCGAGAGACCGTTCAACGGGCCTGGCATCTATACCGTGCTCGTCAGGCTCGCAGGGCAAGCGGGAGGAGTGGAGGTTAGAGAGGACAAAGCAGTCTTAGTTAAGGTTAACGCTGCGGTGTGCCCGTACTGTGCACGTAGGATAACTAAGAGGGGGTACAATGCTGTATTGCAGATTAGAAGCAGTAGTGGTAAGTTGAACGAGGATTTGAGGCGTAGGATTGACGAGTTCCTCCAGGACGAGTTGTCTCCTAGGCTCCAGGATTCTATTATAGGCGTAGAGGAGTATAGGGAGGGATTCGATATACTCATCGATGATCCATCTATAGCCAGGATGATAGCTTCCAAGATACGGTCTAACTTTATGGCTAAGATCATAGAAACGTTCAAGCTCGTAGGCAGGAACCCCGATGGGACCAGGAAGGGTCGGCTGACCATCTCAGTTAGGATCCCCGACATCAAGCATGGCGACGTTGTGCTGATAGATAACAGGCCGTACATCTTCCTGACTGTGTCCACGGGGGGTAACGCCCTCCTAGTAGACCTTAACAGTGGCAGGGAGGTCCATATGTCGGTCGACTCGCTATGGCAGAAGGGCTTCCAGCAGTATCCGGGCGGCCCTATGATGAAGAGGTACATGTTATTGAGTAGGGGCGGGCCCACTACAGTGTTTCTCGACGCTGAATCCAACTATAGTAAGGTGATCGAGGTCCCATCCGAAGTGGTCAGAGTATATACAGGGGATTTCCACGAGGGAGGAGAGTATAAAGTCTTCCTGGCAGGCAACAGGATTTACGTGGTTAAGCGGGTTGATGACGGGTGAATAGACATGGCTAGAAGAGGGAGAGGAAGAGACCGTTCCAAGGGCGAGATGCCGCTTCCCAGCGACGAGGAGGGCACTCTTCTATGCGTTGTTAGAAGAAACCTGGGCGGAGGGTTCCTGGAGGTCTTCTGCACCGATGGTGACATCTACAAGGCTTGGATCCCTGGTAAAATGAGGAGGAGAGCCTGGATGAGAGAAGGCGATGTCATACTCTTCCTGCCCTGGGGCTCGCGTGATATGAAGGGCGAGGTCGTCTACAGATACCTCAAGGACGAAGTTAAAAAGCTCATAGAGATGGGGTTGATCTCGGAGGAGTTCATAGAGGAGGGTATGGAATAGAGTGCCTGGTAGGGGCCGGTGGCTGAAACGCCAGCGGAGAGAGGAGAAGAGGATAAAGGATAGGGATCTCTTAAAGACGGTTGAGGAGGTATTTGACTCCTTCACTACATCACTCCTCTACAAGCTACTATCGAAAGGCGTGATCAAGGAGTTAAAAGGTGTTGTAAACGCTGGGAAAGAGGCACGGGTTTACTTGGGCGTCCTGCACGATGGAAGCTATGCCGCGGTTAAAATCTACCTGTCCTTCACAGCCGAGTTTAGGAAGAGCATTAGGAAATACATTGAGGGCGATCCCCGCTTCGAGAACATACCAAAGAATAACTTCAGGAAGCTAATATACGAGTGGACGAGGAAGGAGTTCCGGAACCTGAAACGGCTATATGAGAAAGGTGTGAGGGTCCCCCGTCCTATAGCGTATATGGGTAATATACTTGTGATGGAGTTTATAGGAGAGGACGGGTTGCGGGCTCCCCTGCTGGTTGAGATAGCCGATGAACTTGACAGGGAAGAGATGCATAACGTTTATCTTGACGTAGTTAATCAAGTTGAAGGAATAGTTTGTAGGGCAGGTCTAGTCCACGCGGATCTAAGCGAGTATAACTTAATAGTCTATAACGGCGGAGTATGGGTTATCGACGTGAGCCAGGCGGTTCACTATAACCACCCGCACGCCGATGAATTCCTGGACAGGGATCTTAGCAACATTTACGCGTTCTTCTCTAGATACATTGATATGAGTGGCTGGAGTAGTGTGGAGAGGCGGATTAGGGGGTGTCTAGCAGCATGGAGGGAAGGGAAGCTAGACCGAGAATCTACGTGAAAGTTCCTATTGACAGGATTGGAGCCGTTATCGGTAGGCAGGGCGAGGTGAAGAGGTACCTGGTTGAGAGGCTCGGAGTAAAGCTGACTATTGATAGCGAGAACTCCCTGGTAATTGTGGAGCCCGAGGCCAGCAATGTGCCCCCTATCAACATGATGAAAGCTGGCGAGGTTGTAAAGGCGATCGCGTACGGATTCCCGCCTGACAAGGCGTATCGGTTAATGGACGAGGACCAGATACTTGTTATCGTTGATTTAAAACAGATAGTAGGCGATTCACCCAACCACTTGAAGAGAGTGAAGGGACGGATCATAGGAGAGGGTGGACGGGCGAGGAAGGCCATCGAGGAGATGACTGGGACCGACATATTTGTTGGCGACTATTATGTAGCCATAATAGGCGAATACGAGCGGGCCATGGCCGCCAAGAAAGCCGTCGAGATGCTTGCAGAGGGACGCATGCACAGCACGGTATACAAGTACCTGGACAGAGTACTGAGAGAAGTGAAGAGGAGAGAGGCGTTACGTCTATGGGCTAGGGAGGAACTGGAGGGTCCCTAACCGCTTTAGAGTTATTTCCCCTGGTTGCGCCCCCTTGTGCTATGGACGGGAGCGATGATGGAAGCCTGCGACGAGCAGAGCCCGGCCCGGGGCGGTGAGAAGGAAGAGCCGAAGGAGCTCCCGTCTGACTGTAGAATCATAGTCCGTGGAGGATTGTCGAGGCTTAGGGATCTTGTCGACGAGATAAAACAACCCTTCTATGAGTATAACAGCTTAATCTCCCATACAGGTTATTATCTCAAGCCTGTGCATAAGGTCTACAAGAGGCTGCCAGACGGTAGGAGGAGAATATACGAGTATTATGGTAGGTACTGGTGGAGGAAGGAGGGGACGCGCTGGATCTATGCTGGGACAATAAAGCCGTCGTCTATCAAGTATGATCCGCCCTCGCATCCCCTGGAAGGTTTATCCATTATAATAGAGGGTAGTGATGTGATACTTGACTGTAGGGATTACGATAGGTTTAGAGGGTTCTTCGCTGGACTTGAGATCGAGACCCTGACTATGGAGTGATACCGCCCAACATATACACGGGGGCGGGGCTACTCTAGGGGAGTTATTATAATCTGGTCGCCTATGTCGACCCTTAGTTTCTTGGCTGCATCACCCTGGTTGACCGCTATTTCTATGAACCCGAAACTATTTACATACATCACGAATTCTCCTACCTGGACGTCCTCGAACTTACGGCCTATAGTTGCAGTCGCCGAACCGGTATCTGTCATAATCATGACCTTGTTCCACGACATTATTGGCAGGAGTCCTTGCCGCGCGCTTAGAGCTATATTGCCGAACTTGTCTATGTAGATTACTTTAACCCTATAGCCCTCCTCTACCTCCTCGACGTGCTCAAGCACGAGCCTCTTCAAAGCCTCCTGCTCTATAGGAGTGCCGAGCAACTCCATGTCTATTCCAGAGGCGTAGAGCGCTGCCGCTGGGACGAAGACGTCCCTTGCATGGAACGTGTTGGAGAGGGGCCACTTGCCTCCAGGCAGCTTGCCCTTGTACCTACTAGCAGCTATTTCTACTACCCTATTGGGGATTAGTGCTACGCCCCTCTTGAATCCCTCCCTCGTTATGGCTGGGTAGAGGAGCCCGTTATTCGGACCCACGAACGTGTAGTCCCCGGCCTCTACTAGCACCGCGTCCCTGGTAGTCCCGACTCCTGGGTCGACGACCCCCACGATCACGGATCCCTTATCAGCCCAGAAGTATGTGCTGACGAGTATGTAGGCTCCCGCTATAATCTTGAAGCTGGGTACAGAGTTGTCTATCTCGATAAGCTCTAGGTCCTCGTCTATCGATTTCACGACGGCTCTTAGCACGCCAACATAGGGTCCCTCCCCGAAGTCCGTTATCATGTAGACGCGTTTATTCACCAAATTTCTCACGCTCTCCTCTTGAGACGCTCCAGCGAAACTCCTAAGAACTTCTCAGTATTTGAATCTATATAATGGGGGGCGCGACGCCCCGCCGAGCATGCCTGCAGGAGATTGCAGTGAGGCCGGGGTCTCTGACCCCCCGTACAGCCTTAGCAGTTCCTCGTCTTGTAGATATTAGGCCCACTATTGGGGGACTTGTTTAGCCGTGAGATTGTTTATATAGTCATATGTGAATATCTGCTACTCGACAACATGAGGTGTGTGCCTGTGACCATGGTTCACGATCCTTATGAGGAAGCGAAGAAGCAGCTTCGCCAAACAATAGAGCTCCTAGGCCTCGGCGAGGAGATCTATGAGATACTTGCAGTCCCCGAGAGGCTCCTACAGGTCAGGCTACCCGTGAAGATGGACGATGGTACAGTCAAAGTCTTCATTGCCTGGAGAAGCCAACACAACAGCGCCCTCGGCCCCTACAAGGGCGGGATCAGATACCACCCCAATACAGACGCCCACGAAGTCATAGCACTGAGCATGTGGATGACCTGGAAGAACAGCCTAGCAGGCCTGCCCTACGGCGGTGGTAAGGGCGGTATCCGCGTAGACCCCCACAAGCTTAGCCCAGGCGAGCTGGAGAGGCTGTCAAAAGCGTACTTCGAGGCTATCAGCGACCTAGTAGGCCCTGACCAGGACATCCCAGCACCAGACGTCTACACGAATCCACAGGTGATGGCTTGGTACTTCGAAGCGTACAGTAGGGTGAAGAGAGGCCAGTACTTCGGAGTTGTAACTGGCAAGCCGGTTGAGCTAGGCGGAATGTACACTAGGATCATAGCCACTGGCTACGGAACAGCAGTATCCGCCAGAGAGGTTGCTAAGAAGCTATGGGGAGGCGTCGAAGGCAAGACCGTTGCAGTGCAGGGCTACGGTAACGCTGGCTACTACGCAGCTAAATTCCTGAGTGAAATGGGAGCCAAAGTGATTGCTGTAAGCGACAGCAGAGGAGGAGTCTTTAACCCAGATGGGATCGACCCCGACGAGGCCAAGAAGATAAAGAACGAGACCGGAACCGTGCTGAACTATCCCAAGGCAGTGAAGAAGCTAACAAATGAAGAACTCCTTGAGCTCGACGTCGACATACTAGTGCCAGCCGCTATAGAGAACGTGATCACCGAGGCCAACGCTGACAAGATAAAGGCTAAGATAATAGCAGAGGCCGCAAACGGGCCGACCACCCCCGAGGCCGAAGTAGTTCTCACGAAGAAGGGTATAATCGTCATACCCGACATCCTTGCCAACGCTGGCGGCGTCATCATGAGCCACATAGAGTGGGTAAACAACAGGATGGGCGGATGGATCACGGAAGAGGAGGCAAAGTCGAGGCTAGAGATGAAGATGGTCAACAACACCAACAAGGTATGGGATTACTGGCAGAACAAGCTAGACACAAGCAAGTACAACATGAGGACGGCGGCTTACGCTATCGCCGTCGAGAGAGTCGTCAAGGCTATGAAGCTAAGGGGATGGATCTAGCCCCCAAGCAAGTGCAAAACCAATTATTTATTTTATTTTATCTCTTCGTTCCTGTTGTAACAGTGAATAACCCCAGAGACACACTATCAAAGACAGGGGATACACGCCATGTCCCTAAAACTCGAAGTAATAGAGATACCCCTGGGAGACGGGACCAACGTAATCATAGGCAAGAGCCACTTCATAAAGACCGTAGAAGACCTATACGAGGCGCTTGTAACCTCGTGCCCCTCACTGAGATTCGGAATAGCATTCTGCGAAGCAAGCGCCAAACGACTAATCAGGAGAGACGGAAACGACGAAGAACTAATCAACATGGCTGTAGACGCCTGTAAGAGAATAGCCGCCGGACACGTGTTCGTTATATACCTGAAGGGAGGCTGGCCCATTAACGTATTGAACGCTCTAAAGAACGTCCAAGAAGTAGTTAGCATTGAAACAGCCACTGCGAACCCACTAAAAGTTATTGTAGCCGATCTAGGCGACCAGCGCGCTCTACTAGGCGTGGCCGACGGCTTTACACCATTGGGTGTTGAGGGAGAAGAAGACGTAAAGGAGAGAAAAGAATTCCTCAGAAAGATAGGATACAAGCGATAGTGTTCTAAACCAGCTCTTTAGACGCCTTAACTATCCTCTGCGCACCCTTTTCTATATCCTCCATTGACGTGGCGAAGCTCAGCCTTACATAGTCCCTCCCAATGTTGCCCGGGAAGCTGGTCCCTGGCAACACGAGAACCAGGTAGTCGTAGAGTAGCTTATCTACTAGCTTGTAGACATCTAGCTTAGACTTCTCAAGCAACGTCTTGACTCGTGGAAACATGTAGAAGGCCCCCATAGGGAGATAAGCCTCTATACCCTCCGCCTCCGAGAGTATCTCGTATAGCCTCTTGGACCTCCTCTCGAACTCCTCTATCATGCGGTTTACAGGCGTCCAGTCGCCTTTCAGGGCCTCCACTCCGGCCTTCTGCACGAAGCTAGGGGCGCAACTGTAGAGAGAGACGGCCAGGTCTAGGAGCCTGGGTACTACCTCCTCTCTCACAACGACGTATCCGAGCCTCCACCCGGTCATGCTAAAGGTCTTCGAGAAACCGTTGATGTAAACTACATAGTCTCTCCAGTCGGGGTATGAGAGGAAGCTCTTGAACCGGGCGCCGTGAAAGACGAAGTTATCATAAATCTCGTCGACGAATATTACTAGATTGTGTTTCCTGGCCAAGTCCATCACATAATCTAGCTCCTCTGGCGTGAACACGGTTCCCGTCGGGTTATGGGGATTGTTTATGGCTATACCCCTCGTCTTATCTGTTATCATATCCTCCAACCGTTCAACGTCTATACTGAAGCCCTTGTCGGGCTCGAAGTTCATTGGGAGGAAGACTGGCTTGGCCCCGATGAACTTTGCTATCTGACTATAGGCGTAGTAGCTGGGGTCGAGTATTATGATCTCGTCTCCCGGCTTGAGAAACGCTGATATCCCCAGGAATATCGCCGTCTTGGCTCCAGTGGTTACTATTATCTCGTCCGGAGACACCTTACCGTAGCGCGAGAGGTATTCCGATATAGCTTCTCTCAGCTCTGGTATTCCAGCAGTCTCCGTGTATCCCGTAAATCCCTCGTCGAGGGCTTTCTTAGCGGCTTCCACTATGTGTTTAGGTGTTGGAAAGTCCGGTTGTCCTATGCCGAAACTCACAACATCCTTGCCCTCGCTCCTTAGCTTTCTCACGGTGGCTAGGTAGGAGAATGCTGTCTCACCTATGATCTCATACATTGCAGGGTTCAAGATCTCGGTTGGCGCCTTCAAGTGGCTCACCCCAAGATACGTTTAACCATGGATGTCGGACTAGGTTAATAATTCGAGGCTCGATCCTAGATACTGACGGGAGACAACTATGTCTAAAACCTCCGGCAACGTGAAAGTTACTATAAAATGGTTTGTCGCTGACAAGAAGACTTACGGGCCCGTTGAAATCGGGATCCTTAGACCCGGTAGGGAATACGAATCGATCGAGATCGGGAGTCCTATAGAGATATTACTCAACGTGATAGAGAAGTCGACTAAGGCCAGAGAAGGCGATTACTTCGAGGTAACCGTGGAGGCCCCCGGCATTATAGAGGTCATGGGAGAGAGCCCGAAATACAAGAGTCAAAGGATGCTTTTCCCGAGGCCCGCACGACTCGTCCGAGTAGGAATCCTGAGAAGCGAGAGGATTGGAAACCTGCCCAGCGTCTCCGGCGACTACATAGTGTTTAGAAGAGACGATCTTGAATGGTACGAGGAGGGAGAGGAGGTCTACGTATACGAGGGATCCCTTCAAGCCAGCGAGGATGTCGTCTTAGTTTATATAGAAACGGCGCTTGGACCTCGAATACTCATTCCACCTGGCCGCGAGAAGATTCTCCGAGACGCTCTATCTCATACTCTATCATCCGCCGAATAGACTGGCTATGAACTCGGATTAGATGGAGGTAATAGCCCTTCCTAGTGAAGGGACCCCTGTTACACAGAATACAATAGTATATCGCGGTGGTTGGACGCAGTCTTAAACCAACGTTCCGCGCTGCTATCACTGCAATCTTAGGAGCCAGCGGGTAAGCGAACTCGTTGGCGTCGATGAGACCGCTAGCTATCCTGGCGGCGCCCTCGACTAGCTTCGACATTACGGCTTCAGACGGCATCTAATACCCCAGCTCTCAATACACGTGGGTTTCAGGGCTTGATGGGTTTTAGGCTCTGGCCGGAGCCGTTCATGAGGATGGGCCTGATCTCTGTATATTCTCTTATCAAGGAGTAATTCAGCTTCGGTAGCAGGACCTTCTCTATCTGGAACATCCCAGCTAGATCCTTCATGTAGACTTCTATGATGAGCGGTCTTTCGCGTCCCTTCTTTAACTCGACGCGGGTTATGCTGAGAGCCGATAACGCATGGATGTCCTCTTTACCTCTTGAGTATGGGAGCCTTGCTCTCCCCTCGGCCATGTCGGTCGCGTCGGCGACCTTGACTATGGATGCCTCTATCGTTAGAGCCTTGACGTTCATGGCTGTAGAGTAAATGGCCCCCATGACCTCGCTCTTTATCCTATAGATCAGCTGCTTGCTATCGACTATCTCCCGTAGGATCCTGTCGAGCAAGATGTTTGATAATAGGGCGCCTATGAGCTCGTGGTTCTCTCTATGTACTGAGTTGCCTATGTCGTGGAGGTATGCGCCTAGCAGCACTATCAGCCTCGAATAGTCCTCGCTTGGAACCACTCTCTGTTCTAGACTAGACGGCTTGATTCCCGCGCTCTTTAGTATCTCGTAGATTTCAAGCGCGGACCCGGATACTATGGCCGCATGGACTGGGCCGTGGTCATTGTATAGTAGCCTGCTCACCGCATTGACGTTGGACATCTTGAGGAGCTCTTGTATTTCGACGTCGTTGACTAGTATCTCCCAGGCTTTTCTGAGTAGAGAGTTCTTCTCGATATACTTCTTTACTAGAGATGGAGATACATGCGCCATATCACCTTACCTCTTCGTCGATCCATTTGAGGTAATCATTGTTTCCAGCGATAATAGGCAGTGCTATTATCTCTGGGACCTCATAGGGGTGCATCTCTTTGACCTCGTCAATGAGCTTCTCTAGCTTGTCAATCCTAGTTTTTATTATCAATAAGTCCTCTCCGTCGCTCTCCAAGGCACCCTTCCATAGGTAGAGGCTCTTCACACCAGATACTACGTTGACACAGGCGGCCAGTCTCCTCTCAACTATAGACCGGGCTATTTCGCCGCCTTGGCCCGCGGGCGTGGTAACTAGTACAACCGCGTAGCCATAGCCCAATCCCGTTCACCACCCTGTGAAGGGCCTGACGCCAGCATACCTTGCAGAAGACTGTAGTATGTCTTCAATCTCTAATAACCTATTATACTTAGCGGTCCTTTCTCCCCTGGCGGGGGCACCCGTTTTTATTAATCCTGTTGACAAGGCGACGGCTAGGTCGGCTATGAAGGGGTCCTCTGTCTCACCGCTTCTATGGCTTATTATACTACGTAGTCCATAGTGGGAAGCATCCCTCACGAAGTCGATGGTTTCCGTGAGTGTACCCACCTGGTTTATCTTCACTAGCACTGCATTTGTTGATCTAGCCTCTATCCCCTTCTTGAGGTACCGTGTATTTGTAGTGTATAAGTCGTCGCCGACTATGAGGGTCTTACCGCCGATACGCCTAGTTAGCTCTGCATAGTGCATGAATGCGTCTTCATCGAATGGATCTTCTATATACTTTATGGGGTACTCCTCCACTAGGCTGGAGTAGAATTCTAGGAGTCCCTGCCAGTCCATGACTCCCCCATCTATATTATAGATATCTTTTTCTTTATCGTAAAACTGTGATGCAGCGGCATCAATCCCCAAAAAGAAGTCCGTTCCCGGCTCGTAGCCAGCACGTTTTATCGCTTCTACTAGGAGGTCGAGTGCATCACGGGTCTTCCTTAATGGAGGGGCAAAGCCTCCCTCGTCGCCGACGTTGATCGAGTTGGGACCATACTTTTCCTTTATAATTATCTTTAGGTTACCATAAACCTCCACAGCCATCCTGAGCGCGTCCTTAAAGGTATCGGCATTCACAGGTATAATCATGAATTCCTGTATACTCAATTCATTGCCAGCATGGGCACCGCCATTTATAACGTTGAGAAGTGGTGTTGGCAACAATCTAGCGCCTGGACCGCCTAGATATTCGAATGGCTCCAACTGTGCTGTATCGGCTGCTGCACGGGCCACCGCAATGCTAGTGGCAGTTGTAGTGTTCCCGCCTAGTCTTGACTTGTTCGGAGTCCCGTCAAGGGCGATAAGGATACCGTCAATGAAAGCCTGCATCCTAGAGTCTAACCCAGTGAGGCGTGGCGCTATCTGGGTTTCCAGGATGGACAATGCGCGTCCGACGCCGTAGCCCAACCACCTCTTGCCGCCGTCTCTGAGCTCAATAGCTTCTCTCTCGCCGCGACTGGCCCCACTCGGCGCATACCCATAGCCTCTACCCGATCCTGTTCTCACATATACCTTGAGTGTTGGCCTCCCACGTGAGTCGAGTACCTGTAAGCCGCCGACGCTTTTAATCGTGTAGTCCAATGGAGAGACACCACCTCTAGAGAGCGTAGCCCAGCCGCCAAGATATAATTAATGCCTAGAGAGATATTGTTTCGGGTTCGGGGGCTACGGCTTTGAGGGTATTGATAATAGGAGCTGGCAGAGTTGGCAGCACACTAGCAGAACTGCTGAGCTCGGCTGGCCACTCGGTCACGGTTATAGATAAGAGTGAAGAAAAGGTGCTCAACATACAAGCTGATGTAGAGAGTTACATCCGGGATGCCACGGATCCCAGCGTCTATGAGGAGTTAGATATAAGGATCTATGATGTGGTTGTAGCCGCGACTGACAGAGACGAGGTTAATCTATTCGTGGCCGCTATAGCGAAGCTTAATAACATCGAGAAGGTTTATGTACGCGTTAAAAACCCCAAGACCAGCAGGCTCCTCCGGATTCTCGGGGTCGAGGGCATCATAGTCGTTCCCCAGATTGCAGCTAACATACTCTATACGATGATTGAGGGTAGATACAAGGTGGTTAACCTAGTGAATACGCTAATAGGCGAGTTCAAACTAGTCTCTCTAACGGTGAGGGAGACGAGTAGCGTGAGGGGTATTACGCCTTTGGAGCTTGAGAAGAGGGGCTTGCTACCGAAGGGGGTAAAGATTCTGGCTATCTACTGGGAGGACAGGTTCTATGACCCGAGTGAGGCTCCTCCGTTAGAGCCTGGCCAGATCGTGGTGGCTCTAGCGCACGAGGAGTCCATTAAGGAGTTAAGCGAGTTATTCTAGGTGTTGGATTATGGATGTAAATGAACTGGTAAGCCTCTGGGATCTGGTTAGGGGTAACGTGTTATTAGCGCGGACCCTGGAAGCTATCGTACTGATCGTCATAATACTATTGTTTTTGGGTGTTGTTAAGAGGCTGCTATCTAGGCTCGGCCGGTTGAGTGGAGCGGATCAGAGGTCCCTTGAAAATACATACAAAATTATAGAATTAAGTACGCTGATAATCACATTATTCCTCGCATTGTATCTCCTAACACAGCAAACACTAATAGCACTATTCATACTCGGAATTGTCCTGGTAATCCTGGCCTCTTCATGGGAAACCATAGCCAATATAGCAAGCTACTACGCTATCCTACTCTCACAACTGGCAACTATCGGAGAATACGTCGTGGTCGATGGGTGCGAGGGCAAGATCAGGAAAATCACAGTCATCTACACGATCATCGACGGAGGCTATAAGGTATGCAGTATACCCAATAGAGTACTACTCTCTAAGATCAAATCCGCCATCAGGGAACCGGTACACATCAAGTTCAGGATCCGTATATGGGGGTTCGAAGATGTCGAGGTAGCCGAAGAAATCATGGCGAAACTCAGAGAGCGCCTTCAAGACGTGGTAGGGAGCATAACCGCGGTCCCGGGAGAGGCTAGAGTATACGTGGAAGAGATAAGCCCCGATGCCCTCACAGCATCACTCCTAGTACCGCATCCAGGCTACCGCGTACAGTCCGAAAAGATAGACCTTGTAATCAGAGAACTGGCATCAATCCTTAAAGAATACGGCTACCCCTTTAATATAAGCCTAGACCGAAGCAACGGCGGGAGGTGGAGAGAAATTGCCTAGAAAAAAGAAGAAGGATCCATTCGTTTGCCCCAAATGTGGGACCAGAGTAAACGAGCCCGTGAAAACATGGACGATAGTATCCCCCATACCGGATAAGTATGGTCGAATAACAGTGACCATCATGGCAAGCTTCGTCTGCCCCAACTGCGGTTACAAGTGGAGGGACGCTATCAAGAAGATAAAAACGGGAGGCGATGAATCCCTGGAAAGAGATGAGGAGAAGCGGGAGGAAGGCACTATCATCGAGATCGACCTATCCGACCTAGACGAAATAGAATAAGACAATGCCACATCATCTACTCCCATTCTATAGTAGCAGGGGGCTTACTAGTGACGTCGTAAACAACCCGTACAACCTCCGGTATCTCAGAGGTTATCCTATTCATGATCCTCTCAAGCATATCCCAATCGGCCCGGTAGACTTCAGCAGTCATTGCGTCATCGCTAGTAACCATACGTATAGCCACGACGAGGCCGTACGCTCTGCGATCCCCCTTAACCCCAGTCGCCCTAGATCTAGTTACTACAGCGAAGTACTGCCAGAGTCTAGACGCGATCCCGGCTTTCTCGACTTCATCGGCCACTATAGAGTTAGCCCTCCTAGCGATCTCTACAAGCCTCCTGTTTATGGCGCCTTCCACACGGACCGCCAGGCCGGGACCCGGTATAGGCTGCTTATAGACTAACTCGTCCGGCAGTCCAAGTCTCTTGGCGATAAGCCGGACCTCATCCTTGTAAAAGAATCTAAGGGGTTCGACCAGCTTCAAGCCGAACCTCTCGGGTAAACCAGCTACGTTATGATGGCTCTTTATGACGTCCGCTCCTTTCCGCGCCCCCGACTCTATTATGTCGGGGTAGATAGTGCCTTGGACTAAGTATTTGGCCCCCGACTCTCCCGCTAGGTCTTCAAACACTCTCGCATATATGCTGCCGAAGATCTTTCGCTTCTCCTCGGGGTCCTCGACGCCATCTAGACCGTCAAGGAAGTCCTCCGAGGCGTCTACTACCTGGACGCCAACCCCTATACTCCTTAGGAACCGTGTAACCCTTTGGACCTCTCCTTCAGGATGGAACCCGTGATCGATGAGGACCGGGATCAAGTTATCGCCTAGGGCTCTATGCGCTATAACCGTCGCTACTGTAGAATCCACTCCGCCACTCACCGCGGCTATAGCCCTCTCGTCGCCGACAATCTCCTTAACCTCTCTGACTAACGCTTCTATCATATCGCCTGGGCGCCATTCCCGCTTGATCCCGGCTATCCTAATCCAGTTAGACAGCAATTCTTTGCCTAGCTCGCTATGCTTAACCTCGGGGTGCCACTGGACGCTATAGACGTGGCCAACCCACATAGCTGCGACAGGGCTTCCCTCACTTGTGGCGGCTACCCTCGCCTCGGAGGGCGCGTCTAAGACGGCATCGTTATGACTCATCCAAACCCTAACCCTGGGCGGGAACCCGTCTAGTATCTCCCTACTGTCGAGTATTCTGACTAGTGTAGGGCCGAACTCTGGCTTAGGGGAGGGTCCCACGGCTCCACCTAATACCTTGGCGAGCAATTGGTGTCCATAGCAGATCCCTAGGACGAGTTTGCCCGAGTCCACTACATCCCTGGCTATCCTGTCGTGTCTTGCTTGCCATACACTTGAAGGGCCGCCGCTTAGGATGAACCCTGAATAGTCGTCGAGTACCCCAGATACATCCTCAGGGTATATCAGCTCAGTGTAAACGTTAAGCTCTCGTAGCCTTCTAGAGATTAGGTGAGCGTATTGGCCGCCGAAGTCTATGACAGCGACTCGATCCATACTAGCTAGTGCACCAGTTAGATCTGGGGTACTAGTCTAGGGGTTAATTTTAACCATGTATTCGTAGGAGACGGCGACGCGCAAACCCGCCTTCACCGACAGGGTATATCCCCGCGGGTTGCCGCGGCCTCGGGCGGGCACGGGTCCATGAGTTCAGATGCGGGTACAGAGCGCCTATTTATGTAATTACATACCTCTTTAACCAGGCACATGTACGTTTTTCCAGTGGCGACCGGCTATGATATACACGTCCCCACCCGATATAAGGAAGATTTTAGACGACCCGTTTAGGACTGATGACGCGAAGCCAGTTATAGTACCAGTACTCCAGGAGGACAAGAAACCAGTTATCGAGGGGTACGTGAAGAAGCTCGACGATATGACGGGTGGTCTCGTCTCTAAAGCGGGTGAGTCGATTTTCAAAGCCGGTAGAGGCGAGATATATACTCTACTCGTCGATGGCAGGGTAGTATACTTGGTTGGTGTTGGAGACAAGGCTGACCACGAATCATATCGACGTGCCATGGCAAAATCCGCAAAGCAGGTCCTGGACAAGTACGAGGAGGTTGTCGTTGTTCTAGATGACATAGCTGATAAAGACATGGCGAACGAGGCCTTGCTCGGCTTCCTCCTAGGCTCATATACCCTGGAATACTTCAAGAATGAGAAGAAGAGTAAGCTGAAAGTAGTCCATTATACGGGAGACGTGGACGAGACTTATGTAAAGGCGCTGGCCGAAGCCGTCTTCCTAGCTAGAGATGTGGCAAACGCTCCCCCAAACGATCTATACCCCGAGAGATTAGCTGAGAAGGTAAAGGAACTCTTCTCGAAAACCTCTAACGTCGAGGTAGAAGTATTTGATTACGAGAAACTAGTCAAGGAGGGCTTCGGGGGCATAGTAAACGTAGGGCGTGGAAGCAGCTTCAAACCCAGATTAATAATACTACACTACAAGGGAAGCGAAGGAAAAGAGGGCTCCGGCAAGATAGCGCTCGTAGGGAAAACCCTAGTCTTCGATGCAGGCGGAATCCAAGTTAAACCGGGACACGCAATGACCGACATGTACGCTGATAAAGCTGGTGGCGCGGCAGTCCTAGGAATCATATGGGCGGCCTCAAAGCTCGGACTCAACATAGAGCTATATGGTCTACTAGCCGCGGCTATCAACACCCTAGACGGAGAGGCATATCTGCCGAGCTACGTGATCAAGATGTGGGACGGCACCCGGGTGGATGTAGGGCATACCGACGCTGAGGGCAGGCTTGTGATAGCCGACGCAATATCCTACGCGGCGAAAGAATTGAACGCAGATATAATCATCGACTTGGCCACACTCACTGGAGCCGCAGTAGTGGCGCTAGGACCGTTAATGGCAGCCCTATTCACCAAGGACAAGGAACTCGAAGAAGCATTTAAAGAAGCCTCAGAGAAAACTGGGGAATTACTATGGCCCCTGCCGATGGCTGACGTCTACAAGCCGCTACTGACCAAGAACGCTAGACTGGGCGATATAAGCAACGTTGGCGGCAGGTGGGGCGGCGCCATATACGGAGCCCTGTTCCTAGAAAGATTCAGCCATGGGAAGAGATTCGCGCACCTAGATATAGCCGGCCCCGGAATAGGTGGCGGCGAGGCCGCGTCCATCGCGCCAGATTACTGGCCCGGACGGCACGCTCCGGGCTATGGAGTCCGCCTAGTCCTAGAGGTGTTAAGGAACCTGAAGAAGGAGGAGCAGTAACACAGTAATCGAGTCTTCAACATATCTTTATTGACTTGTAGAGATTACTGTAAAACGTGGTTGGAAGAGTTTGTGGGGTGTGAAACCGTCTTGGTCTTCGATGCCTGCAAGCCTATCATAGGAGTCGTTCACCTACCTCCACTACCGGGGTCGCCGGCCTACAAGAGGAGGCTTTATCCCGGGCGGATTGGCCGCAAATGGAGTATCGATGAGATCTATGAGTATGCCGTGGAGGAAGCTAGGAAGTACCGAGATGCCGGATTCGACGCCGTTATAATAGAGAACTACGGCGACATGCCGTACTCTATGCAGGCGAGTGTAGGCGAAGTCGCCTCTATGGCGTCGATTGCGCGAGAAGTAGCTAGGAAAGTCGACATACCGGTGGGTTTAAACATACTCCGTAACAGCGGGTACGAGGCCGTCTACGCTGCATACATCGCCGGGGCAGGGTTTGTCCGAGTGAATAGTCTTTGCGAGTATAGAATCGCGGTTGAAGGCATGCTATCGCCAAATCTTCCTGCTCTCGCCAAGGCTCTTTCGGAGCTGAACGCCTACGATGCAATAGAGTCGGGGGCGCTGAATATATTGGCCGACATAAACGTGAAACACAGCTGGCCCCTCCTAGAGAAAGCGGGCCCAGAAGACCTAGTCGTGGAGTGCTTGTCGAGAGCCGGATTCGCGGTAAAGGGTGTGATTGTAACTGGTGCACGGACAGGCAGTGTACCCTCTAAGGACTATGTGTCTCGGATCAAGAAGGCGCTTAAGGGTAGAGATGTCTTGCTCCTCGTTGGAAGCGGTATTACCACGGAAAACCTCGGGGAATATTGGAGGCTGTCAGACGGCTTCATCGTGGGGACATCGGTTAAGCTAGGGGGCAGGACTGAGAACGTGGTGAGCGTGGACAGGGCCAAGAAGTTTATTGACGTCGTGAAGCGGTACCGGGAGGTTTGGCCCTGCACGAAACCACGGTAGCAAATACCGTCTACCGGGATGAAGATAAGAACCCGGACTTCACAGAGGGTCTCCGATGAAGATTCCTAGTCCAGCAGACCACCCCGGTATTACCATGCTTATACTTCCTTGAGGGGCCGGGGCTAGCATTTCCTGGTGGGTGGATTAATTGTCGGTCGAAGACAAGCTTAACGAGAGTATAGGAACAACGGTTGCGGCGCCAGGCGTGGGGGAGGGCTATTCTGGTGAATGGTATGAGAAGTTGTCTGATCTCTTCGTTTCACTCGTCTCGATAGCCGTTGTGGCCGGGGATCCGAGGGACCCCTTGTTCAAAGCGGCCGACATTTACGATCTGCTACTCTTTGAAGCTAAGGAGGGCATCATAGGCGATGCTAGCAGTATAGTCTCACACCCCCTAGTTGATATACTCGAATTGACAGAGTGCCTGGGGCCGGATGCAGTTTATAGTTTGTTGGTCTACGCCATTAGCTCGCTTCTAGGCGGGGAGGAAAAAGAGATCGATCCGAGTCTTCTACAAGTATTTGCCGACTGTATGGGGTGGGAGTATAGACTCGACACCGCAACGCCCTTGCACCTGGCTAGCGCTATCATGATGTCTCTTACTGGCGCACTCAATAAGGCTCTGGTCAAAACGGTAGAGTAAGGCGTAGATCCCCCCCCGTGGCTGGTTAAGCCATTATACTCTCGCTGGCCCTGCATTTACCATTGGGCCAGTGAGGACCGATGGGCAGGCTGACTGTAGTGGAGAACCATTGTAGCACTGAGGCCCCCATAGCAGCGTCAAGCGACATCCACAGCCCACGCCTCCTGGGTTTGTTTAGAAAGGTCCTCTCAGAGTATGGTTATGGAGCGTCGTTCTTCGTGTTGGCCGGTGATATCGTTGATAAGGGTGATGTTGATGCGGCTGGCGCCGTTTTCGATTTAATTAAAAATAAATTTAATAATATAAATATTATATCTGTTTTCGGTAACGAGGAGTATCATGATAGGACCTCCGACTTCAAAAAGAAATACCCCCATGTAACATGGCTAGACGACGATTACAAAGTCTTCGAATGCGGCGACAAGCGGATCGCCTTCATCGGGACGAGAGGCGCCCTCGAAAGACCGACCAGGTGGCAAAGGAGACACATGCCATGGCTAAAGCGGGTTTATGAAGAAAGGCCTAGAGTCATAAAGGAATTAATTGTAAGAGCCAAGAGTGAAGCGGACTATGTAGTCCTAGTCTCTCATTATGCATTGACGAAAGCGACGATAATCGGCGAGCCAAAAACGATCTGGCCCGAAATATACTCGCCGAAAATGGAGCAAGTGTTGATCGAGACGCGGCCAGATATAGCGATACATGGGCATGCACACAGGGGTAGGCCTTTCGCCTTGCTAAAAGGGATTAGAGTGTACAATGTGGCGTTACCCGTTAACCGTCGGGTAGTCCCCATATTCATTAGAAAGAAGTCTACTCTACTCGATTGGCTTGAGCCCGGATAGGAAACTTTTCTTTAATCCCGTGACCCCCGGATTCTATGGATGGAATGGGGTGGCTAGGACGGGGCGATTCGCTGTCCCTACACGCGGTGTTCTCGCTCTCGTTGCAGGGATAATCTTCGCGCTGGCTTTACATGTTGCTGGACTACTTGCAGGGATTAATATCAGCCGGAATGTATTATTACTCGTTTCAAGCATTTTTATTCTGCTGATATTAGTAATTGATAAGATATCGATCCGCCTCGCTAGACGTATTGTATCCTCCTATGAACCTGCGAGACCAGCTATCCCCATGGAAGCCAGCGACTATCCAGAGAAAAGCATGTTTCTTCTTGAATCATTTATTAAAACTATTACGAAGCCTATAATAGAAATAAATAACATATATATCTTGATCGCCAGCGATAGAGAACCGATACTGGGGTTTGACGTTATACGCGCCAAAAACGAAAAGTGGGGGTCTGTATTCTTCTTTGAGGAACATGATGCCATATATATGTTAATTAATAAACGTATAGCGTATAAGATACTTGATATTATTTATAGAGGTGATGGTGATAAACTAGTCATAGCTGATGAATCAGAATTATTACTAATATATAATATGATAAAGGATATATATAAGGCTCGGTACCTCGTGTTTGACCCGGTTCTGTTAGCATATACAGCTTATAAGACCATTTTAATGTTAATAAATGATGATATATTAGATGTGCCGGAGAATCTGCTCGGGAAACTGCCAAACGAGCCACCAGTTGTCAGAGACCTTGTTAATGAGCAGTTACGACTTGAGTTAGAGTAAAGGGTATAGCTCGGTTGAGTGGTGCCGCCGCGGGGATTCGAACCCCGGACCGCCCGGTCTTCAGCCGGGCGCTCTCCCGCTGAGCTACGGCGGCCCACGGCGGCCAGTTTAGGGAATACCATGGCTGGTAGATAAATTCCTTGCTCCCAACTAGGTACTTATGGTTGAGACGATGACAATAATAATATTACAATCTATAAATAAGTCGTTTATGTATGAAATAGTGTATCTGAAGGACGCGATTATAAACGCGATGCCCGGACCTATTCAGGTGGTAACGCCCGGATCTGTCCTAATGCTGCCTCTAGACCTGTACAATACCAGCAGAATGCAATACAACGCTGAAAACGTAAATCGATACCTCTATAGTAAATACAGCAATATACTGCGGTCCCCTGGAGTTTACCTTATAGGTATAGTTAACGGCGATGGCTATGTCAACAACTTAAACTTTGTATTTGGCCTCGCGACGCCGCGGCTTAGAGTGGCGACCATCTATTCAAAAAGGATAATTGATTATGCAAACCATGGTCTTTACCTTGAAAGGCTCCTGAAATTAATACTCCACGAGTTTGGCCACTTAGCCGGTTTAACACATTGCCGGAACCAATGCGTTATGAGATACAGCAACAGCCTGGAGGAGTTAGACGAAAAGCCTCCCTACTATTGTCAGGTTTGCATGGATAAGTTAAGGAAGACTCTAGCAGGATAGCCTCACTAACCTATATGTCTACAACGAATCTTAAAACCCAGCATCCATCACGTTTCCCGATGCTCATCTGGGAGTAGGTCATGGCCTTTACGATAGTCCTCTCCTCATGTCTTTCTGGGTCGAAGCGCTCCCCCCACACGCTTGAAACTATACGGTAACCTTCCTCTCCCTCCACTATCCTGCAGACCCTGAATAGGGAGAAGACTAGTCCCTCGCTGTCTGTATTGACTAGTAGCTCTTCGATCCATCTATAGAGTAGGTTCTCAAGATCCATTCCTGTGATGTCTATGTCTATTCTCACTTTTGGTTGCACCCTGGAAGTATCTGTTACGACCTCATAGACTCCTAGCCCGGCCTGCTCGAATGCCTCCTCAAGCGTTCTCCCGCTGGCCTCTATTAGCACATCGGCTGTGTGTTCCAGGTGCTTGAATCCAGGGCATCCCTCCATCTTCCTGCACCATATTATCCCTTTCAATGCTATTCCTAATTATGTTGAGGGTGTGGAAATGATAGAAGCTAGTGGTAAAGAGATACTAGATATTATGAGAAAAACGCTTCCAGTTAGGGATGAGGACTACGTTGTCCTGGTTGCGAGGAGAATAGAAGACAACCCTTTTCTATTACTTGTATCAATAATATTGAGTCAAAATACCTCTGATAAAAACTCGATAAAAGCATTGAATAGATTTATTGAGAAAATCGGGACTAGATGCAACGACGTTCTTAGCCACGATATCAAGAGCCTAGAGGACGCGATTAAGCCAGCCGGACTATATAGACAAAAAGCTAAAACAATATATATATTATCTGAAAAAATCTGTGAGGTCGGAGAAGACTTCCTAGTCAAGACGGAGCCTGGAGAGCTAAGAAAATGGCTCCTGTCAATACCAGGCATAGGCAAGAAAACAGCCGACGTCTTCCTCCAGCTCGTACACAAAGCACCGTACTTCGCAGTAGATACCCATGCCTTTAGGATAGCCAGACGATGGGGCTTGGCCGGTGAAAAAGCCACGTACGACGAGGTCTCCAGGAAACTTCTCGAATTCTTTGGAGCAGATAACGCAGAAGAAGCTCATCGCCTACTAATAGCCCTCGGCAGGAGGTATTGTAAGGCGAAGAAGCCTAGGTGCAGTGTATGCCCGTTGAGAAAGGTATGCCCCTATGCCCGGCGGCAGTCGTCATAGCCAAGCCTAAGAGGGATAAGTGGTGCTTGGAGGAGGCGTGGGATCTAGCTGCTGTGCTAGGGGGTTATGTCCGCTCGACGCCGTTTCCCGGCGTGTACCTGGTGATGGGTAGCGAGACAAATTATAAACGTACTATCTTAGATGTGGTTAGAGATTATAGGTTCTCTTTTGCATCCCGCCTTGTTGTTCCAAAGATTTGTGCTAGTGTAGAGGAAACTGATGTAGAGTCTATAATAGCTTCGAGACTAGCCTCTAGCCGCATCCGGTCTCCGGTAAGATTAATAGTCGCGCTCAGGGGAAAATCAAAAAAATATATTAGAAAAAATATAATATTAAATAAATTGAACGTGAAGTTAGATCGGAGTAGTAGTTTCATTATAGATATTGAGGGTGTAGACGATCTGGTTCTAGCCTCCTGGGGCGATGCTAAGAAGTGCGGTTACGGCTGTCTCCTCGTAGGATACGATACTGAAATATAGTAGTACTGATTACTTCCAGAGTGGATGGATACAATGTATTATAGCTGGCCGGAAGTGATATCGTATGGGGCTCGTCGAAGAGAGTACCATCTTCAAAGATAGGAACGCCCTCGCAGAACTCTATATACCCTCAGAGCTAAGGGTTAGGAGAAAAGAGGCAACACTCTTAACCAAGAAGGTCTTCGCTAGATTCTCTGAAGGGAGGGCTGGCGACGTCGCCGCAATATTCGGTTCGCCGGGTCGAAGCGGTATAGGAAAGACAACGGTCGCGAAATACTCCGGGCTTAAAATCTCGGAGCTCGCGGCCAGACACGGGATCAAGTATAAGTTCATATACGTAAACGTATACTCTGCCCCATCACTTCACGAGATACTGGCTATAATAGCAAGCCAGCTCAGCCCCAAGATCAATATAAAGGGCTCCTCGACACTGGAAGCCATAAAGACCATTGTAGACTATGTGTACGAGAAGAATTACTATGTACTCGTAACAATAGACGAGTTCCAGAACCTAATCAAATCACCTAAAGTAGACGACGCCTACCTGTACTCGCTACTAAGGATATACGAACAAGTGCCGCCGCCAGATGGAGTACCTCGGATAAGCTATATCCTAGTTGCATCGGACTACCTCGTCCTCAGCGAACTACGGTCCAAGATGCCCCAGATCGAGTCACAGATCAACTTCCGGTTACACTTGAAGCCGTACACGGTCGAGGAGCTCTACGAGATACTCGAACAACGGGCCGAGATCTCTCTCTACGAGGGCACGTGGACCCCCGAGATACTGTACATGATAGCAGAACACTATGGGGTCGACGGTACAGGTTTGAAGGACGGTAACGCTAGACGTGCAATAAACGCGCTGAACAGTGCCGCGGAGCAAGCCGAATACGAGGGATCCCATAGAATAACTCCAGAACACGTGCGCCACGCCCTTTCGTTAGACTCGATCGCTAACGTCAGTATAAGTGACTTAGAAGGCTTGAGCACCCATGAACTACTTGTCCTACTAGCTGTAGCCAAACATACGGTAGAGGAGGGCGAGTGGCTCACAACAGGCAGGCTACGGCAGTTATATAATGAGCTGTCAGAGCTCTACGGAGAGGCGCCGAGAGCACATACACAATTCAATATCTATATAAATAACCTGAAAAGTATACAGTTGCTCGATGTCAGGCCCTCGGGGAAGGGAATGAGGGGGAGAACCTCAATCATAAGGCTAAGAACCGATATACCTGCAAAGCCACTAGTCGAAGTAATAGAAGAGATCCTCAAAAAGAGGCTACCCTAGAGGGACACTTTAATGGACCTCGAAGAACTCTTCGAGAGCAAGGGGAGATTCAGGATATTACGATTCCTATTGAAAGAGGGCCAAGCCAATATATCAAGGATCATAAGAGAAACAAAGCTACCATATAGACTAGTCAAGGCCCACCTGGACAGGCTAGTCGAGTTGGGCATAGTACATGAACATACATACGGGCGGTTGAGACTCTACGAGGTGAACCTAGGCGATCCAAGGATAAACGCCACCCGAAAGCTACTTGAAGAACTGGAGAGGCTATGGAGTGGGGTTGATAATGAAGAGAGGCATGGTTGATATCTCGGGCAAGGAGTCTGTGGTTCGAATAGCCGAGGCGGAGGGATACATAAGACTAAGACCGGATACTGTAAAGTTGATCCTAGATAATAAAGTAGAGAAGGGAAACGTCGAGGAAGCAGCCAAGATAGCCGCCATACAGGCGGTAAAGAAAACTCCAGACATCCTACCATACTGTCATCCTATACCCATACAACATGTAGACGTAGAGTTCGACTATGAAGATGACCGGGTCCGGGTCAAGGTCGGGGTTAAAGCAGTATACAAGACTGGTGTCGAGATGGAGGCTCTCACGGGTGTGGCCGCCGCGCTTTTGACCATATGGGATATGGTAAAGAAGTACGAGAAGGATGAAAAGGGCCAGTACCCCTATACATTGATAGAGTCGATAAGGGTATTGAAGAAAGTCAAGCATTCACGAGAAGAATGAATCCAGGGTACTCGAAGCTGGACGCCTACCTCGTCTAGCCCTAGTCCTACGCTTGCCGGCCCCCTCTTCGGGCTCTTCTCGTTTCTCGGCCTTCGACTCCCTTTTCTCGACTAAATCCCTTCTAGACCGCTTTATCTTCTCGATAGCCGATAGTATCTCGCCTGACCTGTGGCCCGCTAGGAACTCTACTTCCCTTCTGTCAAGGCCGTATCCTAGTGCTAGTCGGGCCGCAGGTACCGGATCCTCTGACTCTCGGAATATTATGAAGAGAAATGGTAGTATCTCTGTTTTGACAAGTCGGCGAGATACCAGTACTCTCTCTGATAACCTAGACGCCAACGACTCCCGGATCTCCCTGACCTCGCGTAGCCGGGCCATCATCTTTATTCTATCGGGGTAAGCGTACCTAGCCTTGCTTATGGGAGAGTACTTCCTTGCAAATGTGACTCCGGGGCCTGCTAGGCTGAAAACATAGGTTAACAGCGACCATGCTGTCTTGAACTTGGCCCTGTTAAGCATGATCGTCGCACGTGCCAGCGCGTCAAATGCCCTATAGGCGTCCCTCGGATCCTCGTATTTCCGGGGGATGTTATCGTTTAACCAGGCGATTACAGTCTCGTAGTCCTCTTCGCTATTGGATAACGCCATCCGTGACCGCCAGAACTTGTTCGAGTAGAATATCTGGTTTAACGTGACGAATATATCAGATTTCTTATCCCTGCCCCTAATCACTAGCTTGACGATGCCGAGCGTTACTCTACCGTAACCCTCCGCGATGGCCTGTAAATCGTTTATAGCGGCCCTCACATCCCCCTTCTCGATCTCGGCTATATACCTTAAAGCCTCTCTCTCGCACTCTAAGCCCTCCAAGTCGCATATCCTTTGGAGAACGGCCATCACTTGGGTGACGGAGAGGGGTTTGAACTGTATGAGCTCTGCCTGCTGGTGTAGGGGCCTCAGTTGCTCTTTCCAAGGATCGTTAGCCGTCATGACTATGGGATTGGTTGTATGCGGTATTATCTCCAGCAGCGCCTTTAGACCACCGGAATCCTCCCTGGGGGCTATGCCGTCTATCTCGTCTAGGAGGATTATTATGCCTCTTCCGTAGAGCGGTTTCTTGTTAGCGGCTACGCCAACGGTCCTACGTATGGCTGTTGCGGACCTATAGTCGCTCGCGTTTAGCTCCAGTAGCTCGAATTTGAATTGCCTAGCTATCGCTTCTACTAGGCTCGTCTTGCCGACTCCGGGAGGCCCGTAGAGGAGTACGGCTCTCTTCGCCGGGGGTTTCCCGGAGACCCACTGTTTGAACCACGCTAGTAGCTTTTTCTTGGCGTTATCCTGGTTTACTACTTCGTCTACTGTTCTCGGCCTGTACTTTATTATCCAGGGGATGTTCGGTTTTGCTCTCCCGTGTGCGATCAAGATTCTACACCGAGTCTAGGCCCGAGTAGGCTTAGCCATGCTAGGAAGGCGCTTAGCTGTATGTCGTCATCGCTACCCTCAACGAGCCGGAAGTGTATCTCTCCCACGTAGTCTGCTATGAGGACCCTGGCCTCCTCGGGTATATTCAATTCGGTGCCCATGACCTCTCGATGTATCTGCTTGATGAGGTCCTCCCCGCTCAGTCCATATTCTATCATGAGCTTCCTCATTAGGTTTCTCGCGGCGACGAAGTCTCCTTTGAGCGCTAGTTCTAGCATTTCACGGACTTCCTTGGGTTTAGCCAGCCCCACAACCTTGAATACAACATCTACCGTGACTTTGCCAATCGCGGCTGCCGCTTGTAGGATGTTGATTGCCTTCCTCATATCGCCCTCGCTTATCTCATAGATTGTTTCCAGGGCTTCTTCGTCGTAGTCCACCCCCTCGTTCTCCGCGATATACCTCAGCCTGTTGACTACATCGTCCTTCTTTAGGGGCTGGAACCTGAAGAAAGCGCACCTAGACTGTATCGGATCTATTATCTTCGACGGATAGTTGGCTATTAGGATGAACCTCGTGTTAGCGCTATATAACTCCATTAGACGCCTCAGGGCCTGTTGGGCGTCCGCGGTCATGTTATCGGCTTCGTCGAGTAGGACTATCTTGAATGGGATCTCGGGTGGAGTTCGGCTTCGCGCGAACTCCTTCACCTTCTCTCTTATAACATTGATTCCGCGCTCATCGGAGTTATGGAGTAGAACAGGTGTGTGTCCGGCGAAGAACATATTGTTGCCGGGTACTGATACATCGTAGACGTAATCATTGTAGTCTACTAGTTCTATTGATTCGATCCTTACCACGTGTAGATCCGAGTACGCTAGGCGCTTTAGCACCCTCATCCTCTCCCTCTCATTTGACGGTAACGGGTCATCATCGATGGAGGCTAGAATCTCTCGGGCCCTAGATTTGGGTATCAAGCCACTGTGAAGCTGGGGTTTTAGTTTATATTCTAAGTCATACGCTGCGGTATAGCCTTTCTCTTCGAGGAACTTGATGAAGGGCTCGACTGGTAGGAACCCGTGCTCAACGCTGTTCGCCCTCGTGTAGCTGAGGGACCCCATGGTTATCTCGGTGACCGTGGAACCCCCGTGGGATCCCACTAGTGCAATTATGGCGTGATCCCGGATCCCATAGTTCCCCTCCTTAGCTATGGGCTTGTTGTACCCCGGGAGGGCCCTATCGATGGAGATTAGATAGTCTCCTGGCCTTAACTCCGCCGCTGATCTCTCTACGAGGTCTCCCTCCTCGTTGAAAGCCATCACCGAGTGGTTACCGGTTAGTTCTATGTATCGGCCTCCAGCAATCCTTACCCGCAGGATCTTCGATACCCTATGCCTGATGAGCCAGGATATTCTTCTCCACTCCAACCTCCAGGTTCTCTTATTTATAGTTAGGACTTCTAGACCGTGGTCGGCTAGGTTTACATATTCTCCGTGGTCGTTTCTAAGTACTCTGGCAGGGTTGCTGAAGTAGATCCTATCCAGTTCCTCGAAAGTGACTAATTTAATACTATTATTAAGTTTAACTGGGATGGGCGTGTGCTTCGACACGGAAGCGTTTAACTCCAGCATGTACTGCCTATAACCCTCCCCGTAGAGATCGTGGGCAAGGGCATGGGCGGCTGTGGTCTTACCTGTGCCAGCGGGCCCCGCGAAGAGTAGGTGGGGCATGTTCTTCATCTCAACGAACTTCTTCAGGCGCTCCACGACCTCCTCCTGGTTTATTATCTCGCTGAGACTCCTCGGCCTGTACTTCTCGACCCAAAGCAACTCGTATATCGAATCCAATACTGGTCCACCCAAGCATCCCGAATCTATTCATATAGGATAACCCTATTTACCCCTAATAAGGCGAATAGCGTTCAACCCCCTATATCAACTCCCGGCATTAACAACCTGTAATCGGGAGGAGTGTTGAAACTAGACGAGCGCCTGAAGCTGATACAACTCGACTATGAGACGCGGAACGTGAGAGTAGTGTTCCTGAGGAACTACCACGGGCTACCAACACCGGCGGGGAGGGTCAACGCCAGGCGGGGTGACGAGCTAGACCTGCCCAGGTGGCAGGCACGCCTCCTAGAGGCTAACGGCCTAGTAGAGGTTAAGGACAAGAAGCTCGATATCGATACCGTGAACACCTACCATTACAGGGAGAAGAGGCGCGCGGCCGCCAACCAGTTGACCCCGCTCCCCAACGACTTCTACCTGAAAGCCAGGGAACTCGTGGAAGAGCTGAACAAGCTCATCCAAGAGCATCCCACACACATGCTACTAAGAGACAGGGAAATCCTGGAGAAGAACCTGGTGGAACTGGCGGAGACTAGGCTCGTGAAAATACTTAGGCTCGCGTTGACCTCAGGCGAGGAACTCAGGGATAGGATGACGCCGGAGGAAAACCTCGTCTACACCGGCGTGAACGAGATCACCAGGATGTGGAAGGAGTACATCACTGGGATCTTCAAGAGGTGACAGGGGTTTGACAGAGGTAGTGGGATACGAGGAGCCCTCAGCCGGCTATGGAGACATGTTCAAAGACTTTATCAAGAACTTCAGGGACGAGCACGGCCGCTTCAAGTACATGGAGCGGTTGAGGCGGATGATAAACTTCGACCTCCAGAGCCTACCCATAGACTTCTCAGACCTATACAGGTACAACACCGAGCTGGCAGAAGCGCTCATAGACAATCCCTCCGAGGTCCTACGCGAGGCGGGGGAAGCCATAAGGGAGCTAGTCAAGCTCGAAGACCCCGAATACGCTGAGAAGAAGAAGTTCATAGCCAGGATCTACGGCCTCTTCGAGACGGTAAAGATAAGGAACATTCGGAGCGAGCTCGTAGGGAAGCTGGTACAGGTTGAGGGTATTGTTACGCGCATGCACCCGATTAGGAGTAAGATGGTGAAAGCCGTATTCCGCCACGAGAAATGCGGGGGCGAGTTCGAGTGGCCCCCAGGAGACGAGTCTGTGGGTGATAGAATCGAGAAACCCTCTATATGCCCCATATGCGGCGAGGGCGGAGGGAAATTCCTGCTATTAAAGGAGAAGTCAAGGTACATAGACTGGCAGAAGATAACCCTGCAGGAGAGGCCGGAGGACGTCCCCGGAGGGCAGATGCCGAGGAGTATCGAGATACACTTGACGCACGACCTAGTCGACTCGGCCCGGCCGGGGGATAGAGTCACGCTTGTCGGTATTCCCAGGCTAGAGCAGACCTCTACCACAAGCCCCCTATACGAGATCTACCTTGAAGCGAATAGTATGCGGGTATCGGAGAAGGCTCTAGAGGAGATAACGATTACCAGGGAAGACGAGGAGAGGATAAAGGAGCTGGCCCGAGACCCCTGGATACGTGAGAGGATAATCGCCAGCATAGCTCCAAGCATATACAGTCATTGGGATCTCAAGGAGGCGATAGCGCTGGCACTATTCGGCGGAGTACCCAAGACTATGCCCGATGGAACCAGGATACGAGGAGACATACATGTACTCTTCGTAGGAGATCCCGGAGTCGCCAAGTCACAGCTACTACAGTCGGCTGCCAGGATCGCGCCCAGGGCAGTGTACACCAGTGGTAAGGGGTCGACGGCAGCCGGCTTGACGGCGGCGGTTGTCCGGGATAGTAAGACTGGCGAGTTCTACCTGGAGGCAGGGGCCCTCGTCCTGGCCGATGGCGGGGTGGCGGTTATCGACGAGATAGATAAGATGAGGCCTGAGGACAGAGTGGCTATACACGAGGCGATGGAGCAGCAGGTTATAAGCATCTCGAAGGCGGGGATCGTGGCGAGGCTTAACGCTAGGGCCAGTATACTGGCCGCTGGTAATCCTAAGTTCGGGATATACCTGGAGGACAAGACCTTCACTGATAACGTGAACTTGCAGCCGACTATAATATCGAGGTTCGACTTG
The DNA here is from genome assembly GCA_035615875.1 of Thermodiscus sp. Lineage (GTDB taxonomy): Archaea > Thermoproteota > Thermoprotei_A > Sulfolobales > Acidilobaceae > Thermodiscus. Next base: position 5,706 of record WWDN01000042.1, on the reverse strand, counting down.
ATATTCGTCATTAGGGATAAGCCGAGCCTGGAGAAGGACAGGCGCCTGGCTAGGTATATACTTGAGGCTCATAGTAACATTGAGAAGTTCAAGATGGAGATAGAACCCAGCCTCCTAAAGAAATACATCATCTATGCCAGGAGATACGTGAAGCCTAAGATCAGTCCCAACGCTAAGAAGCTGATAGAAGAGTTCTTCGTCTACATGAGGAACATGGCCGTCGCACACGAGAAAAGCCCACCCGTACCCATAACAGCCCGACAGCTCGAAGCCATAATACGGATCGCAGAAGCCCACGCAAAGATGGCGCTGAAAGACGAGGTAACGGTAGAGGATGCGGCTGAAGCCATCAGAATCACAATGAGCTACCTATCAAGCGTGGGCATGACCGAGACGGGAGAAATAGACGCCAGTATAATCATGACGGGGAAGAGCAGGCACCAGATAAGGCTCTCCACGATCATAGTAGATACGATAAAAATGCTTGAAAGCGACAAGGAATGCGTGCAGGAATCCGAAATCATAAAACAAGTACAGGAGTCAACGAACCTCGACAAGGAGAAGATAAGGGATACTCTATATAAGCTCTACCGCGAGGGCCTAATCTACAGGCCTAAGACCGGCTGCTACCGCGTGGTAGAGTAGGTATAAGCCCCCCGGGAAAGGTGCCGGCAACCATTGAGGAAGGCAACGGAAAGACTGTTGAGGCTACTAGGCATAGAGAACCTCTACCCACCGCAGGAAAGGGCGCTAGATCTCGGCGTCGAGCACGGCGAGAACCTAATAGTCTCGACGCCCACGGCCAGCGGTAAGACCCTCATAGGACTGATCGGGATCGTGAACTCCCTACACGACAACCCCCAGGGCATCGCGGTATACACTGCTCCTCTCAGGAGCATAGCGTATGAAAAAGCGAGTCTATTCTCGAAGCTCGGCAGCCTAGGCGTGAAGGCTAGGATAGAAGTCGGCAACCTGGCCAGTGGTCCAAAGGACGCGAACCTGCTTGTGACCACCTACGAGAAGCTGGACAGTATACTAAGGAACAGGCCGGATATGATGGACAAGGTATCCGTGGCTGTCATAGACGAGCTACACTACATCGGCGACGAGAAGAGGGGGCCAATACTGGAATCCCTAATAACCAGGATACTATACGCCGGCAAGGACCCCCAACTAATAGGCCTCTCGGCGACCATACCCAATATCAACGAGCTAGCCGAGTGGATGAATGCACGCGCCATAACCCTCGACTGGCGCCCTGTCCCCCTGAAGGAGGGGGTCTACAAGGATGAGAGGATAGTGTTCTCCAACGGATCAGAGAGCCGTGTAAAAATCCTGTCCCCCCTACCCTACATCAACCCGCTATACCACTACCTAAAGGAGGGAGCCCAGGCACTAGTCTTCTCCCAGTCTCGGAGGAGAGTCGTCTCGCTAGCCGAGAAGACTGCAAAGACACTGGAAGGCGCTCTCCAGTACGATAGGGAGACGGCCCGGGAGATTGCCCTCGCGATACGCCGGAGCGACGGCCCCCTGCAACTACGCGAGAAGCTCGCAGATCTTGTCAAGAGTGGCGTCGCCTTTCACCACGCAGGGCTATCGAATACCCAGAGGAGGCTGGTCGAGAAGGGCTTCAGGAGCGGCGGAATAGCCGTCATACATGCGACGCCGACTCTGGCGGCCGGAGTGAACCTTCCCGCTAGGCTGGTGTTGGTCGAGGAGTACTATAGGTTCGAGGCGGGGGTGAGGAGGCCCATTGCAGTCTACGAGTATAAACAGCTGGCCGGTAGAGCGGGGCGCCCGGGATACGACGAGGTTGGCGACGCAGTTATCGTAGCCTCCAGGGGAGACGGGATAGAGGAATTGATGGACTACTATGTGTATGGGGAGCTTGAGCGCGTCACGAGCAAACTGTCCAACGTGAAGAGTCTGAGACACGTCATACTAGGCATCCTGGACTCGGGCCTAGCCTCCACCAGGGGAGAGATCATGGAGTTTATCTCGAAGACGTTCCACAGCTACCTGGAGGGTCCCGGGAGGGTGGCTCCTGTCGCGGAGAAGTCCCTGGGGAACCTGGTGGAGTGGGGGCTAGTCCAGGAGGAAGATGGACTCCTCTCCGCGACTCCCCTAGGCCATACCGTATCGCAGCGATACCTTGACCCGGCCAACATACCCATAGTGAACAATATACTGGGGAGGGCGAAGAGGTACACGACCGATATACTCCTATACATGATCGCGTCGTCGCCCGACATGATAACGCTCCCCGTCTCCAGGCGGGAGGAGGACTACTTGATGGATAGAAGCATAGAGGACGCCCTCGACCTAACCGACCTGATAGACTGGTTCGGGCCCGAGGAACTCCGGAGAATCAAGGTAACGTTCCTCCTAAAGGATTGGATCGATGAGGTGGGGGACGAGGAGCTGTCCGAGAGGTATAATGTGGGGCCAGGCGATCTAGCCTCCCTCGTGGAGACGGGCGAGTGGATCGCGTCCTCCCTAGCCGACGTCGTCCAGCTACTAGCTAGGGGTTCCATGGAGGTCTCGCAGCAACTCAGGGTGCTGGCTAGGAGGATAAAGCATGGGGTGAAAGAGGAACTCCTACCCCTGGTCGCTATACCCGGGATAGGCAGGGTGAGGGCTAGACGCCTCTATAAGGCCGGCTATAGGTCCCTGCACGAGCTAGCCCTAGCCGATCCAAGGGAACTGGCTAGGATACCCGGGATTGGGTCGGCCACTGTGAGGGCTATACTAGAGTTCCTGGGTAGGAGGGAGGACGCGGATAAACTACCGGAGGCCAGCGACTCGGATAAAAGGGGGTTAGAGGCCTTCATGGACTAGTCCTCTAGCACGTGTATGGACCTCAGCGAGAGCTTCCTCATAACGCTGGAGGCGAGCTCGGGGTCCCTCCCAATCTCCTCGGGGACCACGAGGCCGCGCCCCAGCCTACCCTCATGGAGTAGCTCGGCGACCACCGCCTGGAACGAGCCGGTCCCCTTCGACATAGCGGACCAGTTCTCGTCGGACTTGACAACGCTCCTAAACCTGAGGGTCCCCTCCCCGTTAGATAGCTCGACCATGAGGACGACGATATCCCTGACGCCACGCAACCCGCTCCTGAGGACGGACGCCAGGCAAGCCCTAGGGGTTATAACGCATCCCTGGACGCTTATGTTCTGGTCCCCGAGGAAGCCCAGGGACGCGAGGGTCTTCATCAAGTTAAGATGACCCGGCCATCTAAGCGTGTACTCCGCCATGAACTCCATGTCGCCATACGTCTTGAGAAGCGTCCTGAGGCCATCGGTGGGGAAATACTCTAGCACGCCAACGCCGGGAACCTCCACCTGGCCAGGCGTCGCCTCAAGCGGGGAGACCGAGTGCACCCTCCCATCCCTAATATACCTAGCCGGCCTACGATACTCCTCCAAGAGATCCTCAGTACTCCACGTGGCCGCAAGGCCCAGGGGATTGCTATCGGGCCTGGCGGAGATTCCTCCCACGAAAATCCTCACATGCCTCGAACCCGTGCGGCGAACGCCAGCCCCCACCAGGAAATTGGAGAGGCCAGGCGCTATGCCAGCGTCAACAACGACTGTAACCCCCCTGCTCAGGGCCAGCTCATGCAGGGGCCACGGGTCCTCCGGGAAGAATGAGACGTCGACCACGCTAAACCCCAGCTCGACCAGGCTCTTAACCACGTTGAACCCTATAGCCCCGGGCAACGCCGACACGACAGCGTCAACCCTGCCAATCCTCCCAGCCAGCTTGGAGACGGCCGCTACATCCCCGAGCTCCGCGTTCAAACCCATGCTACGCGCGCGCTCCACAGCCTCATAACTACTATCAACACCCACAACCTCATGGCCATGACGCGTCAAGTCCCATAGGACGCGTAGCCCAACGTTGCCCAGGCCAACTACAATAAACCTCCCGCTCATCCCCGAGACACCAGGCTCCACGAGGGACCCTCCCAGGGATAAGGTGTTCCGGCTCACCACATCCCACGATTCGGGAGACTCCCTTTCTCCCCATCTCCCGAGAGGGTCCCTCCCAATACACAGGTACTACCAGGACAAGGTAATACGGGTTGCCGGCTAAAAACCTGCAGAAACGCAACAAATGACAACCAACCGACCCGGGAGACCGGAACCGTTAAAGCCCGCACAGACAGTATAGACACCTATGGAGGCGGCCGTCGTCTAGCCTGGACTAGGACGCCGGCCTCCCAAGCCGGCGATCCCGGGTTCAAATCCCGGCGGCCGCACCATAGAGGGGCAGAGCCCCTTCTCAGCCCGCATTTCCGAGAGCCAGAGGCTAGGCTTGGCTCACTTGCCCAACCAGTGCCCTCTCTTTCACGGTCTTCTCCAGCACGGCTTCTACTATGTCTCTTAATGTTATGGGTTTCTCGGGGTCTAGGCCTAGTTGTTTGACTTCTTCCTCTTCGGCGGCTATGTAGACTACCCGGCTCTTGGGCTTCGCCGTGGGATCTCGGCCCTGGTAGTAGAGTTCCGTCTTGGCCTCTTCGGGTAGCCTAGTGTATATGGGGTCGTCGGGGTCTAGGGGGAGTAGCTGGTGTATCCAGGGTTTGGTGATGTAGGCTAGTACGAAGACCTTCCTCTCGCCGCGGGGGTTGAGTTTTTCGCCGAGCCAGCGGGGCACGTTGATAACGTATCTCTCGTAAACGCGGTTTCTGCTCCTGGTCCTCGTCTTGACTAGAGGGAGCACCACTTGCAGGTAAGGCCTCCCAAGGATGACGACTTCCATGGCCTCCTCCAATCTCATCCCCACACTCACTACAAGGGTTACATGTCTAGATGGCTTAAATGTTTGCGCATTAACTGATGTTGCGCAAATACTAATAGAGTTGCACAAACCAGCATAGAAACGCGGGGTGAATGCAATAGAAGACCTGACAGAAATCGAAACCCTAATCCTCTGCGCCATATACAGGAAAGTGGGATTCGCAACAGGTCGAAAACCAGCGAACATCCCTCTCCAAGCCATACACAGCCCCCTCAAAACCCTAGGCATCTCAAAGAGAGAAGTCAGAGAAGCCCTAAAGAGCCTCATAAAGAAGAGCCTAGCCAGGCCCTACGAAAAGAGGAACACCTACACACTTACAAGAAAAGGAGCAATGCTAGCACACCAAATATGCCCCGGAGAATGGGACATTATCAGAGACAAACTCAAGCGCGACTAACCCTCAACCAGGCACTGAGAAAAATAGAAAAGTAGCAGAAGAGGCAAGAGGATCATCCCTTTCCATGCCTAGTAATCTCCCTATAGATGCACTCGCCTCCACAGCAAGATACGATTAGCTCGGCCAACTCCCGGGGATCCATGCTTCTAAGGGTCGAGGATAGGAACTCGACAAGCCACTCCCTATAAGACGAATATGGAGCGGGCAACGCCTCTCGTAAACCCAGTATCTCCTCGGGCGTCTTGTGCCAGAAGGGTTCTATTCCAGCTTCTTTTTCTGCTTCCTTGAAGGATTCTTCAAGTAAATTGAGATATTTTACGATTATTTGTGGTTCTTCGAGGGATCCTTTTTCACCTATTTTCTCTCTTTCTTTTGCAGCTCTCCTCAACCCGTTAAGGAGTACATCCCAGTACTTTTTCCATGTCGGATCATCCTTAGTTACTTCGTGTACCATTGTCGTTAATTCTCGTAATGTCAAGAACGGGTTTCTTATTTGATCGGCGTAGGCT
>WWDN01000041.1:0-14373 GCA_035615875.1 Thermodiscus sp. | reverse complement strand
GGGTACGGAGATCACGTATGCTGGCGGCAACGACTACTATGGCAATCAGAGCGAGCTTAGAGCAACTAACTCGACAGGATACACTATGTGGATTATCCCGTTTGAGGACGCCTTTATTAGGGCTCTCGACGTGTCCGACGATGACAGGTATATTGTAGTGGGTCTATCTAACGGTAGGATATTCCTCTTCGACAATAATGGCAAGGAGTTATGGGAGTATGACACTGTCGATGGCGCCGGCATCACGTCCCTGGCCCTAAACCCCACAGGTGACTACCTCGTTGTTGGCAGCGAGTCTACGGAGTACGACTTGATATACTTCGACCCGGAGCCGCCGCCTCCAGTGCCAGAGCCCTATTACGTGGGCCTGGTTGTGTTGCTTGTGCTACTCTTGGTGTATATGTTCTATAGGAGGCGCGTGGCGGAGGCTTCCTAGGCCAGCGCTAGTATCAGTACTCCCTCTACCAGGCCTATTATGGAGCCCAGCGCCAGCCCGGCCAACTCTATGAACCTGAGCTCTCTCCCGGCCAGCTTGTAGAATATCTCCTCCACATCCTCCGTTGACAGCCTACGCAACTCCCCCTCAACCACCTCCCGGAGATCAATCCGTGACATAGCCTCCTCGTAGAGCCTGAATATCCTCGGGGTCACGGCGTCCACAATTGCATCAGCTATCACCGATGCTAGCTTCCCGGTGAAGGGGGTCCTCGGGGCGTGGCGTAGCAGGTTGTCTAGCACCACACCGGTTATGGCCTCTCTCAGCCTCTCCTTGAAGAGCCCCGAGAACCGTTTTCTCGCCTCCTCTGAGAGGATGTGGCTCGACGCCACGTCGGCCAGCCTGGAGGCTATCGCGTCCTTCCTAGCCGGTATGACGCCCTGTATACACACCCTACCGTGTAGTAGGCATACGGGCTTCCTGGGCCTGAAGAGCATCTTGACGGCGATAACGTTGGTCACGTACCCTATCAGCCCGCCCACCAGGGCCATCGCCGCGACAACCGCGAGTCCATGCAGTGCGTCAGCCATGCGTTCCCCCGGCCCCTCAAGGTGCCACGGTCTCCCGGTTTTAACCTGGTACGCCTCTACAGCCGCCCAGCTTCTCCACGAGATCCATCCTGTCCCTCGTCAACGGCCAGTTAACGTCGAGGACCACGGAGTGTTCCAGGGCCCTGGCCCAGTGCTTGACTCCACTAGGCAATATAGTATAGTCGCCGGCCCTCAACACCTTCTCTCCTCGTCCTTCCACGCCGAATACGAGGCTCCCCTTCAACACGATGCTCGCCTGGCTCGACTTGTGGGAGTGCTCGGGCACCCGGGCTCCAGGTTCAAGGAGTGTCTCGACAATCAGTATCTCGTCGCTGCACTCGACTAGCTTCATGTAGACGCCTTCAAGGACCCTCTTATACACTCCTCCCCAGCCTCCATAGTCCATACTAGGTCGAGGGACCCTCTCCCGTGGTTTTTGAGTGTTCCCGCTATAGGGGCGGGGAGTCCTAGAACCTGACGTAGTCCTTGCCCAGGACCCCGCAGACTGGGCACTTGGGCGGCGGCTCCTTGCCCACGTATGTGTGGCCGCATACCGGGCAGACCCATATATAGCCGTCTAGGGGCCAGTCCTTGCCCTGGTCCACGTACTCCTTGGCCTCCCTGAAGAGCTGGGCGTGTATCTTCTCGGCCTCAAGGGCGTACCTGAAGCTTATCTCGGCGGCCTTGTTGCCCTGGGCCCTGGCTATCTCTATGTAGGCGGGGTACATCTCCTCTACCTCGAACTCCTCCCCCATTATGGCCAGCTCCAGGTTCTTCGAGGTGTTGCCGGGGCCGAATGGGGCGCCCGCCACAACCTTCGCGTCCTCCTTCAAGGCGCCCAGCCTCTTGTAGTGGTTCCTGGCGTGGACCTGTTCGGCGAAGGCGACGGCCCTGAAGAGCCTGGCTACGTTGGGAAAGCCCTCCCTCTCAGCTATCTCAGCGAATATGAGGTACCTCATGTTGGCCATGGACTCCCCGCCGAAGGAAGACATTAACGCGTCCTTGGTCATAGGTCTAGGCTCGGACAACCAAGAATACACCCCGGCATTAATCCAGCCTAGAAGCTGTGGTCTTGCCTATTAATAGGTTAAGTATATTCCCTGTACAGGCATCGGGGACGTGGTCTGGCGTGGACGAGCTAAACCACAGGGTCAGGCAGGCTTACGGTAGGAAGCTTGGAGTGGCGACAGAGGAGCCTCTCGCGTCGGCGGCCGCCGCTAGAGTACTCTTCCTAGGCGGGAACGCGGTCGACGCCTCGGTAGCGGCCAGCCTAGTCCTTGGCGTCGTGGCGCCTCATCTTGGAGGGCTTGGAGGCGACTATTTCGCCCTGATCAGGACCCCTGACGGCAGGGTAGACTACGTGAACGGGTCTGGGCACGCGCCCCGCGGGCTGAAGAGGGAGCTATTCCTCGATAGGGGATTGAGGAGTGTGCCGCCGCGAGGCCCGCTCTCGCCCACGGTGCCAGGCATGATAGACGCGCTGTACAGGATGTGGAGGAGGCATGGGAGCATGGAGTGGAGGGACCTGGTGGAGCCCGCCATAAGACTTGCCAGGGAAGGCTTCCCAGCCCCTCCATCACTAGCCAAAGCCATCAAAACCCACGCAAGCGAGCTCGCCAAGGACCCGGGCTCCCGTAGAACCTACCTAGAAAACACGCCCATGGAGCCTGGCACCACGGTCAAGTTCGAGGGGCTCGCACGCCTGCTAGAGGAGATAGCAGGGGACCCGAGGAGCTTCTACGAGGGAAGCCCAGCGGAGAGGATAGAAGAGTACTTGGCTGAGAGGGGCGGGGTACTGGCGCTAGACGACATGAGGACCTACGAGGCCGCCTTCGAAGACCCGGTGAATGCCTCATACCATGGCTGGACCGTGTGGGAGATGCCTCCCAACACGCAGGGCATAACGACGCTCCACATGTTGAAGGTCCTGGAGCAGTGGCGCCTGCCGAGGGACCCCCGGTCGAGGCTCTACTACATACTCTCGGCCGCCGGGGTGGTTTACGAGGCCAGGGATAGGGAGCTGGGCGATCCGCGTTACATGAAGATGAACGTCGAAGAGCTACTGTCGGAGGACTATATAGGCATGATGAGGAGCATAGCCGCCAGAGGCCCCCCGGAGTGTGCAAGGCTGGCTGGAGCCTCTAGCGGGGATGGAGACACGACCCACTACACGGTCATGGACGGGGACGGGATGATAGTCTCCGGGATACAGAGCCTCTTCCAGCCCTTCGGCTCCATGGTGACCGAGCCCGTATACCAGGTGACGCTCCACGGGAGGGCCAGCGGGTTCACGCTCCAACCAGGCCGGCCCAACACGCTGGAGCCCGGCAAGAAGCCCCTCCACACCCTCTCGGCGGTGATAGCCGTGGCGGGTGACAGGATACTGTCCCTTGGTGTCTCAGGAGGCCACTTCCGGCCCCAGCAACACGCGTTCCTAGTTACTAGTGTGGTCGACCACGGGTATAGTATAGGGGAGGCTATAGCCCTCCCCAGGCTACTCTGGACACCATGGACTTGTAGGCTCACCGTGGACCCCGGGGTCGGGGCCTGGGGGGTCCCTCCCGGCTATGAGGTCGTGGCTGGGAGGACTGGCGTGGCCAACGGGCTCTATTCCTGGCCTGGGGGTCTTGCTGTGGCCACCGACTATAGGGGCGACGGGTATCCCGTGGCCTCGGGGTAGAAGGTATATATTAGTGTATAACTATTACCCTATTGGCAATATATGTGTCTGGTGTAGAGAGGGGTTGAGCGTCGCTATCGTGAACAGGATAAGAGCCCGGGACAAGGCCACCTTCGACTCCATAATAGATAGGTTCACGGGTAGGAGTAGACTGGTAGACGGGATGAAGGGGTTCCAGGGCATAGAGCTACTAGTAGACAGGGACGGCCTAGAGGTCCTAGTCGTTACCAGGTGGGACTCCATGGAGAGCCTCAAGGCCTGGCTAGACAGCCAAGAGTTCAAAGCGGCCCACAAGAAGGCGGGGGCCGAGGCTAGACGCCGAGAGCGAGGGGAGGATATACGAGGTAATCCCCCTCTAGCCCTCAGCTTCCTCGGGCCTAAACTCCGGTATCTCCCCACCCTTCTCCAGGGCCTCCAACGCATCCATTATCCAGCCGGCCATGGATGCTCCGAGGGCGTAGGTGGAGCCAACGTAGGTGTATACGGTAGCCGGGTCTCCCGGTGGGAAGTATATGAGTAGCAGGTCCTTGTCCAGGCCAACGCTAACCCTATACCTAGAGGGCAACTCCAGGAGCTTAAGCCAAAACCTCTCCCTAGCACTACAATCCAATCCTTTAAGCCTCTCGACAAGCCCCCGCATACCAGCATAGGCCTCAGGCCTCCCATCCTCCGAGCACTCCACCGTGTAGGCGAAGGCGGCACCCTCCTTGTCCATGGCGAAGAAGCTGGTCAGCGTGCCGTCCTCCACCATGACTGGGAAGCCGGCCGCTTCAAGAGTCCTCTTGGCCTCCTCCAAACTCCTCCTACACTCGTCGCTAGACAATACACACGCACCACACGGGATGAGGGGCGGGCCAGCGTAAAATACTCTAGGCAAGCAACCTCCATGCGAGGACCACTGCCAGGGCCAGTAGGCCTGCCACAGCCAGTAGCATGCCGAGCACGGGATCACCCGGGTCATCCACCGGCGATCTAGGCTTGCCGGGCTCGACGCCCCGGGTGTACAGCGAGATCTCGATCATCCTAGCCCTATACAGCTCCTCAAGCACCGCGCCGACTAGAGGGTCCCTCATACCCTTGCCCAGGAGCCTCTGGGACACGTAGGCCCTGGCAAGGTCGATGGTGGCGAGCGGGGCCAGCCTATAGGCCAGTATAAGCGTGTCATGGAGGAGCGGGAACCTCCTGGAGACGAGGCCCGCCAGCCTGGTGGGCGGTGTCGTGGAGAAGGTCAACAGGCCGGCCGAGGCCAGGGCATAGACTCTCAAGGCGAGCATGATACTCCTCTCAAGCCACTCCAAGGTCAAGGGCCTATAGGGGCTCAAGACCAGAGCCGCCATGCCGATCAACAACGCTGGCACAGCGCTAGACACGAAGGCGTACCTGGCCTTGACCCTGCCGGCCAAGGCGTGGAGTAGTAATGGATACGAGAGACTTGCCAGGTGCATGGGTAGCCCCTGGGCTAGTAGGACTGAGGCCCAGGAGAAGGCGAGCCCGACAAGCTTAAGCCCAGCGTGCGCCCTATACACGAGGCCCCTCCCAGCCTCATAGTTCAAAGCGGCCTCAATCCTCTGGAGGAGCCACGGTATCAAGCATAAACCACCCCACCCGACACCCTGAATACCCTATCGGCGAGCCCGGCCAGCCCCCGGTCATGGGTCGCATAGACCACTGTATAGCCCATCCCGGCCAAGTCCATTAGAGCCTCGGCCAGCCTAGCCCTATTCCAGGGGTCCAGCCCCTCAGTCGGCTCGTCGAGTAGTAGGAGCCTCCTGCCCGACGCCGCCACCAGGGCTAGACTGGCCAGCTTCAACTCGCCCCCACTCATGCGTAGCAGGGGCTTATCAACCAGGCCGGAAGCCCAGCCCGGGACCCACTCGGCGTTAAGGGCTTTCAGCTCGTCCCGGAGGGTTCCCCGGGAGAATACGAGGAGGGGGTCTGGGGGTAGGAGGGCTGGCTTCTCGGCAACCCTAACCGTTCCCCGGCTGGGTTTCAGGATCCCGGCTATGGTGTAGAGGAGCGTCGTCTTACCAGAGCCGTTGGGGCCTACCAGGCTGACCATCTCGCCCCTATGGATCCTCAGGCTCGCATCCCTTAGAGCTGGCTCCTCGGCCCCGGGGTATGAGGCTGAGACCTTTTCCAGCATGATTACCGGTTCTCCCCGTGTAACGCCTTGGGGGGCCCTCTTCCTCTCCGGGAGCGGGGGTCCCTCGATGCACCCCTCCCTCAGCTCCACCTTGATAGTGTAGCACTTGTCGGCTATCCTGTGGATCCGGGGGTTGTGGCTCGCTATCACTATGCCCATGCCCTCTTCCCTTAGCCTGGCTATGGATTCCAGGAAGGAGTCCACGCCCTTCTCGTCGAGGTGGCTGGTCGGCTCGTCTAGGAGCAGGTACCTGGGCTTCACGCTCGTGACGCCGGCTAGCGCCGTCCTCATGAGCTCCCCGCTCGATAGCCTGTGGACGGGCCTCTCCCGGAGGTGTAGTATCCCGTGCGTCTCCAGGGCCTCTAACGCCCTCTCCCTGACCTCTCCCGGGGGGAGCCCCCATAGGCTGGGGGTTAGGGCGGCCTCGGAGTAGACTGTGGGGCCGACGACCTGGGCTGTGGGGTCTTGTTGTGTTGCTTGGAGGATCCTCTTCAGCCCTTGGGGGTCCCTCAGAGGGTCTACAGAGTCTACCCTTACCCGGCCCCCTACCCTGGCCTTTATGTAGTGGGGTATCACGCCCGAGACGACTCTGAGGAGCGTTGACTTCCCCCCGCCGTTGGGGCCTGATAGCACTGTTACCTCGCCGGGCCCCGCCTCCAGGGAGACGTTTCGGAGGGCTACTACGCCGCCCTCGTATTCTACGGTGAGGTCATCTACCTTTATCATAGCCTGCCCTCGCCACCGCCGAGACTATCGCTATCGCTATGCTAGACCCCACGAGCGCCTGACCGAAGTTGACCGGTAGCTCTGCCGCCGCCGTTATGCCGAAGCCCAGCACTATGGCCTCGTATAGGAAGTACCCGGTGACCATCCAGGTCCCTCCAAGCAGCATAGCTATTATCGCCGAGGAGTAGGCGGGGTCCCTGGCCAGTACGATGTAGAGTATCAATAGCCCCACCGCTAGCCCTGCGAGCGCCCAGGCCCAGAGGGGTATGGAGAACTCTATACTCCTCCCCCAGAACTCAAGCACCGTGTCCCCGCCGTAGATCGCCCCGTAGAGGACTGCCCCAGCCACTATTATCGCGCCGCCCACTAGCAGGGCCAGGGGCAGGGCCAGCCCCCTGAGCACCCTCCTGTCGAGCCTAGAAAGCCTATAGTATATCCAGCCGACCAGGAAGCCCTCGACGCCCTTGATCACCAGGGTCCCCGGGGCGTAGTGGCTGTAGCCCAGGTAGAGGTCTGCCATGGCGCTCCCGACGCCGCCCGCGATACCGCCTATGACCGGCCCGCCCAGTATCGCCGCTGTATAGACCATGCTCTCGCCCAGGTTGAAGTAGCCCTCTGTTACCGGCGTTGAAACAGCTATCAGGGTGGCGGCGAATACGAGGGCCGCGAACACCGCGGAGTACACGGCTATCCTTATCCAGGCCTCCTCGCCCCTAGCCTCTCTAGTCACGGCACCGACACCCTTACCCACGGCCCCTCCGGGAGGGGTTGACGGCCATCGATGTAATGGTCTCTGCTGTATAGGTTTTAAGAATTGCTAAATGATTCACGGGGATGCACAAGACAGTATACGCCCAGGTAATTATATTCACCGCGCACCCTCCCCCGGCTACTGGTTAGGAGTAGAGGGCTCTAGCGCGGCCCCTGGAGAGGGACCCTCCCCTCTTGGGAGGGCTACCGGGTCTTGTGGTAGTGGGGTCGTGTAAGGGTTAATCGTTATTTAGCGCCCTGGGACCCATCATGGTGGGACTTGGAGTCTAGATGCTCGCCTGGTGTTCCCCGGGTTGGTTAGGGTAGGGGTCGACGTGGGAGGCACCTTCACGGACTTCGTCTTCTTCGACGAGGAAGAGGGTAGGCTGTGGACCCACAAGGAGTCCACCACCCCTCGGAGGCCGGTCATCGGGATCATATCGGGGCTCTCGTCAAACATAGAGGATTTCAAATCCATTGACACCCTCATCCACGCGACTACGATAGGCACGAATATGTTCCTGGGCCAGATGGGCATAGAGCCGCCCAAGGCTGTGTTATTCACAAACAAGGGCTTCCGAGACATCATAGAGATCGGGAGGCAGAACAGGCCCAGCCTATACGACCTGAACTACGAGAGGCCCAAACCCCTCATACCACGGGAGTACAGGGTGGGGGTCGCGGGTAGGATAGACGCTGAGGGGAACATCATAGAGGAGCTAGACGTCAAAGGCCTAGCCGAGAGGGCCAGGCGCTTCTGCAGGGAGGAAGGAGTCAAGGTCTTCATAGTATCATTCCTACACAGCTACGCCAACAACACCCACGAGTCCACCGCCAAGGAGGTGATAGCCAGGGAATGCCCCGGCTCAGTAGTGGTAACAGGGTCCGAGATAGACCCAGAACCCATGGAGTTCGAGAGGACAAGCACCGCTGTAGTAAACGGGCTGCTAAAGCCGGTGCTCTCCAAGTACCTGGAGGAGCTCGACGAGGAGCTGAGGAGGAGGGGCTTCAAAGGCCTACTACTGATAATGCAGAGCAGCGGCGGCGTCTCAAGCATAGGAGAGGCCCTGGAGAGGCCGGCGGCATTCATTGAGAGCGGTCCAAGCGCCGGGGCCGTGGCCGTGGCGTACCTCTCAAGGATCCTGGGGATCGACAAGGCCCTGGGCTTCGACATGGGCGGGACCACCGCCAAGGCGTCGAGCATCATAGGCGGCGAGCCCGAGGTCGTCGAGGAGTACGAGGTGGGTGGGAAGGTGCACATGGGCCGGCTAGTCAGGGGGAGCGGCTACCCGGTGCGATTTCCCCACATAGACCTGGCCGAGGTGAGCGCCGGCGGGGGGACGATAGCGTGGATAGACCCTGGCGGGGGCCTGAGGGTAGGTCCTATAAGTGCGGGGGCCGATCCCGGCCCGGCCTGCTACGGTAAGGGGAGCATGGAACCGACTATAACGGATGCAAACCTAGTCCTAGGCAGGCTGCCCACACAGCTGGCCGGGGGCCTGAGGCTTAGGGTCGACCTCGCGGAGAGGGCTATCCGGGAGAAGATAGCTAGGCCCCTTGGGGTCGACCTGGTAGAGGCGGCCTGGTCGATCATAGGCTTGGCCAACACTGTCATGGCGAGGGCCCTTAGACTGGTTAGCGTTGAGAGGGGCCACGACCCGAGGGAGTTCACCCTGTTCGCCTTCGGCGGCGCCGGCCCGCTCCACGCGGTCGAGATAGGGAGGGACATCGGCGTCTCCAAGATAGTCATACCACCCTACGCCGGCGTCTTCAGCGCCCTAGGCCTCCTCGTGGCCGATTACAAGCACAGCCTCCACAGGGCCATCGTCAAGAAGGCAGGCGAGGTCACAGAGGACGTGTTGGAGGAGGTGTTCAGGGGTCTTGAGGCCGAGGCCAACAGGATACTGGAAGCGGAGGGCGTCCCGGTTGAGAGGCGTAGGATGCTCAGGTATGTAGACGTGAAGTACTGGGGACAAGCCTATACACTGAGGGTCCCCTACAGGGGCAGCATCCGCCAGCTAGTGGAGGATTTCGAGAGGCTCCACGAGGCCAGGTACGGCTTCAGCAGCCCCGGGGAGGAGGTCGAGCTGGTCGTAGCCAGGGTAGACGCTATCGGCGTAACCGAGAAGCCCGTCATCAAGGCAGTCTCCGAGGGCCGCGGCGGGGCTGTCGGTGAGAGGGACGTGTTCTTCGAGGGAGGATGGCATAGGGCCCCGGTTTATCGTAGGGAGGAGCTTGGCGTTGGATCTGTGGTCGAGGGACCCTCTATCGTCGAGGCTAGTGACACCACTATCGTGGTCCCGCCCGGGTATCGCGGGGTCGTTGACGAGCTGGGTGACCTCGTTATAGTGGGGTGATTCGTGGTGGATCGGTTGACGGTTGAGGTCATAAAGAACGCCGCGATCTATGCCAGCGAGGAGATGGGCGTAGTCCTCCGGAACACCGCCTACAGCCCGAATATAAAGGATAGGCTGGACCACACGTGCGCCATACTCTCGCCTAGGGGAGAGTTGGTGGCCCAGGCCGAGCACATACCGGTGCACATCGGCAGCATGGCTGTAGGGGTCGAGAGCATAATGAGGTGGCTGTCGGAGAAGGGCGTCGAGCTGGGCGAGGGCGACATCGTAATGGCTAACGACCCCTTCTTAGCCGGCACCCACTTGAACGACGTGACCCTCATGAAGCCGGTATACGTCAAGGGGACCATGGTGGCGATCGTCGCCGACAAGGCCCACCACGTGGACGTGGGCGGCATGATACCGGGTAGCATTGGAGGCGGCGCCAGGGAGCTCCTACAGGAGGGCGTCGTGATACCCCCGGTCAAGATAGTCGAGGGCGGCAGGATACGGGGCGATATAATAGAGCTCGTGAAGGCCAACGTCAGGACCCCGGCATACTTCGAGGGCGACTTGAAGGCCCAGATCGCCGCGTTGAACGTCGGCGAGAGGCGTATAGTCGAGCTGGCCGACAGGTACGGGGTCGACGCCCTGCTGGAGGCGTGGGAGGAGATACTATCCTACACCGAAAGGTACACCAGGAGCAAGGTGGAGGGCCTGGGCGTGGAGGGCGAGTGGAGCGCCGAGGACTACATGGAGCTGCGAGACGGGGACGCAGTGATAAAGGCAACCCTCTCCATAAAGGGCGACAAGGTGAGCGTGGACTTCACGGGCACGAGCCCCCAGGTGGAGGAACCCATAAACGCGGTATACGGTGTCACCGTGGCCGCCACTATATTCGCCCTCAAGTCCACCATCGACCCGGAGATGCCGGTTAACCACGGCTTCTTCAGGGTCGTGTCAATCAACGCCCCGAAGGGCAGCCTGGTGAACCCCTACCCCGGCGCCCCGGTGAGCGGTGGGAACACGGAGACGAGCCAGAGGATCGCCGACGTAGTCTTCAAGGCGCTGTCCATGGCCCTCCCAGGCAGGGTGCCTGCCGCCAGTTGCGGCACTATGACCAATGTGATGATCGGGGGCCGCGTCGATGGCAGAGCGTGGGCCTTCTATGAGACTATAGCTTGCGGCCAGGGCGCCAGGCCGGTGAAGGACGGGGTAGATGGTGTCCAGACCAACATGACCAACACGCTGAACACGCCGATCGAGAGGCTCGAAAAAGAGTACCCGGTGCTATTCGTTAGATACGAGCTGAGGGGCGACAGCGAGGGTCCAGGCCGCTATAGGGGAGGCCTCGGGGTGACCAGGGCTTTCAAGCTGACCCGTGGAAGGGCGACGCTAACCGTGATGGCTGAGAGGTGCAGGTACAGGCCCTGGGGTCTAATGGGCGGTGGTAGTGGCGAGCCGGCAAACCACTATGTCGTGAGGAGCGACGGCGAGGTAGTAGAACTGGGGTGCAAGGCCTCCGTGACTCTCGGGGAGGGCGACACGGTCTACATAAACACCCCGGGCGGCGGCGGCTACGGAGACCCCTGCTCCAGGGATAGGGGCCTGGTCGAGAGGGATGTGAGGGGAGAAAAAGTCAGCCTGGGTAGGGCCCTTCAAAAATACTGCTATAGGGCCCTCTAGCTCGATAGTATCTTGTAGTACTCCAGCCTCTTCTCCCTACTCACCGGCTTCGTGAAGGCGGATACCAGTAGGGCTACTATGAAGTTCGCTATGAGCCCGTAGGTCCCTGCCACCGCCGGGTGGTACCCGCTTATGCCCAGCGCGCCCGCGATGGGGAACCTGTTGCAGAGGGCTATGTTGACAGCAAGCCCTACAAGGGTGCCCGCTATGATGCCCGCCTTAGTGAACCACGCCCTCTTGGAGGGGAACACTGCTCCTATGACTGCTGGCAGGAACTGGAGGGCGCCGCTGGCGCTCAACGCTACTATGTCGAATATGAGTCCCGGCTTCTTTATGGTGAAGTACCAGGCTATCAGGCCCCAGATTATTATCCAGAGCCTGCCCACCAGCACAAGCTCGCGCTCGCTTGCCCTCGGCCTAAAGTACCTCTGGTAGAGGTCCCTCGTTAACACCATGCTCGTAGCGCCCAGCAGGCTGTCTAGCGTGCTCATCGCGGCGCTGGCGGCCCCAGCCAGTAGGAAGCCCGCGAAGACTGGCGGCATCAGGGTGTATACCATGTAGGCCATCACGGCGTCCCTACTGCCGTAGGTCTTGACGAGTGTCTGTATGAATCCCGGCTCCAGCACAGTCTTGCCAGCTATTACTAGGCCGGTCGCGTTGAACACGGCGGCGGCTAGGCCCACTAGGGCGGCTGGTATGTAGTAGCTTGAGACGTATAGAGCCATACCAGCGCTGCTCAGCCTAAGTGTAGTCTTGTCCCTCGCCGAGTAGTACCTGAGCCACATGTGGGGTAGGAGTATGACTCCTATGCTGAACACTATGATGAAGCTTGTAGCCAGGTCGATTGGCCAGTTCATGGTTAGGAGCTTGGGGTTGACCTGCCTGACCTGGTCCATTAGCCCGCCCAGCCCAGGGAAGAACTTGTAGAGTATGTATAGGCCTGCGCCCCAGACTCCGATGTACATCCAAACACCCTGTAGGGCGTCGGTCCAGAAAGCGGCCCTGTGGCCGCCGACGACTAGGTAGAAGATGGTCACGCCCATGAAGAAGAGGCTGGCCCACTCGAAGGGTATCTTGCCGGCGCTCCCCACGCTCAGTATGATGCCGAGCCCGATCGCCTGCACCACCATGTAGGCGATCACGAAGGTGGCCTGGGTTATCGCTGTTATCAGCCTGACAGCCTCGCTCTCGTAGTAGTCGGAGAGCAGGTCGGCCGGGGTTATGTGGCCCTTGGCCTTGCCTATCTTGTGGAATCTAACGCCCAGCACGTACCCGGCTACCGCTGCTAGAGTGGTCCAGAGGCTGGCCGCCACCCAGAAGCTTATGCCCGAGGACGAGAATACTGCCACGCTGGTTAGGAACGCGAAGGCGGAGTGGTAGGTTGCGGCTAGCGTGAGGAATAGGACTAGGAAGCCGACTCTCCTGCTGAGCAGGAAGAAGTCCTCTATAGTCCTCTTGAACCTCCGCCAGGCGACGTAGCCTAGGCCGACTACTATGAGCGAGTATAGTATGATTATCGTTGTAACCCACTGCCACGCCTCCATGCCAGCCACCCCCCGGCTAGTCCGCCCATGCAACGAGCGCCGCGTAGAGGACGCTGGCCATTAGGAGGACCCATACCAGTATGCTGTAGGCGAACGCGGTGCTTAGCCCAGCGATCGAGGGGTCGGGCTTGTTTATGGGGTCTAGGTAGACTAGGTACATTAGGATCGACGCTACAAGGTAGAATACTAGTGCTGCCACCTGGCTTGGCTTGGAGAAGAGCCTGTATTCTATCTCCTCGATGACCCTCTCCGTCATAGGTCCCACCGTTGGGACTCCACTCTATAATAACCAGTTTATCCCATGGACCCAGGTTATAACAGTTACTCCGTGTACAGGGCTTCTAGGTGGAGTGGATGACGCCTCCCCCGATAATACCTCTCTCCCCCCAGACGCCCCCGTCTCTCGTCTTAAGTATGACATAGCTACACGTTACAACGGACGAAATATTAAAAGCTTTTTAACAAAACCCTCTAGTGGGGGTGTTATTGGCGGGATACACTTTAACCGGGCCCCTATAGTATGCCGGTGAAAGAGTGTGGAGATAGAGATAAGGCGTATACAGCGCGTTGGAACCAGTAGCCTGGTCGTGACCCTGCCCAAGGAGTGGGCTAGGAAGCTCGGGCTGGAGCCCGGAGCCCAGGTCATGCTTATAGACGAGGAGGACGGGATCAAGATCAAGCCCGTCGATAGGAAGGGCACGAGGGCGGTACGCCTGGACCTCTCCCGGATACCAGACCACCTGGCGGCCTCGACGCCGCTATGCATATACCTGTCCTCTATATCCGAGGCGGAGGTAGTCTTCCCCTCCCGCGAGGCGATAAACGAGGCGAAGTACCTCGTGTTGAACCTCATGGGGCTCCAGATATACGATAGCGTCGACTCTAATAACGTCCGCATCGAGGTGCTACTGGACCCCTCCAAGATAGACATACCCAAGCTACTCAGAACCCTCTCAGTCAACGTGAGGGAGACGTCAGAGCTGCTCAGGAAGGTCCTCACGGGGGACCACAGGGAGGTGGCGGAGAGGCTCAACATAGCGCGGACCAACTTCCTGAGGACGCACTACATCATACTGAGGTACCTGGCCGCGACCTACTCCGAGAAGGGCGGTGTTAGAACCTACCAGACAGCCCTTTCAACAAGCTACGCTGGCTTCGCGCTAGACCTGCTGCAGGAACTCATCCAGATAGCCCCCAAGCTAGTCAAGGATGGCCTAAGCGAGGGGGACAGGGATAAGCTGATGAGGGTTATCGAGGGGATAGAGAATTCCGGGGACCTCCTCTTCCGGGTCCTAGCCAACCCGAGCGTGAAGAGGCTCGTAGAGCTACAATCCATTGTAGCCGAGACCAGGAGGCTCGCCGAGGACCTCATGATAAACGCTGACTCCAGAGAGGCGGCTGTGCTGGCGGGGAAGCTCCACGACATAGTGCGGCTGCTCATAATAGCTTACTACGTGGCTATATGCAGGGTCATAACAGAGG
>WWDN01000040.1:0-2231 GCA_035615875.1 Thermodiscus sp. | reverse complement strand
GTGCTATCGAGGGCGGGCAGTAGACCGTCTCCTGGACTACCAGCTTGACCCGCTTCACGACCTCCCTGGGCCCGTAGACGTAGCCGAGCCTCCACCCAGGAATCCCCGGGTCTTTGCTGAAGGTGTTCAGCGATATCGTGTTCTCGGAGGCGTAGTTGTAGATGTAGACGTGCTCCCTATCGTAGGTCAGGGTGCGGTAGGCCTCATCAACGATAAGCCAGACCCCATGGTCAATGGCTAGCTCGGCGAGCGCCCTGGCCCTCCCGGCATCGATAACCCTCCCAGTCGGGTTATCGGGCGAGACCAGTATCAATGCCTTAACCCTCTCCCTTGAGAGGATCTCGGCCACGGCATCCACGGGCGGCTGGAAGCCGTCGCCTAGGTCTTCCCTGATAGCAATAACCCTGGCGTCGACGTAGTCTAGGAGGGGCCAGTAGCCGAAGTACATGGGGTCGAATACGAGCACCTTGTCGCCGGGCTTGAATAGGGTTAGCACAGTCGCGAATAGGGCGGACTGTCCACCAGCCGATAGGGCTAGTTGGCCTGGCTCTAGCTCTACACCATAGGTCCTTAGGTCTTCTAGTATGGCCTCCTTCACGCTCCTCCTCCCGTCTGTTGGTGTGTAGGCGTATAGCTTCATCGAATCCTCCAGTAGGAGCTTGGCCAGCTCCTCCCTCGCCCACTTGGGCGGCGGTATGCTGGGCTGGCCTGTCGAGAGGAGTATTATGTCCCTTCCCCTGGAGGCCAGCTCCTCCTTTAGGGCGTCTATCTTACGGGTAGGGCTTTCAACGAACCTATCCACTCTATCGTTATAGCTGGTGAGCTTCAAGAGGGGCCCGCGTAGACTCTGGGGGCGTGTTGGGTATTATTGATTTATCCAGCCCCGGAGGGCTCTAGAGGGTAGTGGTGTCCTGGGTTTGGAGGAGCAGGCAGAGTACACTATAAGGGTCCCCGGAGAGCTGTGGCCCAGCCGGAGGGACTGGACCGCCATAGTAGTGGGCATCTACAAGGACGTAGGCGACAAGGTAGCTCAAGGGGAGCTGGTAGCCGAGCTGGAGCTCGAAAAGGCCATAGTAGAGGTCGAATCCCCCGTACCCGGGACAGTGCTGAAGGTGCACGCCGGGAAGGGCGACAGGGTCCGCCCCGGAGACCCGTTGCTAACCTTGAGGAGGGCTGTAGACGGTGGCCTGGAAGGCTAGGCTAAGACTATCAAGCAACCCAGCCATAGAGAATGTATCGAGGCTGCTACGAGGCCTGGGACTGCATACCGTGTGCGAGGAGAGCCTATGCCCTAATATAGTAGACTGCTGGAGCAGGAAGTCGGCCACCTTCATGATACTGGGAGACACCTGCACTAGGGGGTGCAGGTTCTGCTACGTGAAGAAGGGCAGGCCAGCGCCACCAGACCCCACAGAGCCGGCCAGGATCGCTGAGGCGGTCAAGAGACTTGGTCTCAGGTATGTAACGATAACCAGTGTGACGAGGGACGACCTACCCGACGGTGGAGCCGGCCACTACGCGAGGGTCGTCAGGGCTGTCAAGGGCGTTGGCCCCGTGAGGGTCGAGGTCCTAACCCCAGACTTCGGTGGTAGTAGGGAGGCCGTCCTCGCGGTAGCTTCTGCTGGCGTAGACGTCTACGCCCATAACATAGAGACTGTTGAGAGGATAACCCCCTATGTGAGGGACCCCAGGGCTGGCTACCGCCAGAGCCTCAGGGTACTGTCTCTTGTGAAGGAGTATGACGAGTGCATAGTGACCAAGTCGAGTATACTATTGGGGCTGGGGGAGGAGTGGAACGAGATAATACAGGCTATGAAGGACCTGAGAAGCGTTGGAGTAGACATACTCGTGATAAGCCAATACCTGAGGCCCAGCAAAAAGCAAGTCCCCGTCACAAGGACCTACAGGCCCTCAGAGTTCAAGGCCCTGGAAGAGGAGGCCTACAGGCTAGGCTTCGCCCACGTCCTAGCACACCCGCTGGCGAGGACGAGCTACAGGGCCGAGGAGGCCTACAAGAGGGCTAGGGAGAGGCTCAAATGCAGGGGATAAGGGTTGAAGGCATAACCAAGGGCCCCGCCGGGCTCCAAATGAACCTAGACGTGGAGCGGTTAGAGGAGGGTTTGGAAGAGTCGATCCTGCGCCTGGGCATATGGGATCCCCCAGCCGTGTCACTGGGCAGGAGGCAGGCCCCTCAAGGCAAGTTCGACCCGGCCAGGCTACGGGCCAGGGGT
>WWDN01000039.1:0-7725 GCA_035615875.1 Thermodiscus sp. | reverse complement strand
CTTGACTCGACCTGGTATACTGTCACGCCCTCTGGTAGTAGGGGGCATGTGTTGGAGGAGAGGTCGAGGTAGCACCTCTCTAGTAGATCGATGATCTGGAATGGCTCGATGGCGAATCCACCGGCCCATCTCAGCTTCAGGGCCAGATCTATTGACAGCGCGTGCTCGCCACTGTTTGCTGTCTGTATGATGTCGGTTTCCACCCTCTTGTGTATGGTTAGCGCGTAGTTGATTATCGAGTTGGTGGTCCTGGAGACCCTGCCCCTCCTCCTCAGGTAGACGTCGCTTGCGGCCAGCTTCCCCTTGAAGGGCCACTTTATCCTGATCATCGTGTATGGAGTGGGGGATAGCGCGAAGCCCGAGTAGTAGATCCAGGCGTACTCGTGGGCTGCGCCTGGGACATAGTTGTCGCTGTCGATGAAGCCCACGTACCTCATCCCGAGCCCCGCGGCTATTAGGACTCCTAGGAGCATGCCCTCGCCCTTCCCCTTTCTAACCGTCCCTGTCTCGGGGTCTATCATGGACTCCAGGCTCGTCCCAGAGAGGACCTCCCCCCATATCGGGTCGCGTTGGTGGACTACCACTATGGTCCTCCTGGTCGAGGTGTGGAGTGTACGGGCTAGCTCCACTTCATACATGTACCTGTCGGCTGGCTTCCTAGCTGATGCCGATACGAGTATGATTGGGCTGAGGTGGGGGATCGCCGACATCACTCCTTCAAGCGTGAGTAGATCCTCGTTCTTGACCGGGATCACGATCGCGGTCTGGTGGGCTATGTTTTCCGAGATGGCGCAGTCGAGGATGTACGATCCCCTGTGGCCGCGGTAGCCGTTTGCATCGAGTTCAAGAACCTTGATTACGTCGTAGATCCTGACTGCTCCATAGGTCTCGAAGTGTTGCGGGTACTCGATTAGCATTAACGCTACCCCTCAGGTATAGTAGTGATTATAAGGTTTATGTGTTCTACACAAGCCAATTCAGAACAATATAGTTAAAATATAACAAGTTATTTATATATCGCAGGTGGGGCACCCACCAGCATAGTCCTCGCCAGCCACAACTACTTCAACAATCTTACCAACCTTCCCGCGGCCAAGCCTCAGCCTCTTCCTACCAGCCGTATGCCTCGTCACGCTACCCCCTCCTCCACTCTCCATAGCCGTAGCCTTCCCAGGCTCCTGCGTCGCAGGCTCCACTATAACGCTCGGCTCGTCGTCGCGAGAGGAATCGACCTCTATCAGCTTCTGCCTCTGTTTAGGCTGCTCCTCGGGCTCCTGCTTGCCCTGCCTCTCACCACCGCCATGCTTCTCCTTCTCGCCCTTAACGCCGAAGTATATCACTTGCTGGCTCTTGCTCTTGTCCCTGTATACGGTTGTCCCCTTGATTCCAAGCTTCCAAGCCAGCAGGTAGACCCTCCTAACAGTCTCCACGGGCTCGTCGTGCCGTAGATTGATGGTTTTGCTCGTGCCGGCATCGATCCACGCCTGCCACACGGCTTGGTGGAGTAGGTGCCACTCGGGGTCGATGTCGTGGGCCGTCTTGAACAGCCTTCTCAGGCTCCTCGGAATCCATTTCAAGTGTTGCACGCTCCCGGATTGCGCTATTTCCTCGATGACCTCCGGCTCGTCCATCTCCCTCTTGGCTAACTCTTCGAGGAACAATGGGTCTACTTCGAAGAACTCTCCCACCGAGACCCTTCTCAGGAATGCTAGCGCGAAGAGCGGTTCGATGCTTGAGCTCGCCCCTGCTATTATGCTTATGGAGCCTGTGGGCGCTATGCTGAGTAACGCCGCGTTCCTCATTCCATGCTCCCTAGCCTTCTCCTTGATACTGCTCCAGTTGGTCTCCGGCTTGGTGGAGAGGATCCTCTTCAGAGTGTTGCTGGGGGGCTTTGTGTAGTCTCCCGAGCCCGTCTCCTCCGCTACTACTCTCAGGTAGTCTTCTACATCATCGTAGGGTAGGGTTTCGTGGAGCCACCTATACCTCTCGGGGTCCCATGCCGGGAAGGGTCCCTTCTCCCTAGCTATCTCTATACTCTCCGAGTAAGCGTTCCACGCTATCCACTCGGCCACATGCCACGCCAGCCTTATCGCGTCTGGGCTATCGTAGGGTATCCCGAGCCTGATGAGCATACGGGCCCAGCCCATAACGCCTAGGCCCACCTTCCTGGTCCTCCTGGTGGCATCCTTTATCTGCCGTAGAGGCGGGTCGTTGGCGTCGATTACATTGTCTAGGAACCTGACCGCGGTCCGCACGTCCCTTCCAAGGGCGTCCCAGTCGATAGAGGGGCCCTCCGGCGTGTCTATAACGTATTTCTCCAGGTTTATACTGCCCAGGTTGCATGATTCCCATGGGAGTAGGGGTTCCTCGCCGCAGTTGTGGTTGAGTATCCCGTTGGCTATGTAGGAGTGTGTCACTGGGACTGTGAAGTCGTAGAACTCCCTAACACCTACATCGTCGACCGAGTCTATAGTTGCCCACACACTGTCCTCGCTCTCAGACGCTATGGTATTGCTCCCGTCTAACACGTCATCTTCGTATTTAATCAAGGATCTAAATAATACGGCGCTGCGGCCCTTGATCGAGAGCCTGTAGACGCCCCTACCTATATCCGGTTTCTCAGCGTCTCCCTTCTTTAGAACCGAGTATATCCCGAGCATAGTTAGTATTACTTGTATGTCCTTCAACAGGTTCAACGAGCTGCTAGTCAGTACGATCGAGCCATCTCTACCTACACGGCCAGTAGCCGTGAATAGTCCCTTCAAGAACGCCCTGAGAGGGTTATAGGGTAGCCTCCAGACAGTCTCCGGGAGCCCGGCTACGTGCGCATCAACCGCCGTCTCCAGCATAACACCTGCGCTCGCAGAGCGCGTGGAGCCCTCTCCCGCTCCAGCCGCAGTTGCTATTGCGGCGCTCCTCTTGACGGCGATATCTTCCTCGCCGGAGAGCCGGGATGGGATCCCTTTACTGGTGTTCCCGCCTATCGTTAAGCCGAGTATGAAGGCCTTATCCTCGCTCAGGTCGTGGTCGCCCCTGATTACACCGTCTAGAAGCCCGGGGTGGAGCCTTCCTAGGAGTATTTTGTCGCCCGGCTTCAGGTCTCTAGCCTCCCTCCAGCCCCTTGGCGTGAGGAATTTGTGTTCTCTTGTCACGGTTATCTCGTAGCCCTCCCTGGTTCTCACCCTTAGCGCGGGCTTTCGGCCCACATACCATATCCATGCCCTGGTTGCCTTTGG
Organism: Thermodiscus sp.; assembly: GCA_035615875.1. Lineage (GTDB taxonomy): Archaea > Thermoproteota > Thermoprotei_A > Sulfolobales > Acidilobaceae > Thermodiscus. The sequence goes on along the minus strand of WWDN01000039.1, from coordinate 4,489 downwards.
CACTTGCAGCCTAGGAGTCCCTCCGGGGGTGGAGTCGTGTATTGGTTCTTCGCCCTGGCTTGTTATGAGTTCCACCTCGTAGGCCACGGGGATGCCTCCTTCGCCGAGGTGTTCCTCGTCTACCTCTACAGGAACAAATTTGCCCCTTCTCTTCGCCTCTTCGTAGAGCTCGGACGCCTTTATCCATCCCCTAGGCGTTAGTATCCTGGTATCTCCCGAGACACAGGGATTAGTGGCGTTGATCTTGCCGATATACCATGTGGGGTGCCGCCTGTTTATCACGTCTATGTTGAGATAGCCTGGATCGCCGCTATCCCAAGCGCCTTTGACTATCTCATCGAAGAGTTTCTGCGCGTCTACCCATTTCGCTATGGCCCCCTCTTCCTCAGCTATCGCTAGAGCCTCGTCCAGCGTGACTATGACCGTCTCGTCTAGACCCACGCTCCCGCCTTTCTTCTCAAGCTCGTCTATTATGACTTCCTGGACCCACTCCTCATCCATATAATGCCTGGCCCTTACTATTGCATAGTAGCGTGAATCGTAGCCCTCGCCTTTCCTCAAGTCGGTTAGCCTAGGGTTTATGAGGGGCCACTCCTTCCCCTCCTCGACGTACTTCATGAACAAGTCATAGAACCCAACGCTGATGTTGAAGTTCTGTAGGTTTACGTCCTTCAACTCACCCGTCTTCGACTTTATGAACTTCTCGATATCCGGATGCCATACGTGCATCACACCCATGTTGGCTCCTCTTCTCTTACCGCCCTGCTTGATCACGTCGGTGGCCGTGTCGAACAACTTCATGAAGCTAAGTGGGCCACTGGCCAATCCACCACTACTACTTACGACATCGTTTTCCGGCCTGAGCTCTGAGAAGTCGTAGCCGGTCCCGCCGCCGTGCTGGTGTATTAGGGCCTGGGCTCTAACCGCATCCATTATGCCCTCCCCGTCGGGGGTTGACATTGAATCCCTGACGGGGACGACGAAGCACGCCGATAGGATGCCTAGTCTCGTCCCTGCATTCATTAGGGTTGGGCTGTTGGGTATGAACCTTAGATTACTCATTATGTCGTAGAACTCCTCTTCCAGAGATTTAATCTCGTCCTCGCTCCTACCATAGGCCTCGTCGACCCTGGCTATGTGCCTAGCAACCCTTCTAAACATCATCTGCGGGGTCTCCCTGTACCTCCAAGTCTTAGTATCCTTCAAGAGGTATCTCGCTTCCAGAACCTTGATCGCGTTAAACGATAAAAGGAGGTCTCTCGGGTCAAACCCGCTCCACCGGCCCTTGCCATATACGTCGTTATAGATCTTTGCCAACTCGTATCTCTTAGCAGCTTCAAACCACTTGGGGTTGGATATGCCCCGGACTACCATTAGCCTAACGATCCTATCCGATACCGTCATCGTGAAGGGCGAGCTCTCCCCCTCTAGCTCCTCTAGAAGACTACCCAGTAGCTCCTCGGCGTCGCTCTCCCCGAGTCCAGCCGCGGTGACTGCCTTTCTTATACTGTTCCTAAGCTTCTCTACGTCGAACGGCTCCTTTCTCATATCCCTCTTGATCACGTACTCTAATGCCATCATCGGCCACCGGCACGTTCACGCTCTTTAAATAGTGGAGCGTTGCCAGGTCCCTGTGCCTCCTGTAGCTGTTGGGCTCTGGGTGTGTTAGGTCTTCTGAGCCCTACTGATTCTAGAGTTGCTTGTTCTAGCCAAGTGAACGGTATTACCATTTCAATCTAGGCATCCAGGGCTTATCCTTGAAATATAGGCGTCGACACCGATTATAGAGTACTATGGACTAGACTGCGAGGACGGCGGTGGTCGAATCGCCTAAAAGCGGCGCTGGCAAGTCGAAAAGAAAGAGCTCCAAAAAGGAGCGCAAGTGGACTGTCAACATCGAAGAAATGACCTCCATCGTGGCCTCAGAGGTCGTCAGCAGGGCCGGGCTAGACTACCTGGGGCTAAAGGAGGCCGAGCTGAGAGACGTAATAGAACCCATAGTAGCCAGTATAGTCGAGGCGAGGAAGACGAAGCCAACCGCGGAGAGTATCATTAAGAGGATCATCAACTCAAGACAGACACTCTACAAGGCCATAGCTGCGAAGCTTCTGGAGAGAGACACTCTCAGCCTGGAGCAACTGGAGTTCATAGTGACATACGCCCCGGAACTCGCTGGCCGGGCGGCGCCGAAGCTGTATCGCATCGCCAAGGAGTTGAACGCGGATTATATCGTGGATACGCTCAGGTACCTGTGGCAGAGGTATGGGACCCCTACACGGGTTAGATGCCCTTACTGCGGCTTCGATTCTGTGACCCCCGACTTGACTTGCATAGTGTGTGGTAGAAGCGTTGAGGAGAGGGACCTCAAGGAGGAAATCGGATTTGACAGGCTATTGGCTGATCTCGCCCGGTCCGGTCATAGGGACGTTGTCGAGGAGATCTTGAGGGCTGGGTTTGCAGTGTACGACGGGGAGATCTATCCTCCTAGCCTGCGTAGCAGGCATCCCTATGGTGTTATCTTGTATCTTACGAGGCGCGAGAAGATGCTTTTGAAGTCGTTATTGTCTAGAGAAGAGGAGTGAGGCTCCAGATTCCACACAGTATCTGCATATTCTCTCGCCTCGTCGAGTGTAACCCCCGCATACTTCGCAGTATCCTAGATTCATTTTCTTTGATAGTTTTATTATCGTCTTGGAGCTACTGAACTCCAGTTCTGGCCTATTGCCTAGGATCGAGAGTAGCGGGATCTTCGCTGGGATAGTGGTTGTGCAAAGCGGATCCAGATGTAAACCCTTAAGAAAAGCGTAAGCCGATAATGCCTCGCCCTCTATGTTGGCTATCGGAGAGAGGATTGGTGGACTAGTCCATGGTATCGTAGGTAGAGCCTCGCTTAGGGCGTCGGTCCTGGAGCTTAGTAACGCCTCTAGCCCTATGGTGTTTATGCAGGTCCTAGAAAGGGGGTATGCTATTACATCGGCGTTGATCTCCCTCGCACGGCTTAGTGCCCACGCACGCTCGTATCTGATGCAGTGTATCGGCCCTCGACTCCTCGGGAGGGGGAATTCTTCTATGAGGCTCGAGGATTTTACCCAGCGTCCGATCCTATCTACTATGGAGTCTATAACGTTGTTTTTATTGAGTTGGCTCGGGGCTAGTACGTGTAGCTCGATATTGAACTTGGACTCGACGATTGACAGGAGTAGTAGTGATGCGAGGGAGTGCATTGGCTCGCTGGGCCTGACCACGGCTAGTATCCTGGATCCTGGTGATAGTAGGCCCGATTCGCCTATGATTCTCTTGACTGTCTTGGATAGTATCCTCTCTAGGCAGATAGTACAGAGTTTGTGGCCGCTGTAGGTTCTGTAGTAGAGTGCATCTCTTTTCTTGCAGATGTCGCATTTGACCATAGTAGCTGTCCCGAGTGGGGTCTGGTGCGTGTCTAGGCCTTTAGCTATAGAGCCCGCTAGCGTAATGTTTATATAGAAGTGATACCCCCTTGGACTCTCGGAGTTGAACTAGGGAAAAGGTGACAGGAGATGGCAGCAGGAGTACCCGTACTGATACTGAAGGAGGGAACCCAGAGAACATATGGACGAGAGGCTATAAGGGCGAACATCCTAGCGGCTAAGGTCCTAGCCGAGATACTAAAGACCAGTCTAGGGCCAAGGGGCCTAGACAAGATGCTAGTAGACGCGTTCGGAGACATTGTCGTCACCAACGACGGAGCAACCATAGTAAAGGAGATGGAGGTACAGCACCCGGCAGCAAAGCTACTAGTCGAGGTGGCGAAGGCCCAGGATGCCGAGGTAGGCGACGGGACCACAACCGTCGTAGTCCTAGCTGGCACACTCTTGGAGAAGGCCGAGAAGCTCCTAGACGAGAACATACACCCGACAACCATCATAGACGGATACACCAAAGCCCTAGAGAGGGCCCTCAAGTACCTAGACGAGATAGCTGTCCCGGTAAACGTTGAGGACGACGAGACCCTGAGGAGGATAATTGACACCACGATCTCAAGCAAGTTCGTGGGCCACGGGCCGGAGAAGGAGAAGATAATAGAGCTTGTCCTCAACACGATCAGGATCATCGCCGAGAAGAAGGGAGAGGGCTACGAGGTAGACCTAGACAACGTCAAGATCGAGAAGAAGAAGGGAGGAAGCCTACTCGACAGCAAGCTCATCCGCGGTGTTGTGATTGATAAGGAGGTTGTTCATCCTGATATGCCTAGGGTTGTTAAGAACGCCAAGATCGCAGTACTAGACACTCCACTGGAAGTACAGAAGCCCGACCTATCAACCAAGATAAGGGTCACCGACCTCGACCAGCTCGAACAGTTCCTAGAGGAGGAGACCAAGCTGATCAAGGAAATGGTAGAGAGGATTGCTGCTACTGGTGCTAGTGTTGTTGTTACTCAGAAGGGTATTGATGAGGTTGCTCAGCACTTCCTCGCTAAGAAGGGTATTATGGCTGTTAGGAGGGTGAAGAG
>WWDN01000038.1:0-5311 GCA_035615875.1 Thermodiscus sp. | reverse complement strand
GTCTAGCACCCTCAAGCTTGCCGGCCACGTGCTACTTAGCCCGAGCTAGTATCGGGGGTTTGTGAGAAAGGGGGTTGTGTATGGGGGTTCTCGCTTCCCGCCACCCTAATGTATTGTCTAGGGTAGGGTAGAGCAGTCGATCGGTGTCACGTGGTCTGAGACAATGTATACTGGGTGTATTACTTGGCCCGACTGCACGGTCACGTCTGAGGACCCGTATATGTGGCCCTCGATATGCATGCAGGCGTCCGTGGACACCTCTCCCGGGGCGTAGGAGAAGACAATCCTCTTGCCCGTGTTGAAGGGGTCGCTCGATAATTGCTGGATGCCCCCCAGGTAGGCCTCGTACCCTGTTATTGTCCCGTCATCTGTTTCGAGCGGTATTGAATTGAACACGTACACGTCTAGGGATACCTTCTCGTCTTTGTGGTCTCCTGGGCTTGCTGCTGCGAGGCTGAAGTTGTCGTTCGTCCATAGGACGCTCTTGCCTGTGGATCCGGTGTCTATGTTGAATTCCGTCTCGACGTCGATGTAGCCCTTCTGGTCGGCATAGTACCCTAGAGCTAGGATGACTATGGCGAGGACGAATAGTTTGCCTAGTAAACCCATGTCCTTTTACTCCGAGTCCTCCATCCTGTATACTCGTTTACCGGGCCTCTAGCCGGGTTAATAAGGTGATTACAAGCATGGAGGGGCTGTTATCTAGTAGCCGTTATTGGCTGGAGGGCGATGGGGGTAGGCTGGGCTCTCCACGGTCTAAACAATTAATACTATTTTTAATTATGTTGTATGGCCTGGGCGTAGGCGGCGGAGCACTAGGGCTATAATGGCTCCAAGACCGCACCATGCGGTGAGGGACCCCAGCATTAACACCCAGGGATACCTAAATACGACGGGGACGGTGGCATCCGCGCTAGCACTGTGAGGGTCTCCCAACGACTCTACGGCGAGATCGTAGATCTCCTCGCCGACAACACCTCCCAGGACGTCGAAGTAGACTGCCGACTCGGAGGGCCAGTATAACGCCTGGAGGGTCCCTCCAGTAACCCCTGAGACGACGAAGCCGAGGAATACCGCGCCCGAGACACCAATCCTACCGCTTAGGTACGAGCCTATGAGTAGCGCTAGGGAGATGTATGAGGCGATCGAGAGTAGCCCTGATAGAAACAGTGCTAGGAGCAATATTATCGAGGTGGCAGTGAATATCGTCTTCCATAAAGTACTCATGTCGCTTTTAGAGGTCAGCCTGTGAAGGAGGAGTAGGGGTGGAATCCACATAACCCCCAAGTATAGTGCTAGTGTGGGGAGCTCTCCAGCGTCCAGTTGCACGCCTCTACTCCCGCCTCAAATATTATAACTAGTCTTAATAAACCCTAGTATTGTATTAAGACCTCGTCCACCCGTCGTCCATCGACGAGTGTTATCCCTGGGGGACCCGCGGGTTGCGACGCTGCATGTAGATAGCGGCGGGGTCTATTTCTCTACCGTCTTCGAGTATGATCTTCGCAACAGCTCCAATCCTGTTGCCCTTAGAGTCGTAGACGTAGATCTTTTCCTCGTCCTCGTCTGTTATGTGGATATGCATTCCACTACAGTATGGATAGGTCTTGCTCAGACCGCACCAGCATATCGATTTGAGGGTTTCCTCGTCGACTCTAGGCCCTCTGTCTCGGAATAGGATGAGCCGAGCCACAGGCACCACCAGTAAAGATAAAATTAAATAATATAAAAATTATGTTTTTAGGAATTTGGACGTGTAGGGGCTTTCCCCGGGAGCCCTCCTCCGGAAATGCCCACTCGGCTTCCCAGTCAACAGCTCCTCGAACCACGCCTCATGCTCTATCTCCTCATGCAGTATAGCCAGCGCGAGGTCAGCAGTCCTATAATCCTTGCCCCACACATAGTTGAGTATCTCAGTATACACTCCCACAGCACAGCGCTCGGCGTCCAAGAGGACCTTCAACAGGTTCTCGATCGTCGGGTCCTCCGGTAGCCTAGCATCCATACAGCTAGCCATATTGGAGAACTCCCTGATATCGTTGGGCAACTCGCCTCCTAGCTCGTAGATCCTCACTGCGAGTGCCTCAAAGTGGTTCCTATCCTCTATCCTTGCATCCTCAACTATCTCCTTTATGGACTCTCCCTCAAGCCCGGCCGCGTGCATTCTTAGTATAGTGTAATAGTAGTATGTTGTGAACTCCGCCGCCGCGGCTCTTATGAGCATATCGAGGAGCTTCTTTACATCGATTCCCGCCTGCTCTATGAGCTCTACATTCCGCCTAGCCACTCCAAACACCTTGTTATCCGAAGTCATATCGAAATAGAAACTATTTAGAAATATATGTCTTTATCTAAGACCAGTATATACAACACCTTGACCGACGCCTCAGAGAACCGTTACGTTGACCCGATCGATATCATTAACAATGTATGCATACCGCTCAGAGTTTCAGAAGCCCTCTCCTCAATATCCTCCTAGCAAGGGGACTCACAGCCAGCATGACGGAATAAAACACCAGGCCAGACACAGCCATATGCAACACGAGCACCCATACATCCCGGAGGAAGCTAACCACCACAATAGAATACGCCCCAGTATAGTAGTAGTATATGTACGACGCCACCAGAGCCAACACCAGACCCGCCACCTCGCCACGGGGAAGCCTGTAGTCTAGCCTCTTCGAGAGAAGCCTGTGGTAGTAGGCTAGGAGGACAGTGTAGACTGCTATGAATGATGCCAATAGTATGGCTACCGGGATCAGGGCGTCGTCTCGGTAGACCCACATTAACGGTACAGCCGCAGTGTAGGCTACTAGCATAGCCGCTATATTAGCCTCCAGAACCCTAGTCATGAAAGTCCTATCACCGGTTGCAAGGCCCTCCCTGTCGCTCGTATCGAGGGCGATGAGGGCGGACCTATAGATCCCTATGACTCCGAAGAGAAACGCGTATACAGTGACTAGTATCATAACGGGCCACGCCTCCATATAGGCCGGGTTAAAGGTTGTAACCACGGGCTTAGCCATACCAGTGAGCACTGCGGCTATGAATCCAGCGAATATGAAGTAGAGTCCCAGGCTGGTCCCCACATCGCTCCCTGAAGGTTTCCTGAGAGCGCGAGAATAGAGGGGAGTGGCGGTATAGGATCCGGCCTGCAGCAACGGTGTCTCGGCCGAGAGCCCCACGTGCAGGTATGCCACCGACGCCGGGTTACCGGTTACCCATGAGACAACGGGCCTCATGAGGGAGCGCAGGATCCCGATCATGTTCCTTGCAAGGGGCGTATAGAACCCTCGGATCCAGGACTTCGCAAGCGGCCACTCGAACCCGCCCCCGAGCAGGCCATGCCTATACGTTAGCACCAGCATGATTGACATCGAGGTTATAGTCGATAGGGTGAGCGCGGCTATGGCCCCAGGATACCTATAGCCTAGGTATGTTACGAGTGTAAGCGCGGCTAGGAGCTTGACCGTGTCCCCAGCTATCCTAGCCCCGGCGAACCTTGAGGGCATCGTGACCGACGTTATACTGCCCAGGTACACGTGGACCTGCATAGCCACTACTAGCGGGACCGCCAGCAGGAGCCCACTAAAACCATAACCCAGTATAACCGATTCAATCCAAGCCACGGCTATGTAGAGGGGGAGCGAGGCTAGCGAATAGAGGAGCGTCAGCAGGAGCCCCGTGGATCCAACACCCCTCTCAGCACGCCTAGCTATGGCTCTCTGGGCCCAGTAGGCCCACTGGTTGACTGGGAGAGAGAATAGCATCGAGAAGGACACGCCCAGGCCGAGTAGCGCATAGTCTCCAACGTTAAGCCTCCTAGCCACGACTATAGTATACAGTATGCTAGTAGCCATCCTCCATAGCAACGAGACGTAGAGCGATATACTACTGTAGACTAGCCTGACCTCTCCCTTCCCCAATACCGACCGCACCTGTCAGCTACGCAAAGCCCTCCTACACGGTCTTCGCCCGTGTAGAGATCCTAGACCTGGCCAGCCGCTTGCGTATAGTCCACCTAGCCCTATAGTCTACACGCTCACCTTTACATTTACCCCCAAGATACGAAACCCCATCCATGTAGTCGTCTAGAGGGACCCCTAGGCCGCATAAAGCGAGGGGGGCAGCCAGGAACCCGTGGACCACATCGCCAGTTGTGGACACAAGATCGGGATCCTCGGTCGCCACCGCCAGGACCCCGAACCGGGAATGGTTAGTTACAGTCCTGGAATCGTCTATGGGCGCCTCATAGGTTGTCCCAGCCACGGGGTGTCGCTCAAGACCGTAAGTGAATACGATGAAGTCGGGTACATGCGGGCCCCAGAGGAGGTCCCTGGAGTAGAACGCGTAGAGACCAGCCTTTTCGAGTAAATCTATGAGATCCCTTCTAATGCTTAAGTCATTTAACAGTATGATGTATTTCGGAGTGGCCTTCTTCGAGCCCGATGGTGTAAACGCCTTAGACTTCCTGGAGTCTGCTCCTCCTGGTATATCGTATGTTAATCCTTTCCCGGTGACGGCGGTAGCGACTCTGTAGGCAAGCCAGTATCCCCTTCTAAGAATCCTCCTCAGGGGTCCCCTGGCTATTGCAAAGGATAGCTTCACCAGCTTGGGGTTCAACTTTATGTTCTTTTCGGGTCTATCGTCGAAGGCTGAATCGAGGCGGAGTATAGAGGATTCGTCCCGGGCTCGTACGGCATATCCGTTCTTGTAAAGTAGAGAGTTGAGCCTTACTACTCCCTTGTATTCTTTGAATCCGTGGTCGCTCACCACGATTAGATTATCCGCCCTGGATCTGCTGTAGGAGACCATTGAGTCGAGCTCCTCTAGAATGGGTTCCAGGTATCTCTTACCATCCTGGAGAAGGGCCTGGGGACATCTATGTAGTAGGGCGTCAGGCAGGTTGATTGTTATCCATACTAGGTCGTATCCGGCGTTAATGAACCATTTCAGCATGGAGTGGTAGAGCCTGATCTTCTCTCTAGCGTATTCGACTACCCTATCGCAGGACAGGGTCCCCATGAATTTATCTATTAATAACGATAGTTTTTCTAGGTCGATTGATTCCCGGAGTATAGAGTCGTCCGAAGACACTGGTTTCGGCGTGAAGAAGTCGAGCGAAGCCACAAACCCCTTCCTAGCCCTTAACGGGCTCAGGGGATAACTGGGGATCGGGTTGACGAAGGCATACCTTTGCTTGTAGCGCGGGCCAGCAAGCTCTATGATTTCATTTATCCTGGGATACTGTAGGTCAAGGCTCGTCACTATGTCAAAGGACCACCCGCCATCACTGCTCTTACTGTATTTG
>WWDN01000037.1:0-17092 GCA_035615875.1 Thermodiscus sp. | reverse complement strand
GCTTTATATTAGGGCTACATGTACAGCACCTAGTCTATACGGGACCCACAGGGACCAGAGGAGACCACGAGAAGACGAGGAAAGGTGTAGGAACGAATGGCTAGAATCCAGATACTCGGTAGCGGCAGAGAAGTGGGCAGAGCTGCGATAGCCGTGAAGGCGGACGGGCGAATACTCCTAATGGACTACGGCACAAACTTCGACGAGGAAGACAGACCAGTCTTCCCAGCCCACGTCAAGCCCAGGGACATCGAAGCACTAGTATTAACCCACAGCCACCTAGACCACATAGGGGCGGCCCCAAGCCTATACATATCAGTCTTTCCAGAGGTATACGCCACCCCCCTGACATTCGACGTGTCAAAACTACTACTATACGATATGATAAAGCTCAACGGCCCACACCTACCATACGACGAGGCCAGCGTCGAGGACATGCTCAAGACCGGGAAGTCCCTGAGGTACGGCGAGGAAGTGGAGAAGGGCCCCTTCACCTTCAAGCTACTATACAACGGCCACATACCCGGGAGCGCCGCCGTGTGGGTCGAGGTGGACGGGCACAGGATACTATACACCAGCGACATGAACACGATCATGACCAAGCTCATGAACCCAGCCGACCTAGCGGGCGTAGAGGCCGACACAGTCATAATAGAATCCACTTACGGCTCCACAACCCACCCGCCGCGTGAAGAGACCGAGAAACTCTTCTACGAGTCAATCCTTGAAGTGGTAAAGAAGGGGGGAACGGTCCTAGTGCCATCATTCAGCGTTTCAAGGGGCCAGGAGATAATGTGCCTACTCGCCGAGAGGGACTTCGAGTACCCAGTATGGGTTGACGGCATGATCAGGCAGGTCACCGAGCTATACCTAGCCCACGGGGAGTACGTGAGGGATCACAAGCTGATGGCGAAGGCCGCCTCGATGTTCAACATGGTCAGGGGATGGCAGGACAGGAGGAGGGCCTACAAGAAGCCTGGCGTAATAATAGCCAGTGCAGGCATGTTGAAGGGCGGGCCGAGCCTCTACTACCTGAAAAAGATGGCTGGCGACGACAGGAACGCGGTATTCATGGTGAGCTACCAAGCCGACGGCACGCCGGGAAGGCAGATACTCGAAACAGGCACCTACGGCCCCGAAGAGATACCTGTAAAGGCTAGGGTCCAGTGGTTCGACTTCTCAAGCCACACCGACAGGAACGGCATACTCAGGGTGCTAGAGGGCATACGGGGCCTGGAGAGGGTCATCCTAGTGCACGGGGACGAGGAGAACCAGAATGACCTACGACGAGCGATCGAGGAGGTGCTGGACGTCGAGGTCCAGACCCCCAGCAACATGGAAGAGATAAGCCTAGACTGAGAATCCAGACCCTACTTGGCGGAAAATTAGATTGGGGCTGTCGAATTCCCGAAATTGTACCTACTGTGCGTGTCTACTCTTATAGAGCAAATACGTTAGTAGAGCGACGGTAGCTACAATAACGCCTAAAGCGGGCTCAGGCACGGGCACCGGGGGCGATGAAGGTTCGCTGACAACTTCGCTAGTGGCAACAATTAGCCCAGTACTATCTCCTCCAGGAGTAGCCTCTACACTAAACAAGGGGGTAGGCTTTACGCTGGAGGCTCTAGCAATACTAATACCCAGTAGACCCAAGTCCTTGGCCACGATACCGCCGCTCTCGCCGGGGACGTACTCTGGCAACTTTACCGAGCCACTGCTATAAGTTACGGGCTCGGCGATGGGAGTAACCTGCACCTGGATATCACCAGTTATATCATAGTATGCTAGGTACGCGTCGTCGTTTCCGGCATAGCCAGTCCAATAGACGTTTCCACTGCTATCAACGAATACAGCATTAGCTACAGTACCATACTGGCCCTGCGAGTCTCCCGCCAATATAGCCTTCTCCAGATCATGGGTCTCGTTTAGTATAACGATGAGAGCATTTTCATGACTAGTAGATAGGCTGGTGCCATAGTTATTATAAGTATAGCCGCCAGCTACGACCTCTCCGCTTCCTCCAGCGGCTACATCCTCGAACACCTCATTGCTGCTTGTGGTTATATTCTTCCTCCAAATCATGGAGGGTGTGTAGTCGAAGCCTGCAATCGCTGCCCCGGCGCTCGGGCTAGTGGGGCTGGGCAGCTCGTCGGTATAAGAGAATGCAATCACGATCTCACTACTTGTGGCATCGATGTCGACGTAAGAGAGGGCATACCTGTTAACAGTGCTATTCGAGTTATACGCCGGGATGCCATAATCGCTGATCGGATCACCCGAAGCAGGATTTATCTTGATGACGTAGACTATGACAGGATAATTCGCTCCACCGTAATGCAATACGTCGGTGGCTGTCACATAAAGATACCCATTCTGTGCGACCACGCAATCCCATCCCGTCAGATTATAGCTGGTACTGTAGCGCTGCGCCCATCTAGGGTTCCACTGGTCGTCGTATGAGTAGATGACCATATAGTGTTTAGCAGGGCTGCTGGTTCTATCGACAAGCTCTCCCGTGAAGTAGACGTTTCCGGCGCCATCGGAGCAGACTCCATGAAATACTACGTCGTAGCTTGCACTCAAGTTAACCCGTAAGTATGTGGTACTTGAGGATAGGTCCGTAACACTATAGTTCTTGGCTATGCCAGCGCAGTTAACGGAGTTGCACATGTATCCTACCACATATGCGAGGTTGTTGACTGTATTCACTTCTACGTCTTGGAAACTTACATTGGCTGTAGTGAAGTAGAGGTAGTTCTCTGCTAGCTTGTTTCCGTTGGAGTCGTGCTTAAATATTACCCCGATAAAAGCATTTCCACTGGCGTAAAAGAAGCGTCCAACAGTGAATATATTGTTTCCAGACCCTACGCCGTCGTAGAGCGAGTCTATTGTGTATGTGTCGTAGAGTTTTGGTCTGTCGGTCCACCTGTTTGTGTATGTTGTAGCTGCTATGGCGGATAGTGAAGCTAGGAGGAGTATTAGTGATAGGAGTATCACTATACTCCTCCTATGCATTGGGGGGATACACCCTATTGTTATTAAGCTTAAACATAGTTATATATTTTTCTCTGTTTTATTATATTTAATTGTGTTTATATTAAATTTAGTCAGTTAATTCTACGAATCGTTTGGTAACGGAATAATTAAGATAAATTTATATAAATAATATTTTATTTTAATATTTTTTAACGATTATGGCTAGCAGTGCTGCTCCCAGGACCAGTATCCCAGCCCACCAGGGCTCCGGTATTGGCGCTGGAGCGTTTTCAACGGTAAGCGACGAGTATGAAGGGCCTTCAACTAATTGCCCATCCTGATCAAGAAAGCTTACAATGAATACAAGCTTGTGCCCTTCGAGACCTGGATCGTTTGGAACTGTCCAGTCCACCTTGAAGTCACTGTACCCCTCATCATGAATCGTAGGTTCTACAGTGAACAAATCTATTCTCTCTCCAGTAGTGTTGTCAAACACCTCTACGCGAGCTGATTGCGCCCCCAATGCAGAGAAGGAGTATATCTCAACATTGTACCCGATATATGCGTATGTAGAGCTCTCTCCCGAATCGGTATAACCTGCTGCTGTGGTTAGGGGTCCAATCATTATATAGGCTAGACCGCCAGAGCTATCTTCTCTAGCCCTCTTGGCGGCTAAAACGTATTCGTGCTTTGAGGGAGTCACCTTAATCATCTCCACCGCAACACCCATCCCCTGGGTGCTCTTGTCAATGATCACAGGCTCCCCGTACTGATTGCCATTCGGGTCGTAGAGATATAGGTCGAAATCCGTGTTGGGGAGATCGCTGGTTGAAGCGACTAGTTTGAACACATAGATCATATTGAATGTGGTGCCATTAGATAGCTCTAGGGATAGGGAGGGCAGGTAGACCCTAGAGGCCCAGACGCTTCTACCCCAGGGCCACCTCCACACTCCACTGGCGAAGTTAGCATTGTATGCGGTACCAGGCCTGAACTCCGTCGAGATAAGCGATCCTGGCGTTAGGGCTTTTCCTGGGCCATAGGATAGGGCTAACTCGACAGCTGCCTTCGCATCAACAAGACCCAGGCCCTCGTGTATATCTTTCTCGCCCTTGTCGAGACTTGGGCTGTAGGATGCGTTGTTAGGTTCTCTCATGAGGGGATAGGTCTCGTATGTGGAGATCATGATGATGTTTTTGGCTAGCCCCGCGGTAGCGAAGCTATTCCAGTCCCATGATATGCTGGCATTGTTGACTAGTGCGCTGATGATCAGCGCTGCTAGCCCTGATATATGAGGAGTGGCCATGCTCGTGCCGCTGTCAGTGGTTGAATCGTCGTAGCCCACTGTATTCGTGTTGATAGCGTCGTTCCAGTCGACATCTTCTGTAATCCAGTTACCTATGGTTATATAATTGGACCTGTCATCATGCCAGGTGGTGTCGGCGCTAAGGATCATTAGATAGTAGCCTCCGCCGGGAGCGGCCAAATCTGGTTTTGTAACCGAGGAGTCGGAGACGCTGCTCCCTCCGTCACTGCTATAGCTTGTTATATTGTTTAAAGCGTCGACTGCCGCGACGGTTATGGCGTAGGGGTTGCTAGCTGGGCTTCCCGAGGCAGCCGTACCTGACCCTGCACCATCATTACCAGCTGCGACGACTGGCAGTACTCCCGCTTGCGCGGCATTTGTGACGGCGAGGTCCAAGCTAGAGCTGTATTCTCCTCCAAGGCTCATGCTTACGACATAGATGTTTGGTGATACACTCGTCCGGTTTCCAACTATATCGTCGATTGCATCAATTATATCGCTGGTATAGCCCGAGCCAGCGAATGATAGGACCTTGGCTCCTCCAAGGGAAGCCTCTGGGGCTATACCGGAGAGGTAGGGCACGTCTGAATCACTGCTCCCCACAGGGACCCTCAATACTGGGAGGAATGCTAGGCCTCCACTCCGTGAGAGTTTAAACATTATAGTGTAGAAGCCAAATTGGCTTGGGCTTGTGATATCGTAGGTAACGCTATACCAGGTGTCCTCGCTTGGGGTGGATGTGTATGCTACGAGGCTAGGCTGGCAGGAATAGTATGTAGCGTTCCCACAGAAGCCTAGGCCTACCGAGTCGAAGGCGCCTGGCGTGCTAGCGCTTGTGGTGTCGCCTTTCCATTGGAAGTCGAGTTCTAAGGTGCCTGTGGAGTTGACATAATAGGCTATGTATGGTTGCCTGAAGTATAGCCAGTAGCCTGTGGGTACATTACTCCAGTCTAGATCGCTTTCTCCGAAATTTAGGACTAGTCTCCCCTGGCTGTCGAGCGACGAGTAGTATCCGGCTATGGTTCCTGCTACATGTGTTCCATGCATGTTGTCATCGTAGGGTGTATCGTGTGTGTTCCCGCTGGGATCTCCAACGTAGTCGGCCCAATACACTATCTTGTCGGTGGGGAAAGCAGAGTTTCCTCCGTCGATGCCAGTGTCGATTACGGCTACAGTGACTCCCTGGCCTTTTACGCTCAGGTTGTCCCAGACATATGGTCTAACGCCTAGTTGCTTGTTACTCCAGTAGTTGAGTGCATGGACTTCATTGTCCTTTGTTATTATGAAGATATCATCTTTTCCATCGCCATCTATGTCTATTTGTGGTATGGATCTTGATAGCATTTGTAGGGCGTCGACGGGTACTTCTACAGCGAATCCGATGAGCGCGTTTTTCCAAGGTCTTCCTAGTATCTTGAATCCAAACTGTCTAATATTATTTATTATTATATTTAAATTTTTATTAATTATATTGGGGTCTCCTCCTAAAGCCACGGGTCTTCCCGAAAAGATAACTATAACCCTAACCCTGTCATCTAGAGCGCCTTGGTTGATCTGGGTTTCCAGTGCATCATCTATATTATTCTTATTTCTATCTATATTATTCTTAATCTCTATGAATTTGGCTATAGGATCATATACATATTCTAGCGGCCCCGTGTACTGGGGCCCGCCATACATTATGTTACTAACGTGATATTCTCTATTCGCGATAGTGATCCCATAGGAGACCGAGACCAGCATAATCAATACAATGACTACCGCTGATAGTAATCTTGTTCTCCTATATAGGAACACCACTATAATTCCACCAACAATGAGAGGAAATACGTTGAGGAAGCTTTTAAAGTTATTGAGAAGATATAGAATATAATTTTAAAATTATACAGGAGGTGTACTGGTTGTTACCAGTAGGGATATGAACCCTTTGGGATCTGGTTTCCTACTTCTCCGGCTATCTTTATGCTGGGCTTGATGGTTGGCTTCCCGGGCTCCCACTGGGCTGGGGTCACCTCGTCTGGATGCTCCCTTATGTATTGCAAGGCCTTGATCTGGCGTATTAGTTCGTTGACGTTCCTTCCCATGTTTAGTGTCACTACCTCTATAGCCTGTATGACCCCGTCGGGGTCTATGATGAACCTGCCTCTATAGGCTACACCCTCGTCCTCCTTTAACACGCCATAAGCCTTGGAGACCTGCCCCGTGGGATCACTGCCCATTAGGAACTTCACGCGGCCCTTGAGGAGCGGTTCCTGTTTAACCCAGCCCCTGTGGTCGAAGACGGTGTCGGTGCTTATGCTAAGCACCTCCACGCCGAGCTCCTTGAGGGTTTCGTATGCGTTACTCATGGCGGCTAGCTCGGTCGAGCAAACGAAGGTAAAGTCGGCGGGATAGAAGCAGAGAACAAGCCACTTGCCCTTAAAGTCGCTTAGCCTCACGGTCTTCACGTCATCGTTGACGGGATCATAGGCCTGGATCTCGAACTCAGGAGCCTTCATGCCGGGCTGCAAGGCCATGACAGACCACCATATTATAGACTATAGCCTCAGCCTAAGGATTTATAAAGTTTAAACCGGCTTCCACACAGATACAATTTCATGCCACGAACCATTTCGACCAAGCAACCCGTGCGGAGACACGAGGAGGTCCACAGAGGAGAATACGGATATAGATACTGGCGCCGGGGGCGGGATTCGAACCCGCGCGCCCCTCCTCGGGGCAACGGGTCTCCCTCTGAGGCGGCGGGGAACACCGCCCCGAACTCGAGCCCGCCGCCTTGGTCCGCTCGGCCACCCCGGCTTCCGTGTTAGTGGTTCTTGTGCATGGAGGATATTAGGGTTTTACTTGTCCTGTTAGTTGTCTGTGGTGGTTGGCTGGTGGTTTCGAGGCAGTCGTTTGCTAGGGCTTTGCGCTTGTTGTTGGATCACGGTTTCCAGTTCACTGTTATCGGTGGTAGTGTTGTGGAGGTGGCCCTCGGCTCCAGGGATCTGGGCCCTGATATTGACTTGTTCGCGGAGGAGCCCAACGTGTTCTTGGAGGAGGAGTATTATGGTGTTGCCGAGGAGCTGGGTTGGGGTGTCGGCCAGACGTGGCTCGGCACCCCTGCGCTGATAGCGCGCTTGGAGGAGGAGTTCCCCGTGGAGTTCTACGATAACTTGTTCGACTTCAACGTGCCCGAGGAGATACTGCAGAGGAGCGTGAGGGTCAATATCGCTGGGGTTAGGGTTAAGATGGTCCTCGTCGAGGACCATATAGTGCTCAAGGCGAACGCTGGGCGGTCGAGCGATATCGAGAGGCTCAAGGAGCTGGCCAGGCTGGCCAAGAAAGGGAAGCTAAAGGTCGACAAGAACAAGCTCCTGGAGGCGGCGAGCCTATTCCCCGACGAGAAGGTTATACTGAGGAGGCTGCGTGACGCCGGCTTCCAGATCTAGCGGTGGACACGTCTTGGCCTACCCGGACTGGACGCCAGTCAAGATAATAGCAACCCTGGGCCCGAGTTCCCGGGACCCCGAGACTGTCAGGGATATGATTAGGGCGGGGGCCTGGGGGTTCAGGATAAACACGAGCCACGGAGACCCCAGGCTCTGGGAGGAGCTACTAGAAGCCGTCCTAGACGCCGAGGGGCGTCTAGGCGTTAAGACGGCTTTGATCATAGACCTGGAGGGCCCCAGGGTCAGGATAGCCCGCGACGCCAGCCCGGTGACCGTGTCGGAGGGAGACCGTGTAGTCCTGTGTAGCGGGGGCCGCGACTGTATACCGGTCACAGACCCCGTGGTCTTCAAGGTGTTGGAGGCCGGCGATGTGGTGATCCTCGGAGACGGGGTGCTCTGGTTCACAGTGGAGGAGGCTGGAGATGCGAGGGCTATACTCCTAGCTGGGGCTAGCGGGGTTGTAAAGCCCGGCATGGGGGTTGCTGTTAGGGGGAAGGATCTTCCCCTCCCGCCGGTCACGGGGCACGACGAGGAGGCTATACGGTTTATGAGGGGGAAGCCATTCAGCCACGTGATGATGAGCTATGTCCGGAGCGGTAGCAACATAAGGGTTCTAAGGTCCAAGCTACGGGAGCATGGAGTCGACGATGTGCAGGTCATTGCTAAGATAGAGTCGCCCGGGGGCGTGAGGAACGCGGAGGAGATAACGGGGGCGGCCGATGGGATAGTCATAGCCCGTGGAGACCTGGGCATGCACTACCCCCTGGAGGAGATGCCCATAGTGCAGGGCGACCTCGCCCTGACAGGCGTCGCCATGAAGAAGCCCGTGATAGTGGCGACCGAACTCCTAACCAGCATGGTTGAGAGGCCCACCCCGACCCGGAGCGAGATAACAGACATATTCCAGGCCGTCAAAGAGGGGGCTGACGCGCTACTACTAACCTCGGAGACCGCGATAGGCAAACACCCAGTAGAAGCGGTAGCATGGGCCAGGAAGGCGAGCCAGAGGGCCTACGAGAACACCCAGCCGCCCAGGCCAGCGAGCACTGGCAAGCCAGAGGAGCTAGCCCTAGGCCTAGTGGAACTAGCCGAGAGCATAGAGGCCCCCCTACTAGTCTACTCTATAGGGGGACGACTACCCAACCGCCTAGCCAGCTTCAAGCCAAAGACGCCGATATACGTGGGGGTCCCCGGGGAGAAGCTGGAGAGACGCCTCAGGATACGGTGGGGGCTCGCACCGCTCCAGATACCAGCCGAGACCTACGCGGACGGTATGGAGAAGCTCTACGACGAACTATCCAACACGCTCTCGGGGAAGACCTGCATACTGGCGGCCTGGAGCAGGGAGAGGGACGTGTTCGACATCAGGATCAAGAACCTCAACTACTAGCCCCCACGATACACCAGCCTACCCTCCTCCCTGGCCAGCACTCCCTTAGCGAGTAGCCTCTCGACGGCCAGGTCCCAGTAGAACCCCAGATCCCCGGGGTCGATGCCATACCACTCCCTGAAGAGGCCCGCGAGCTCCTCCAGGGCCAGGCCCTGCTTGGCCCTCTCATCCTCCCTGAATATCCTCTCTATAAACTGCTGCACGTCCTCCAGCCTGGTCCAGGGGTATTGGAACCATGTCCACTCCCTGACCTCCAGGTAGTAGTAGTCTGGCTTGAACTTGGCGACGGGGCTGATCCACTGTAGAGCCGCTATCCTCAGGTCCCCGGGGTTCCACTCCCTCTCAATGAAGTCCCTCGCGAGCAGGAGGGTCTCGCCGGTATCGACAATGTCATCAACGAGCAACACCCCCGCGCCCTCCAGGTCAACCTTATAGGGGTACTTTAGAATGGCCCTCTCAGCCGCCTTGGCGGCCTCAACCCAGTGCTGGCTCTGCACGCTGAGCATGTTAGTCACATCGAGGAAATCCGCCAGCAGCCTGGCCGGGACATAGCCGCCGCGGGCCACCGCCACGATGACGTCTGGCCTGTAACCGGAGGCCGCGATCTTGTCGGCGAGCCCTCTACTCCACTCCACTATCTCGCTCCAGGACACCAGCTTGACGGGGACCCTCGCCAATCCAGTCTTCACCAGGATAGAGTCGGCCATCACGGCTTAAAAGTTAATGGAAGGCTCGTGGAAGCCCAGAGGGAGCCTATAGGCCAACACCAGCACCCTATCCCCCGGGCTATACTCGCCCTTCTCCGTCAGGGCCAGGCCGTCGGCCATGGTTAAGGCGATGGTCGCACTGCTGTGCTGCATCTTCCTCTCCAGGGGAGTCGCTTTGAGGGTCCCTCCCTCACCCACTTCGAGCTTGACCTTGATGGGCCTCGGCCTCTTTATCGACAGGGGCCTGGTCAGCTCGGCCCAGTAGAAGGGTATCGGCGGAGGGACCCTCAGGTTCGCCATGTAGGCTAGTAGAGGGTAGACTAGGCGCATGAAGCCGTGCAGGGCGCTCAGGGGGTAGCCCGAGAGGCCGATAACGGGCTTCCCGTCCACGACCACGGCGCTGGTAGGCCTGCCACCCTTCACGAACAACCCCCTGAACACGAGCTCCCCGCCGAGCGCCTCCGGGAGCCTATAGAATAGGTCGATCTCGCTGGGCCCCGTCCCGCCCGATACCAGGACGACGTCGACCCTGTCTAGGAGCCTCCCTATATACCATACGAGCGTCTCAAGGTTGTCCGGCAGCGTGACCAGGTCGACTACCTCGACCCAGCTTAGGTACTCGTTTATGAACCAGGCCAGGAGGTCCCCGGTGGTCGCAACCACGAGCCCCCTGAGGACCTTCCGACGCGTCTCCTCGGGGTCCGAGGGTTTGAAGAGCTCGTTGCCCGTCTCTATCACCGCGACGCGGAGGGGACGGTATAGGAGCGCGGTCGTCACACCCACGTCCAGCAGCGCCACCACGTCCATAGCCGTCAGGAGGGTCCCTTCCCTCAGCACTACATCTCCCTTCCTAACATAAACGCCTGGCGGGTCGACGTTAGCCCACTTCTCATACCTCTCCCCAACCCTTATCTTATCGCCCACCCTCTCAACGTACTCCTCGGGCACGACAGCGTCGGCCCCATCGGGTAGGTAGGCGCCGGTGGTGACGTATACCGCTTGGCCCTTCTCAACCTTCAAACCCGTCTCCGTGGCGCCGATTGGGGCCTCCCCGATAACCTCCAACTCCCCGGGAGTGTCGACGCTCCTGACCGCGTAGCCGTCGTAGGCCGACTTGGGCTTCGGAGGATGGTCGTGGGGCATAACCACGTCCCTAGCCAGCACGAGGCCCTGGCCCTCCCACACCGGCATCTGACTCCACTCCGACAACCTACCGACCCTATGCTTGAGGAGCTTGAGGGCCTCGGGTATAGGAGTCAACTCCTCGATATACCTAGCCACCACTCGCCACCGCTACACTCCATTACGGCACCCGGCATAAATCCTCTAGGAGACATGCATCTGAGACGAAGACATCGGATCACGCTCCGTTGCCCCTAGAGGGTCATCCCGGGCTATTTTAGGATTGTTTAGGGTCGCCTCCAGGGACTTCCACCTCGCCCACAACCCTCTGGGCAGAGTGCGACGTCATGGGAGGGCGGTTGAGGGCAACGGCACAATCCTCCACATCTAGAGCGAACCCCACGCGGGGCTTGGAGCGCGGCTCCCATCATCACCCCCCGCAGGCCTCAAGGAAACCCCTCTAGCTCCTCGGAAAAAAGCCCTCCAACAATCCAAAAGGATTCTATCCCTGGTATAACAGGTATAATACGATATAAACCTCGTCTGAGGACTGTTATAGCATGGATATGAAACATGATGGTATGGTGTTTAGTCTCATGGAGAAGGTTAAGGTGGTCAAGGCTAAGTCTTGGAGGGACCTCCCCGAGATCCTAGAGCCTGGGATATACAATGTGGGCGGGGTTACATTTACTGTCAAGGAGCCTACTCCTAGAGAGGAAGTTGAATACGTCTACAGGGAGTATGTTGCTAAGGGTAAGACCCTGGTCTAGCTAGAAGCCACGCTTTCTTAACCTATCATAGAACTTACTCCTATGACCGAATCCAACAACTTCAACCCTACAATCCTCATAGGAGATAATGAAGGTGGCCCTATAGTCCCCGATCCTAAACTTTCTAATCTTGAATTCGGGGACTACGAATTCCATTCCCCTTAACTCGTGTACAACCTGGGGATCACTGTTTAGCCTATACTCTAAGTCCCTTAGGTAGTTGATAAGCCTCTCATAGACTTTCCTAGAGTATTTCCTAGCTTCCTTCTCTGCCTTAGGCCTTATCGTAACCTTCCACTTGCCAAAGCAATCCCCAAGAGACACCCCATATTACCCATAACTTTACATTGTAATCTCACCGGCTTTATAAACCGTCCAAACTGTATGGAGACATGAGGCTTGATCCCGCCTCTCCACTTCTTAGGGGACCTTTGTTGTACCCTTAGGGTAGGTACAGTTTCCGGCTTGCGGGTCTTTTAGGGCTTCTGTGGGTTCTTTAATGTTCTTTTAGTTTTTAAATGCTGGGTCTAGTGTTTCCCTTAATATTTTATAATACGTCTCTCTACTGGTCTAATCTTTGGCATCCTCTGCTGAGGGGCGTCTACGCCTCCGGCGGAGAGAAACCGTGGTGAACCGCCCTACAGAAACCCACAATAACCTAAGGGCAGAGAACGGTAGACGGGCTGTGTCAGTAGTGGAATGCATAGATCCTCTCAAGCTCTCCAGGAGGGTGGAAGCCGAGGTAACCAGGGAGACGGCTCGGGGACTGGCGAGGAGGTATTGGAGGTTTAGGAGTTCACGCCACTACGGGGGTAATAATGCGGGTGACGTGGTCGGTTGCAATCTTAGGTGTGCCTTTTGCTGGGCCTGGAGGTACGCCTTCAAAACTAAGGCCGGCTTCCTCCTTGACCCGGTTGAGGCTGCCAGGAGACTGGTTGCGGCGGGTCCCTACAGGCTGGTCCGCCTGACGGGCGGGGAGCCGACCATAGGCTGGAGCCATACCAGGAGGGTTATTGAGCTGGCCACGTCTCGGGGAAGGTTCTTCGTGCTGGAGACTAATGGTGTGTTGATAGGAGCCGGCCTCATAGAGGCTCGTGATGTGCCGAGGGGCAACGTCTTCATACGTGTCTCCCTGAAGGCGCCCGACCCGGAGGTGTTCGAGAGGGTCACCGGGGCCTGTAGGTGGGGCCTCGACCTACAGCTCAAGAGCCTTGAGAGGCTCCTGGAGTGGGGCTTCGTGCCGGGCAGGGACTTCAGGGCCAGCCTCGTCATGGGGCTCGTGGAGGCGCCCCGGTACCGGTATATCCTCTCCAAGCTGGAGGCCATACACCCGAGGCTCGTGGAGGCGCTGGAGCCCGAGTACATAGTATTGTACCCGCACGTCAAGGAGCTCCTGGACAGGAGGGGGTTCAGGCCCTACCGGGCGGTCGAGCCCTAGCACCTGGAGATGTAGAGGGCTCCAGACCTGGAGGCCATCAGGTACACGCGGCCCCGGGAGAAGCCTCCCGGGTCCTCGAATACTATAGTGCATGGGAATCCCAGCATGCCGCTGAGATCGACCAGGACCTCGCCCCCGGCGTGGCTTGCCCTGACGCAGTGCCCGCCCCTGGCGAGCAGTTCTCTAAGCCCGCAGGGGTCCCTCGCAAGGACTATATCTATGTGGGTCTGAGACGCGCCCATGCAACCCCTCTCGTGGAGATAGGCCTCAGCCCTGTAGGTTCCCGATGCACTGGTTACCAGGGCGTCTCTGATCCTGCGCTTGCACAACCCGGTTATACTCCCCCGACCAGGTCCATGAGCTTGCCGTAGAACTGGTGCCACCACTCAAGTATGGCGTCGTAGTTGCCGACTAGGCCCTCCCAGCCGGGATAGCCCACCTCAGCCGATATAGTCGCTACAAGGTCCATGGTCTTCCTGGACTCCCAGGGCTTCGGCTCTGCCCCAGCCCTCACCTGGTAGAGGGCTATCCGCCTATACAGTCCACGCGAGCTCTCATACAGGTCTACATCGACGCCGAGGACCTCTCGGTACAGTGCCTGGAGGACCTTCTCCGCCCACCTCCTATGGAACCTGCACAGGCCCGCGTTGTCGATAGACAGCTCTGCTATGGCCCTGCTATAGCTGTGCACCGCATAGTCCTCGGGGGAGGTGTAGGAGGGGCTGTAGTTAGTCCAGTACCTCCCCAGCAGGAACATGGGGGCCACCATGCCAGGGCTCCAGTAGTAGTTCGGCGTCATGTAGCCCGTCTCGCCGAAGGAGGCATAGACTAGCAGGTCCCTGAACCTCCACCCGGAGCTACTAACCCTCACCTCGTACACCTCGTCGAGTATCCTAGCGGCCTCCCTGGCACCCTCCAATGCAATGAGCGACGTCACCTCTCCCCTGCGCTCGACCAGCCTCTCCAGCAGGCGTCTAGCAGCGACGGCGTTGACCTTGCTCGTGGCCGGATCCAGTGCAAGCGGGTCTAGTACGGGCCTCTCGTCCAGGTCCATCTCCCCGGGCTTGATGAGGCCCTTTTCTACCGCGTCGTAGAGCCATGCTATAGTGTGGCCCGCCTCTATCGCGTCTAGGCCCAGGTCGTCGACGAGCTCGACTAGGCCCGCGGCGTCCTCCAGCGTTATGACCCCTATCATCGGCCCCATCCCATGGGCCGGCTCGTAGTCTAGCTTCACGCCATTCCAGATCTTCTTGCACACGACGCTACAGGGCTCCCCGCAGGTCCTCCAGGCCCTAGCCTTCTCCACTACAAAGACCCTCTCCTGGAAGGGGCGCCAGAACCACTTCATAATCTTCTCGTGGAGCGCCAGCCTAACAGCGGGGGAATAGTATATGGTGTTGTAGGCTAGGGCTGGTATAAGCTCCCGGTAGTGCACATAGTTGACCCCAAACGTGCCCCCAGTATCCAGGGATGGATCATACCTGTACTTCCTAGTAGCCTCCTCAACAACTCTATAATAGTTCCCGCCGAGGACCCTAGACACCACGTCGACAACCCTGCCCCTCTCAAACCTGCTCCCCCCGCCCACACTCCCGAATACGATGGCCACGACTCCATGGGCCTGCGCCATCACACTGCCCCCACCACCCCTACTGGCACTGTCCACAACAGGCCCCGGAGCCCAGTCCGGCCCCGGTAGCCATGAGAATACCCCGGCGAACCTGGTGGTGTATGCTCCGGGCCCCACAAGGATTATCCGGGGCCTGTACCTCCTCCTAACCCTCTCGTCGAGCACCTCTCTGGCTATGTAGCTGTGCAACCCCCGGGTTCCACGTGGGCTGCCATTATAGATTCTCCAGAGCCTCTCCCACTCCACATACTCGAAGCTCACTTCTACGCCCGACTCGCCACCCAGGACCAGCACTATCGCGGGGTCCTTCGAATAGCCCTCAACGACAATCCCGTCGAGCCCTGTCCTCACGAAGTCGTAGGCGGCTCCACCCATGGTGCTCACATGGATCCCGCCGCTCACCGGGCTCCTGAACACGAAGACAAGCCTGTGGCTCCCGAAGAGGGGGCCGCCTGCCAGGGGGCCTATGCCGATGAAGAGGGGGTTCCCGCTTGAGAGCGGCGGGTAGTTCCACGAGGCCCTGTCCTCGTGTATTCTCAGGCCTGCGTCTACGGCGCCAGTCACGCCCTTTATCTTGGCTTCCCTTGCCGTGCCTTTGCCAGCGTCGAGGATCATGACGTTGTAGTCTAGCATTTTACCGTGCACCCCCATGTCATAGTCTAGTTGGCCTTGGCTGGCTTTATCGTCTAACCTTGATATCCCCCGGTAACATACTTGTGTAACGGGGGTGCAGTGTATGGCTACCGTCGCAGAGTACATGCGCAGGGACAGGATCGTGACGTGCACCACTGACACCAGCCTCCGTGAGGCCTCGAAGCTCATGGCGGAGAACAAGGTTGGCAGCATTATAGTCGTCGGGGACGGGATGAAGCTCAAGGGGATATTCACCGAGAGGGACCTGGTCAGGGCCATAGCCGGAGAGGCCGACCCCGACGAGGGCAGGGTCGGCGACTATATAACGGAGCACGTAGTCACGGTGGCCCCCTATGAGAGCATAGTCAAGGCAGGGCAGATAATGCTGGAGCACGGGATAAGGCACCTCCCAGTAGTAGACTCCTCCGGCCGGGTAGTCGGCGTCATAAGCGTGAGGGACGCCCTGAGAGCTATACTGGCATCAAGCGAATTCCCCTAGAGGGACCCTCGTCCAGCCCCTTATAGGGAGGGGGTCCCTCCCAGCAGGTCTTGGTCCTAGATATATCTATAAACTAGATAAACCCATTACTGGTGCCCCGGGGCCAGCGTATTGGACGGGAGCCACGACGCGATAACGCAGAGGCGCGAGAGGCTACTGACCGAGGAGAACATAGCCAGGCTGATCATATCCCTCAGCCTACCACTCTTCATCTCGGGGAGCATACAGAACCTCTACAACATAGTCGACACCTTCTGGCTCTCAAGGCTTGGGCCAGCGGCGCTAGGGACCCCTACGGTCTCATGGCCCTTCATGGGCGTCCTCATGAGCATAGGGTTCGGCCTCGCCAGCTCCGTCTCGGCCCTGGTGGGCCAGTATGTTGGGGCGAGAGACTATAGGATGGCCTCCAAGAGCCTTGGGAACGTGCTGGGGCTCCTGATGGCTATAGGGGTCCCTGGGGCCCTGCTCTTCTACGCCGGCAGGAGCCTCTACATTGACGTGACCCGTGTCACCCCGGAGATGCTCTCGTACGTGGACTCCTACATAGCCGTTACCATAGCCGGGGTCCCCTTCATGTACCTCTTCCTGACCTTCAACTTCGCCTTGAGCGCTATAGGCGACACGGTGACTCCGACTAAGGTGAGCATAGCCTCGACGTTGCTCAACTTCGCCCTGGACCCGGTGTTGATATTCGAGGCTGGGCTGGGCGTTATGGGCGCGGCCCTGGCGACCCTAATCTCCAACATGGTTGCCGGCGTCTACGCGGCCTATAGTTTCGCGACTGGCCGCCATGGCCTCAGGGTTTACCTGGCTGACCTGGTTCCCGATAGGTTGTTGGCCGGGTTGATTGCCAGGATATCGGCTCCGATGGTGGCTAGTAGGTTGATGACGGTGTTCGGCTTCATTGTCATGGTTGGCATAGTCAATGGGCTCGGCACGCCCGTGGTGGCGGCTTATAGTATAGGGCAGGTGATGCTCAACATAGACCACGTGTTATCCTTCCCCATAGCCAGGGCGACGAGCATAATAGTGGCCCAGAGCCTCGGCGCGCGCCTCATAGACAGGGCTAAGAGGACCGCCAAGACCGGGCTCCTGCTGCTGGCCGCGTTCATAGGCGTCTATATAGTTGGCCTCGTCCTCTTCAGGTCAGCCTTTATAAGCATATTCACGAGGGACCCAAGCGTGGTCGG
>WWDN01000036.1:0-4507 GCA_035615875.1 Thermodiscus sp. | reverse complement strand
CTACACGTGGACAAGCCGGTCAAGCTAGTCGCAGTATACCGTGCCAAGTATAAGGTCACGGTTAACAGCCCGCTCGGCAAGGAGGAGTACTGGGTCGCGAAGGGAGAAGAGCTCCCCTTGGTGCTCCCGGCTAGGCTGCCCGGCGTAGTATATGATAGGGTCCTCAAGTACTACATAATCAATGCCGAGAAGATCCCCGCGCCAAAGGAGGGGCTCATGCTGGTCAAGGTCGACAAGCCCCTGATGATAACGGCGGTGTATGTCGTGAAGTCGAACTGGCTACACTTGTTCATACTACTGGGCTTCATACTAGCAGTCATATCGCTCTACATAGTATTCAGCGTAGGAAGGGAGGAAGACAAGACCAGCGGCGAACGAGCCGTAATAGGCCAAGGCCGGGGAACAGAGCCCTTCCAGTCCAAGTAGCCTCTGACCCCTCGGTTATTAGTCCTAGAGCCCTACATTCCCTCTGGATAATGGCAGTGATGTGTGTGGTGGACTCCGAAGCCCCACCTTAGACGGGGCTCGTGAGGACTAGGAGCCCACTGAGCCAGACTGCCGCTAGGAGAGAAGGATAACGCTCGGGAGGGTTGACCGGGTTGGAGGATGTGCGTGGAGCCCTCAAGGACCTCCTAGAGAACCTTTACAACGGAGAGGAGCATGTGGCGGGCTCTGGCAGCGAGTATGGGGAAGCCGATAGGATAGGGGGTATACTGGAGTCACGCCTAGGAGGAAATATAGAGGTCCTCGACGTGCCTATGATCTCTTGGAGCCTCAAGGCAGTTGAGGTGGAGCCCCGCCCCGAGTATGCCGTCGTCGCCCCCTACGTGGAGTCCGGCGATGTAGAAGCCAGGGTATACCACGTCGAGGGGGATCCAAGCGACTACAGGGCCTGGCGCTCCTTCCCCCAGGGAAAGATAGCCGTCACGATACCCCCAGGCAATCCGGATGACCTGAAGTACGTGGTGCTACAGGCCTGGGAGGCGGGCGCGGAGGCAGTGATAGTAGGGTCTGATAGGCCCAGGAAGATAGTCTCCACGGGCTCCTGGGGCTATAGCTACACGGCTGGAGCCCCCACCCCGATACCGGTTGTAGTAGTTGATGTGGCTAGCGCTAGGAGGATAGCCTGGGAGGGTAAGGCCAGGATATATGTGGAGTCGGTTGTCAGGGAGGCGAGGGGGGTCAATATAAGGCTCCGCCTGCCAGGCAACGAGGCCGTGGCTGTTGGAGCCCACTACGACAGATGGTACGGCGGGTTCCAGGACGATATACTCGGGATAGCCCAGGCCGCTGTGACAGCGGAGCTATTGAACAAGAAGGGGTACATGGTAGACCTCCTAGTATTCACCGCCGAGGAACACGGGACCCCGGGATACGCTGGGTGGTACTGGGCCTGGGGGAGCAGGTGGTATGCACGCCAGCTCCAGGCATCGGGACTGGCGGGAGAGTACTTGGCCTACATAAACTATGATGTGGCCGGTAACACGCCGCTAGCAGTCTCCGGGGCGCCCCAGTATACCCGTAGGGTCCTGGAGGGCCTGGAGAAGGCAGGGGTTAGCGCGTTCGAGAGAGGGTTCGAGTGCCCTGAGTGTGATAGTATGAGCCTGGCCCAGGCCGGGATACCCACGGTCTCCGTACACAGCCTGTGGAACGAGAGGGTTCGGGAGGTCTATCATACACCCTACGACACCCCCGAGAACGCGGATCTAGAGGCCGCCGCCGTGGCCGTCAAGGCTGTAGTCGAGGGTATCGTAGGGGGGCCGGAGTATTCGAGGCTTGAAGCCAGCCTAGAGGCTATACTGGGGGAGGGTCCCCTGATAGCGAGGAACATCCTCCACACGCTGGTGGCCTCGGCCCGGGCGCACGGGTGGGATAGAGTGTATAGGTGGATGGCCAGCCGGTTCCTCAAGCCGGTCCTCATAGGGGACTACAGGTACGACTATGGCCAGGACTTCGAGGCGGCATACTTCCCCGAGGTATACTCCATCAAGAGGATGAGAGAGGCAATGCCCCACTCGGTCATAATACCCGGCGAGGAGAGGCTACTCTACCAGCTAAAGCCCCCCGGCAGGCTGGAGGACCAGGTGCTCTACACGCTCCTAGACCTATGGGAGCGCTTCAGGGAGGAGCTGGAATGGCTGGAGAGGTAGACTGTAGGCCCTCCAGGATAATCCTAGCCTCCAGGACCCCGATTCCCGAGAGCATCACCCGTGGACTCTCAGCAGAGCTAGGTGTGAGAGTAGAGTGGAGTAGACGCGCTTCCTGCAATCCCGGGGAAGTCGTCATAGCCCGCCCGGGGAGCTACAAGGCCCCAGGGAGTGGTGGTTGCCTGTATATCGAGCTCCCACACCTAGCCCTGCTACCCCTATACCTGGGAGAGGCCTCCAGGGACTGGTGTAGGCTGTGGAACGATCCAGAGCGACTATACTACGACCTAGCCATAGAGCTAGCCGGGAAGATACGGGGCGAGTACGAGACGCCCTGGAGGGGGCCTCCACGGATCCCCAAGAGGCCTCCGCCCATACTGGTAGCCTCAGAGGTGTACGTAGACGGCTTGAGGGACCCCCTGGCAGTCGTCGCAGAGAGGATCTCCTCCGGCGCGGACCTGGTAGTGGTCTCGCCCTCCCGGGACATTGGCGGGCGGGAATACCTGGGCCTAGTCAAGAGGATCGCAGGGGAGTATAGTGTCGATGTATTCGTCGACCCGGCGGGCCTCATATCCCCCGAGGAGGCGTACAGTGCTGGCAGTACTGGCTGGATGAGCCTAACCCGCTGCGAGCTGGAGGCTGTTGACGAGAGTGTCCGGGGCGAGATGGCCTACGTGATAATACCGCGACGCCTAGGGGGCCCAGAGGATAGGTTCAGGGAACTGGTGGAAGCGTATAGGGAGGCTCAGGGCCTCGGGTATAGGAAGATAATGCTCGACCCTGTCCTCCAGCCGCTGATACATCCTGGGGCTCTGCCAGGGCTTGTGACAGCCTATAGGCTGGGATCAGAGGGCTACGGTCCCCTGCTTTTGGGCGTGAATAACGTGTACGAACTCATCGATGCCGATACCACGGGCACTATACCGCTGCTAGTGTCGCTGGCTGGAGAGGCTGGTGCTAGCGTGGTTCTCGTGACCGAGGAGAGCCGCAAGGCTCGTGGAGCCACGCTGGAGGCGCGTGTGGCGAGTGAGCTGGCTAGTCTCTCGCTGGCCTTCAAGACTCCTCCCAAGGATTACCCCTATAGGCTCCTCGTATCGAAGGATAAGGGTAGGAGCCTCCTGGGGGCCACGGGGTATACATATAGTGTGGGCGATTCCCGTATTAACCGGTAGGGTCCACTATAGAGATTGATAGTAGAGGTGGATCAACCGTGTCAGAGGAGCTCTTACCCCTCGTTAGCGAGTGGAGCGAGGAGGAGCTGTTCTACGCTAAGGAGCTCATGGACCTGGCTAAGAAGATAAAACATCCCGTCCTCAAAGCCCTCTTCGAGTCGATAGCGAAGGACTCCGAGAAGCACAACTTGATGCTGAAGGCCGTCAAGGACTACATAGAGGATAAGAGGCCTCTGCTGACCGAGGAGGACCTAATGCTCATCAAGGACAAGATAAGGGAGCATATAGAGAGGGAGAGCAAGTTCATCAAAAACCTAACCGATCTCAAGGAGAAGATAGAGGACCCAGCGGTACTCCTGATAGTGGAGGCCCAGCTAGAGGATGAGAAGAGGCACCACGCCCTCTTGCTCCAGATAGAGAAGATGATAGCGGAGAAGGAGAAGGTTAGCGATCAGGAGCTATGGGAGGCTCTATGGCTGCACAGTCCGTACCACGGCGCGCCTGGGGGCTAAGCACTCCCAGACATAAAACATGTTTATATTATACTATTAATTTAAAAGACCTACATCCTATCCCTGGTTCCCCGGCGAATCCTCCCAGCCTCCTCCACCAAAGCCTCGGCATCTAGAACCTCGTCCAACCCCAGGGCCACGCCAGACACGCCCCCTAGAGCCACTACACCAGCCCTAGGTATGCCTAGCGACCGTATCCAGGCGGCAATAGACTCGGCCTCACTAGTAGCTATACTACCCATCTTCACTTCATAGCCCCAGACCGCGTGCCCCCTACGTTCGAGAAGGACGACATCGATATCGCGCCCTTCAGGCTGTATAGAGTAGGCCCTTCTGGAAGCGTGGCGCCTAGCTAGTAACTCTCCAATGGTAAACTGTAGTTCGAGCCCATAGCGGGCGCGGAGGGCTTCAGGGCTTGGAGCTACACCCAACTCCTCTACAGAGTCCGCCACCTGGTAGAGCAGCGAGACTAGTGGAGAGCGGTGGCGATAATATGTGCGGGCGCCCCGAGTCCTCCACAAGGGTATCCTCTCCACAAGACCCATCTCCTCCAACACACCAAGCACGCCAGTAGCGCTACCGGGCTGGGGACTCGACACTAGCCCAGCGGCGTAGAGCCTCGCCGCTATATCACTCGCCCTCCAGTAACCCTCTGCTAGGAGACGTAGAGTCGCGT
>WWDN01000035.1:0-5326 GCA_035615875.1 Thermodiscus sp. | reverse complement strand
GGCCAAGCCCCACCCCCACGGGGTAAACCTTGAGCAGTTCAAGATGATACTCCAGTCGACGACCGCCAAGACCATCAAGGACATGCTCGTGAGCGAGTTCCAGAGCGTCGGCGAGAAGAGCGCCGAGGAGTTCCTCAAGAGCGTGGGCGTGAGGCCCAGCGTGAATCCCAAGACCCTGCTGAGGCGGGAGTACCAGCAGCTGCTGGTCAGGTTCGTGGATAGGCTCAGAGAGTACAAGGGCTTCAGAGGGCCCAGGAGCGACTACCTGTCGCCTATAGGCGAGGACTTGATAGTTATTGGGTTGAAGAGGATGTTCAGGCCCGAGTTCGCCGCCGCCGTGACGAGGCCTGCTAGGTCCTACATGGGGCACCCCTTCATTGTAGAGGTCGGCCTCGCCTACGGCGGCTCAATCCCCTCCAGGGACGAGCCCCTATTGCTGAGGTATGCCAACAAGATACCGCTACTCTACGGCGAGAGGGAGGACGTGTCCTACAAGGTCGTGTCGAGCGTTAACTGGAAGAACTACTATGTAGAGTTCCCCGCTCCCCTGGCCGTGCTGGTCCACATAGCGAGCACCCGCATACCCTACAAGGAGGCTGGCAAGGAGTCGATCGGGGACGTGCCGGAGATAGAGTCCGAGATAAGGGCTGGCGTGTGGGACGTGGCCAGGAAGCTAAGGCTATTCCTCTCCCGTAAGAGGAGGGAGTCCGAGATCCGGAGGAAGATAGTGACGCTGGCCAAGTACATACCCGAGGTTGCGAGGAGCTTCGCGATACTCTCCAAGCCGCCGGAGAAGTGGAGTCCCCCCAGGCCCGAGGACGAGGAGAAGCTGATCGAGGCCCTGGTCAAGCTCGTGGCTAAGACGATAGAACTCCCCAGCGCGGGTACGGGAGAGGAGGACGTGGACCCCGAGGAGGTGGTTAGGAGTATTATAAAGGAGGTCGAGACTAGATAACAGCCCATATAGGGGCTCTACAACCCCCAGGCCTCCTAGCCCTCGCGTAACAGGGCGTACTACATCCTGATTTATATAATCTAGATGTCCTACATTTAGATGTAGGATGTGGTGGTTTGGTGGATCCCGGGCGCCTAGTGGATAGGACTAGTGAGCTTGAGAAGCTGGACAGGGCCTGGGAGAAGGGAGGGCTAGTCGTAATCTATGGCCGGAGGAGGATTGGGAAGACCAGACTCGTACTGGAGTGGGCCCGTGGGAGGAGGCATGCATACTATCAGGCTGGGCTCTGGGGCCACAGGGCGAACATGGAGGGCCTCTCACATGCTATAGAGGAGCAGTTAGGCGTCCCTGGAGCCTCCGGTGTAGGTGATCTAAGGAGCCTGCTAAGCCTCACGGCAGGGTTTGTACGGGAGAGGGCTGCCTTGATAATAGACGAGTTTACATACTGGGCCCGGACGGATCCAGGCGTGGTCAGTGATATACAGTGGTTCGTGGACCACGTGCTACCCGGTAGCAAGCTACTACTAGTGCTCACCGGGAGTATCGTGGGTGTTATGGAGAGGAGCGTGCTAGGCGGGAGCGCACCCCTCTATGGTAGAGCCACTCTGAGACTGAGGCTGGGGGAACTGAGTCCCTGGTGTATCCCATCCTTTGCTCCGGGCTATACGCCGAGCCAGCTAGTGGAGGCATACTCGCTCTTCGGAGGAACCCCCTACTATCTACGCCTTTTAGACCCCTCCAAGACCCCGCTCGACGCCTGGCATGAGCTATTGGGGCCTCGGGGCCTGCTGGGCGACGAGCCCGTCTTCACTCTCAGGGACGAGTTCCGCGACCCCCACCCCTACCTGGCACTACTACAGGCAATGGCCATAGCTCCGTGGAGTCCAGTGGGGAAGGCTGCTGCTAGGGCGGGGCTCCCCTCTAGCCACGCGAGCATGTATGCCAGGAAGCTCGTCATGCTGGGCGTGTTGAGGGAGATCCCACTGCTCTCCCCGGGTAGGAGGAGGCTGTATTCTATTGTTGACAAGCCGTTGAGGGCGCTACTAAGCTATCCGGCTCACGCCCTCGAAGACAGTTCGCCTAGGGTGCGGCAGTGGTATGCGGGGATTGTATCCCAGGGATGGGAGGAGCTGGCCATGTATCATGCGACCTATCACTTGGCTCAGGCGCTCGGGGTCAATGCATCGAGGGCTGGGAAGGTTCTCCATAAAGGTGGGGAGATTGACTGGGTTGTTATTGACGAGGAGAATGAGAGGATACTGGCCGTGGAGGCCAAGTGGACCAACATGTCTAGGGTGGATGCGGAGAGGCTGGCTGGGAGGGTGAGGAACCTTGCGTCCTCGCTCCTACCGGCTGGATACAGCCACTATTCTGTGACGCCAGTACTGTACCTCAGGAGGGCTGGCGGAGGCAGGGGCTATTACCTTGTGACCCCGGAGGATTTGCCGTGGGGCAGGTGCAGGTAGCGGGAGCCCCCTCCCTGTACTCGTTCATATAGTCTTTATTGTTGTTTTACCGCCTCCGGGCCCATTAGCCTCTATACCTTTAATTGCCTCCCCGCGGTGCTTATCTAGAGGAGTCGGCTAGAGGGTATTGTAGGGGTACCGTAGTTGCATGGCGGCGATAGCGGTATCGACAAGGTTGACTTGGAGGCTAGGAGGAGGGCTGCCCGTGTAATCCACGAGAAGTTCTCCAGGATACTCAGGGACCTGTTGGAGTCCAAGCCTCCGGTCCTTGAGATACCTAAGCGTACGTTGAGTAATGTGCGTTTCGACCCCGAGAAGGGCATCCTGGTTATGGGCGAGGAGAAGATTAGGCGCGAGTTCCTGAACATGGGTGAGACCCGTAAGTTCATGCAGACCCTGTTGATGGCCGCCATAATATACCAGGCCCTCGTCGAGAACGAGTACCCCACTATAAGGGACCTCTACTACAGGGGGAAGCACACTATAGTCTATAGGGACCTCCGGGGTAGGAGGAGGGAGGAGAATACCTGGAACGAGCAGAGTGAGAGCGACGCGGCGATCCGGGACATAGAGGTCTACACGGGCCTCCTCCGAGAGGACATGCTGATACTCTCCAAGGAGAAGGGCAAGGTCGTCGGCCGCATGACTATACGTAGCGGGGGCGACGTCATAGACCTCTCCCGGATGGGTCACGGCGCGTATGCTATAGAGTCCACCCCCGACCTCATAGAGTTCCTAGACGTCGATGCTGAGTTCGTGCTAGTCGTGGAGAAGGACGCAGTCTTCCAACAGCTCCACAGGATAAAGTTCTGGGACAAGTATAGGGCGCTCCTAGTCACTGGGGCCGGGCAGCCGGATAGGGCGACCCGCCGCTTCGTCCGCCGGCTCAACGAGGAGCTCGGCCTCCCAATATACATCCTGACCGACTCCATCCCCGAGGACGAGGTCGTGGTCGTAAGGGATATGGCCACGGGCCTCGTGCACGTGGCCCCCATCGGCGAGCTGCTCGGGAGACACTTCACCCCGGGCGTTTCAAGGGAGAGGATCGAGCTCCCCATAGAGGTTCCAAGCTGGAACCCCGTGACTGGCAGGGTCGAGTGGACCCCGGTGGGCTACATCTACAGGCACTACATCGATGACGAGATACTGGAGATCGAGACCCAGGGCCGCGGGGTTGTGAGGGTCACCAAGGCCCACAGCCTATTCGTATTCAGAGACGGGAAAATACAGGTAATACCGGCCAGAGACATAAAGCCAGGAGACCACATAATAGTAACAGAAAAACTACCCGATTTCCCAGAAACATATAGTCACATTAATTTCAAGGAATTAGCAAGAAAAGTTGTTGGTCGGTTCAAGATCAGAGAGGCAGGGGGTGATCGCTTCCTTGTTGGCGAGAGTA
The DNA here is from genome assembly GCA_035615875.1 of Thermodiscus sp. Taxonomy (GTDB): domain Archaea; phylum Thermoproteota; class Thermoprotei_A; order Sulfolobales; family Acidilobaceae; genus Thermodiscus. The sequence continues at coordinate 1,503 of WWDN01000035.1, read as the reverse complement.
GAATAAGTATACCCGTCGAACTCGAATTAGACGAGGATCTAGCGTGGTTTATAGGTATCTATGTTGCCGAGGGCTCAACAGCCTATACTCGCCATCTCACCATTAGTCTAAACAGGGATGAAGAAGATAAGTTTAAGAGGATAATAAGTATACTAAAGGAGAAATTCGATATAAAGCCGTACGTCTTTGAAAGAGAAGACAAGCCAGAGTATAGGATATGGATAAACTCTGCTACACTCTATAAGGCATTCGACTCCCTTGGACTGATAGCCTCGTCCCGCGAAAAGAGGATACCAGGCGTTATACTCAATGCCACAAGGAACGTGAAGCTTGCATTCATAAAGGGACTCATCGATGGCGACGGCTCGATAGACAAGTACGGGGACATAATATATGCATCGAGGAGCGAGACACTGGTCAAGCAATTGTTTTTGCTGTTGCTATCTCTAGGCGTTAATCCTTCAGTAACAATTAATGGCGATGACTACATTATTAGGATAGGCAAAAGTAACGCGAGAACTCCGCCTGAGATATACGAGTATCTAACGGGTAGACCTGTAGAGTCTCGGTTGAAGGGTCTTCCGACGGATCCCACTTACAGTCTACCAATCAACGATAGCTTAAAGAAGCTCCTTATCAAGTTGATGAACTCTAGGAGGATATCCTACAAGCCTACTCAGAAGAGGATCTCAAAGGCTAAACTCGTGCTCGTTAGAGAGGCGAGCGGCTATCTGCCAGACGACTATGCCCTTGTTGTATCCAGTGATATCTCCGTTGTCCGAGTGAGGAGTGTCAGGACTGTAGGGTATAAGGGATACGTCTACGATTTTGCGGTTCCGACGAGCAACACGTTCATCGGGAATTTTGGTATTTTATATCATAACTCTGATCCTTATGGCTGGTATATTTATAGTGTGTTTAAGGTTGGTAGTATTCAGTTGTCTTATGAGAGTGAGCGTTTGGCTACTCCTCGGGCTAGGTTTTTGGGTGTTTCTATGAGTGATGTTTTTGGTTATCGTGGTAAGAGGCCTTATTTGAGTGAGCGGGAGAGGAGGAATTTTATTATTCGTGCTAAGGATGTTGACTTGCGTCGTGCTCGTGAGTTGATGAGGTATAGTTGGTTTAGGAGTCGTGGTTGGAGGAGGGAGTTGAAGATGTTTTTGGAGAAGAAGGCTAAGTTGGAGATCGAGGCTATGGCTAGTAAGGGTCTCCGTTTCCTGGCTGACGTGTATATTCCCGAGAAGTTGCAGACTGGTGACTGGCTCGAATAGTTTTTGTATTTATTCTAGGTTTGTGTAGTCTAGGGAGGCGTGTGCTGCTGTGAACCCGTAGGTTCTCCTAGTGGAGTCCCTGTAGTGGACTTCGAACTCTATGGTCACTAGGTTCTCTCCGGGCCCTACCAGTATGGTGCCTCCCCTGTCGACTTTGACTCTCACTGATTCATTGATGTCGAGTCGGACTACCGTGTCGTTGGGGAACTTGAAGTAGACTCCAGACCCATCT
>WWDN01000034.1:0-36327 GCA_035615875.1 Thermodiscus sp. | reverse complement strand
TCTCGCTTTCTCCTACCCATTTGCTTAGTACTTCTGGGCCTCTCACCGCTATGAAGTTAGCCCCACTCTCAGTCGCAACAGCCTTAGCGAGAAGAGTCTTACCAGTACCAGGAGGACCAAACAAAAGAATACCACGAGGAGGCTTAATACCCATTTCCTCGAAGACCTTGGGGTATTTGAGCGGCCATTCGACGGCTTCACGCAACTCTTGCTTCACGTTCTCCAGGCCTCCTATGTCCTCCCACTTGACCTGGGGTACCTCCACGAATACCTCTCTGATTAGGGTTGGCCTTACCAGCTTCATAGCCTCTAGGAAGTCGTTCATCGTGACTTTCAGTTCCTTGAACACGCTCGTGGGTATAGTCTCCTTTGTGAGATCTATCTTCCCTGACTTTATGAATCTCCGTAGGGCAGCCATGGCTGCCTCCTTGGCCAGCGCTGCCAGGTCGGCGCCCGTGTAGCCGTGGGTCATCTCGGCCAGCTTATCCAAGTCCACGTCATCAGCCAGAGGCATGTGCCTGGTGTGGACCTTTAGAATCTCTATCCTTGCACGCTTGTCGGGGGGCCTAATCTCGATCTCCCTGTCGAACCGGCCGGGCCTCCTCAGAGCCGGGTCTACTGCGTCGGGCCTGTTGGTAGCGGCGATGACTATCACTCTACCTCTCTCTTTCAGGCCGTCCATTAGCGTTAGGAGCTGGGCTACGACTCTCTTCTCGACTTCTCCTGTTACTTCTTCTCTCTTCGGTGCTATTGCGTCTATTTCGTCTATGAATATTATGCTTGGCGCGTTTTCCTCGGCCTCCTTGAAGATCTCCCTAAGCCTCTGCTCGCTCTCACCATAAAACTTACTCATAATCTCAGGGCCGTTGATTGAGATGAAGTATGCTCCTATCTCGTTGGCTAGAGCCTTAGCGAGGAGGGTCTTACCAGTACCCGGGGGACCATACAAGAGTACACCCTTAGGAGGCTCGATGCCCAGGTGCTTGAAGAGTTCTGGGTATTTCATGGGGAGTTCCACGATCTCTCTTATCCTCTCCTTGGCCTCTTCTAGGTCGCCTATGTCCTCCCATGTTACCTTGGGGACTCCTCTGGCTCTGGCGACTTCCTCGGCCTTTACCGGCTTTTCTTTAATGTTGATCTCTGTCCTCTCGGTGACGTAGACCATCTGGGCTGGCTGCGTTGATACTACGGCTAGCGGTATGCCTTCTAGGAGTGGTACTACTATGATCTCTCCCCTGGCTATGGGCTTTCTCAAGAGGAACTCCTTTACGTAGGCCACGAAGTCGGGACCGAACCTTATGGGTTCCAGCGGTGCTAGTACGACTTTCTGTGCGGGCTCGACTTTGGTGGCCTTGTATACTGTGACTGTATCCCCGATTCCCACTCCTAGAGCGGCTCGCAAGTAGCCGTCTATCCTTATGATATCCTTGCCCTCGTCTTCTGGTCTAAGTGGCCATACTGATGCGACTACGTCGTGTTCTTTACCGCTGATCTTTATGTAGTCGCCTGTTTCTACGCCGAGTGATTTCATGGCCTTCCTGTCTATCCTGGCTATCTTCCTACCGACGTCTCTATGGTAGGCTTCTGCTACCCTTAGGGTTAAGCCATCTATGCTCATCGTCGACACCCTGTCTCTAATGGAGTCGTGGGGTAGATAAATCTTTGGAATAAGGGGGCTCGGGCCCGCGCGGCGTCGTCATACAACGACCTCGGCCCTGCTATGCCACCTCATAGCCCGTCTCTCTGCCTAGTATAATAACGATATATTTCCTTATTAGGGGATTCTAGCGCTGGTGTGGAGGGAGTTGGCTAGAGTACGCCTCGGCATAGTGGTTGCTGAGTTCAACTATGACGTCACACGGCTAATGTTAGAGAAAGCCATCAGCCATGCCAGGTTTCTTGACGCTGAGGTCACAATCGTCTTCAAAGTACCTGGTACCTTTGATATTCCATATGGGGTATCCTCGATTATAGCCAAGGACTATGTTGACGCCGTAGTCGCTCTCGGAGCGGTGATAGAGGGAGAAACCGAGCACGACGAGGTAGTAGCCCACCAGGCCGCGAGAAAGATCGTGGACCTTGGAGTCGAGCATGGAAAGCCTGTATCCCTCGGAGTCATCGGTCCTGGAGCAACTAGGATGCAAGCCCTTGAAAGAGCCGAGGAATACGCTAGGAGGGCCGTGGAAGCGGCTGTCAAGCTGGCTAGGAGGATGAAGCTTGCGGAGGAAGCCACGTATAACGGTGAGATAATCGAGATCGAGTAGACCGGAGATACCCGATTCTCTAAGTCTCTATGGGAGGGTGCGTGGTATATGGCCCAGGTCCGGATGGCAGTGCTCGAACTGGTCGGCTATAGGGAATGGACTGAGGCCATTGGAGACGATCGGGAGTGGAGGCTGCAGATAGTCCAGTCAACGCTCTATTCGAGCCTGCAACAGGTGATAGCAGATTACGGGGGTTTCGTCCTGCCGCTACGCTATGACTACATGGCGGCGGTAGCCTCTAACGTCTCCGATGAAGGCTTAAAGAGGCTCTACAATAAGGCCCGCGAGATCTCCCCGGTGCCTGTGAGGCTTGCCGCCTCGTGCGGCTCAACTCCTGTAGAGGCTATGGAGAACGCTTGGACCCGCATTAGGGAAGGCGAAGAGTTTGCTCTCGACAGATGCGGGGATAACGAGGTCGTGGTTGCCGGGCATTTTGACCTCAACGGGATAACCGCGATGACGCGCCGTCTGGGGCTACTAACTACATACAACACTGTTCTCCACGTCATCTCGGAGATAGAGACTAGGGCGCACTATCGGGGGGCCGTGGCACAGTACCTGGGTGGCGATAACATCCTAGTCCTCCTCCCATTCGCCGGGTTCAAGTCCATCGTCGAAGAGCTAGTCGTCATACACGATCTAAAAGCTGGCGTCGGGATAGCCCCGACCGCTAGGGAGGCGTTGAAACATGCCGCAAAGGCTCTTCACGATATAAGAGTAGGCAAGGCAAAGGACAGGATACGTGTAGAAGAGGCTCATTATGAAACATAACCCTGCGACGCCAACTTGTTTCCATGGGGACGCTTGTATTGGAGGATGAGGAGAGGATAGTACTGAGAATAGAGTTGACTAAATCCCAGTACCTCGCCCTAGAGGCTCTAGCCGAGAAGAAGGGCTACAATCTGGCTAGCGATTTCGTGAGGGCCCTTATAGCAGAGGTCCTATCGGGGGGAGAGCGCGAGATAGAGGTGCCTAGATCCCCACTCGACCTCAAAGAGCTCTCCGAGCTAATCGCCAAGAGACTCGAGAGGAGGATCGAGGATATACTGAACCCCTATACAGGGAAGATAGACGAGATCTATCGCCGGCTCGGAGAGGTTATCGAGCTACTTGAGGCTAGAGAGGATCAAGAGCAAAGGAGGGAGGAATACGTAGAGAGGACCAGAGCCTATGAACGCTATGAGAGGCAACAGAGGCAGAAGAGGCCCTCCGCTATTGATAGGCTGAAGGAGCAGAAGGTTGTGTTCTATAGTGACGTTGCCTGGATGAAGGCGCCGAACAAACTCTTCCAGAAGCTGGAGAGAGAGGGAGCCATCGTTATATCGGGCGCGGGCGAGACAGTGGGCATCGACCCGGAATACTGGGAGGAGTTCGTCAATTTCGTCTCTAGGTTGGGTATAAGCGATCCCGACGAGGTTGAGAAGCTCCTAACAACGAAGCTAGGAGAACAGGCTAGGAGGTTGTTCCAAGTGCTTCTGAGAAGCGGACTAGCTTACTATGATAGGGATCTAGGGTCTTGGATTGTGCGCGTCCCGAGTAAGGGTCAGAGGGGACCCGCGTCAGGGTAGCCCTGTCGTAGCCCCTGGCCTGCATACTTTACTAGAGCCTGGGGACCCTCCCTTAGCAGGCGGACTAGATTGATGGCATGCTTTCTGGTTCTGTCCACGGCTATCGCTTTCAGCTTCTCCGGGTCCCCGGGCGCCTCATCCTCGTGCACGGTCACGTCTATGACTATCTTCCCGGTGAGTACCTCCACTAGTATCAAGCCTATGCTGGCGGCTAGGTACGATAACTTGTCGGCTTCCCTAGACCCTATCCATCCAAGTGTGATTACACCCTCGCATCCCCGGTCGAGGATCCTCTTGGCAGCTCCCGGCAGGTCCTTTACCCCGGGGACCGTGTGTCTTAGAATTGTGTAGCCGGAGAGGTTCTCCTCGATTGTTCTTACTGCTATTTCGCCCATGTCGACTCTGGCGAAGGTCGTGTCAACCACGCCAACACACTTCTTCACGTCTACACGCCTCTATTATTGTGAGTCCGTCTATGATCGGCCATTTATTTTTCTCTGCGAGTCTAGTAGCGGTTTCCACGTTCATGCTCTTTCCATAGTCTAGCATCTCGGCGAAGAATACGCTTGGCGTTAGATTGGCTAGTTTAGCTAGGGCTAGGCTTAGCTCTGTATGCCCTCTTCTCTCGCGTAGCGGTCTACCTGCTAGCAATGGGACGTGGCCTGGGGCTTGGAATTCGCTTATGAACTTCTCCCTGGCTTCTTCTGGGCCATTATCGATGTACAACGTTATTGTCTTGTCTAGTTCTCTTATTGTTTTAGATCTGTCCTCGTCCGATATACCGGTTTTAACCTCTATGTGGTTCACCCAGATGGTGAAGGCGGGCCTATCACCGTAGCCTAGCCTCTTCAAAGTAAGTGGGCGTAGGGGGTCGTGTAAGGCTATTAACGTGTCGCCCCACGTGAGTCCTAGACCCGATGCAATCCTCCAGTCTGTTGCATAGCAGATTAACCCCCCGGCTTCAGTCCTTAGCTTATACACTCTATCCGGGGTTGCATGGGAGGCGTGGAACACCATATCAACCTCTCCTTCCCTATCGTCACTGTCGAATATCAGTACCGGGGTTCCCTCTGCTAGAGCTCTTATCGCCCTTTCTATTCCATCCATATTCCTTCACCGCAGACGCTATGGTCAGGCTCGCTGAGACTACTATGGCTATAGTCTCTACTAGGGGAGTTGACCAACTGGGCATTTTATTGATCAAGCCCTGACCGCTACTTTCATCGAGTTCTTCCGGCGTATATACTCTCCGGCTACTCGTATTCGCGCTGTTCTCGGTGTAGGTGGCTGGATTGTTTGCTTCGGTGGCACCGTCTGTGGCCTCGGCCGCCTTCACTGTTATCGTGCCGTGGCCTGGGAAGACGATAGTCATGTTTTCTCCTGGTTCGAGTTTTATGAAGGATAGTTTTCTTGTTGTGAATTCTTCGACACAAGAGTTATTGCCTGTAGCCTCGTGGATTGGTATCAGCGTTGTGTTGAGGGACCCTGCTATAGATACTGTGGCTCTCCCGGGGCATTTTCCGGTGAATTGTATCTTCACTGTTATGTAGCCTGCCGAGCAATCTATTGATAGTAGTGATCCGTGGGTTATGTTTTCATTGACTTTGTATATGATGTTGTTGTCTGTGCATTGGAAAGCGTGGACCGCAAAACCATTAAATACAGTTAATAATATAATATATAATATAATAGGGGATATTCTATGTCGACCAACCGGTCTCACACTAGGCCGTCCTAGGGGAGGGTCTTGACCCGGGGTAGACGCCCTACCCTTATACATAGCGCACACCATATATTATATAATATTTAATATTAATAATATTATTACTGCTAGCGGCGTGATAAACGCCTCAACCAAGGCTGAGAAAACCAGTATCAAGCCAGCCAGCAATAAGTTCCTCCTCGCTACCCGGGAGAACTCCACTCTTCTCCCCATTAACTTATCCACAAAGTAGAATACCGTCGAAGTCGCAATCGCTATAGCTGGTATCTCTATGGACCCGTGGGGTATTAGCGACGCTACTACTAGAGGACCTGGGTTGGCGGACTGCATAATTGGAGCCTCTGTCAACGCCCTTCTGATAACGAACCCTATAATAGACCCGTTGAACACCACTATAGCGAATGGGATGATCACGGTGACGCTTAGTATCGTTGACAGGGTTACGACTAATAGATTCCTAGCAAATATGTAGAGGGGGATTAACAGGTAGGTGGTCCCCTTAAACAGGTCAACGTTTTCCTCGACATCGCTGTAACTCCGCTTGACGTATTCCCCGATGGGGGTTGACGATATCGCTGGCCAGTATAGGGTCGAGAGTACCATTGTAATAGCGAAGAGTACTACTAGCGATAGCGTTCTCGTCTTAATCGACGTGTCGATCAAGTAGTCATCTATTATGTTATCCGGCCTATGCAATAGGCCTCCACCCTGTATAATGTAGGCCCTAGAGCCCTATACTAGCTTACATGGCTACAGATACTTTCATCCTTTAATTTAAATGCTGGCGGAGCGTATGTGTGTGGTGGATAGGTACCGGCAGCAAACACTAATATAAATATCATATTAAAAATAAGGTGTATGGGATGGTTGAAAAGAGTAGGGACGTGCAGAGGAGGCTCTCCGTATTAATGGATCTATGGAATAGGATCATAGACGCCTGGGAGAGTAACGAGAACCTAACCAGGGAGCGGGTAATAGACCTGTTAAAACAGGCCTACGCCGAGGAGAAAATAACGCCTTTAAAGGGGGCTAGCACCCCCGAAGACCTCTACGACAAGGAGATGACCAGCCTCTACATAGTCGGCAAATACGGTATGGGCTTGGAGGAACTATATCCAAAGCTCTTCGACACTCTATTCCCGAACGAAATAAGATATGACAAGGCGATAAAGATACTGTTATCCGAGGAACCCGAGAAAGCCAAGGACAAGATAGTAGCCCTAATGGGTGGTAGGCTCGACGACAACACAGTAGCCAGAATGTTTAGGCTGAAGTTCACCGAGATATACTTTGGGTTCAGCGACGAAAAGGCTCTGGCAGAGCTGCTCAAGGCGTTCATCAAGGCGTTCCCCGAGAAGGAAAGGATTGCCGTGAAGTATGCTAGATTCTATATAGCATTCAAGGTAGCCGCCTCAATCTACCGGGGAGAGGTTAGGGACAGAATAACGAAGGAAGCGTTAAAGCAGGCATCAGCCCTCGCGTTCTCAGAGCTGCAGGGCTCTATACCGGACGACTCCTATATAGAGAAAATAGCCACGGGGGTCTTCGGCGTCAGGAGGAATAACCTTAGGCACATACTCGCTGGGGGGAGAAAGGCTAAGAAGAAATAGCATGGATCCCTTCCGGGAATCGTTATTTTAGAAAATATGATCTGGGTACCGGTCGCTATTATCCTCACATTTTTATATACCACAACATATGACAATCGACTCTCCGGCGGTTAAATAATGGTTGTATTGACAGAAACACAGAAAGCTATACTGAACGTGCTAGTAGAACTCTACGAGAAGAAGGGAAGGAAGGGGATGGTTAAGAGTAAGGAGGTAGCCAAGATCCTCAACAAAGACGAGGGGACCGTCAGGAACGTGATAATGATGCTCAAAAACATGGGGCTAGTAGAGAGCAGGACCGGGCCTGCTGGCGGCTACGCGCCTACACTTAAAGCCTACGAGGTGCTCGGCACCCCGGCAACCTATACACACCTAGGCTATGGGTACATGCTTGTATACAAGGAGGATGGCGTGAAGAGACTACCAGCAATCCACATGGAAATCATCAACATCTTCCGCCCGGAGAAGCCCCGAGCGCTAGCCAGGGTAGGAGGCGATATAAGCATAATCCGGGTTGGCGACAAGGTTAGGGTCGAGAGCGGCCCCGCGGGCAAGCTCATCGTAGAGGGGATCGTGAGCAAGGTGAATCCCCAGGGAGGCGAGGTATCTATCGATATCGACAAGCTCGTGATAATACCAGACGAGCTAGTAGGCCGCGTAGCCACCAGGAGACTACACACCATATCGGAGTCGATGAGTGTCAGGGACGCAGCCAAGCTACTCTACGACAGGCGGATAAGGGGAGCGCCTGTAGTTGACCGCGACAATAAGGTAGTCGGGTTCCTCACGACAACGGATATATCGATGATCGTGGGTACGGGAGGGGATCTAGACGCGCCTGTATCCAGGTATATGAGGAGGAACGTGTTTACAATAAACGAGCACGAAACCATAATCGAAGCGATGAAGCTAATGGACGTCTACGGCGTGGGACGACTACTGGTCATAGATAATGCAGGCAATCCAGTCGGCATAGTGACGCGGACCGATATACTCCGGTTCATACTGTCACTGCAGACGAGCCGCTAGCACCGCCGCCAAGGTATTCTAGGATCCTCTTATGGAGCAAGGCTAGAATCTTCTTCCTATCCTCCATTAATACAATATCACTATACCCCCTCACTACCAGCGAGTGGGCGAACGGGGAGGGATAGCTCAGGGGCCCCTTTATCTCTACTTTGACCTCGCCCGCCCTTAGCCATTCGAGAACCCTTTCCGCGTTCTTTATATCCATGTAGTCTTCGAGTATCTCCCTATAGGTCTCTCTTACTATTGGGTGCTCTGGGAACGTGTCTAGGAGTATCTTTAGGATGTGCTGTGCACTGAGCTGTAACCTCTCTGGAGAGCGCTCTCTCCCCTTATACCTCCTAAGTATCATGAAGCTCCTCTGGGCGACATGCCGGAATCGCCTTTTCATCAGCTCTGTCCTAGATATCACTTTCTTGAGGACCTCGCGTGGATCCGATGAGAGTACGAGTGCTAGTAGCTCTCGTAGTAGCTTCTTAGACGGCTTCTTCTTCAGTGTCAGCATGAATCCGTTGTCGCTAACAGTTATCCTAACAGGCAGATCCACGATGTCTGAGAGCTTGCTTGCAAACAGTCGTGAGAGGGCGTCATTGACCCTTCTACCGTAGAGTGTGTGGAATACGATACTCCAGTATCCCTTTTCCTCGTCGGGAAAGTATTCTACTAGGACGAGTTTATCCGAGGGCACTACCCCGACGTACCGGTCCTGCAGCGATATATACTCCAATATCACGCTCGCCGCGTGATCCTCTAGGAGATACTCCTCTACAAGGGTCCTCTTAGCACCGTCATAGTCTCCCTTCTTTAATAGCTCCCAGATCCTCCTCCTGAACGCGCCCACCCGCAACGCGCTGTCGAAGCTTAACGGGAGCATCTCGCTGAACCAGCTTGGCACGGTGGGTCTAGCGTCCTTCGCGGGCTCAACGACTATCTTCGTGCCGTCGCTTTTGACGAACTTGAAGGTCCTCCCAGAGAGCACGAAGACGTCTCCAGGCACCAGTACCTCCGCGAACTCCTCTTCAACGTTACCCACATACTTCCCATCGACCGTCACAACCTTGACATCGGCCTCGTCGGGTATGGTCCCCGTGTTTAGCTGGTATATCATTCTGGCACTCCTCTTGCGTCCAAATACGCCTTCTTCCTCGTCGTACCAGAGTTTGGCATAGACGCGTTCCTCCTCCAGCCCGTACCTTCCGGCCAGGTACTCTAGGACCGACTTGAAGTCTTCGAAGGAGAGATTGTGGAAGGGGTAGCTCCTCTTAACCAGCTTGTAGGCTTCCTCGACGCTCCATTTCCTCTCTATACTCATCCCGACCAGGTGCTGGGCCAATACATCGAGCGGGCAACACGGAATTCTAACCTTGTCGATAAACCTCTCCATAGCCGACTTAGCCAGCACAGTGCATTCTAGGAGGTCGTCTCTATCAACGACGATGATCCTTCCCTTGCTAACCGCCTTTATGTGATGGCCGGCCCTGCCAATCCTCTGGAGGAGTCTGCTAACGCTCTTGGGGCTACTGAGTAGCACGACTAGGTCTATGTAGCCTATGTCTATCCCTAGTTCCAGGCTTGTGCTCGACACGACTACCTTTAACTCGCCTCTCTTAAGCTTCTCTTCGACTTCGAGCCTCACTCTCCGAGACAGGCTTGAATGATGCGCCTCTATCATGTCTGCGTCGAAGAGCCCCTCGTTGCCGAGGATACTGCGTAGCTTGTAGACTACGCGCTCCGTGGCACTCCGCGTGTTAGTGAATACGAGGGTCGTTCGGTGCTGCTTTACCAGGTCTATTAGAAGCCTGTAGATAGCGTCGTTGACGACGTTGGCTGGATCGTTTATGAGGTCGACCTTCGGGGTTAGTACACGTATATCGATGGGCTTTGCGAAACGCGCGTCGACTATCTTGACCTCGCGCGGAGTCCCGTCATCCTTGTACCCGGCCAGGAATCTAGCTACCTCGTCGAGAGGTGCTATGGTCGCCGACATCCCTATACGCTGCAGCCTCCCTCCCTTCTCTTCGACCAGGTAGTCTAGCCTCTCTATGCTGAGGGCGAGGTGTGAGCCCCTCTTGCTTGAGGCTACCTCGTGAATCTCGTCTACTATAATCCATCGAGCCGTAGCTAGGCGTTCCCTAAACTTTGGGGCCACAAGGGCTATAGAGAGGCTCTCTGGGGTCGTTATGAGGATGTGCGGGGGCTTCCGGACCATCTTCTGTTTTACAGTGGAGGGGGTATCGCTAGTCCTAACCATGACCCTGATCTCGTCTATGTCGTATCCGCTTTCCCTGGCGATCTCTGCGATCTCCTTGATAGGCACTATCAAGTTCCTGTACATGTCGTTGTTCAGCGCTCTTAGAGGGGAGACATAGATCGCGTATATCTTATCCTCTAGGCTCCCTGAGAGGGATAGCTTGAAGAGTTCATCTATTATAGCAGTGAATGCCGCGAGCGTCTTACCCGTCCCCGTGGGGCTTGATATAAGTACATTATGTCCCTCCTTTATGAGTGGTATAGCCAGTCGCTGGGGGAGGGTTAGGGAGGAGTATTTGCGTTTAAACCACTCTCTCGTAAAGGGCTGCAACTTCTCCAGCGTATAGTCGTCGCTTAGCAGCGCCCGCTGCATAGCCTATTAACCCTCACAGCGTCAGTATCCCTTCTCGGTCTCCAAGTGTTTAAAGACGGGATATATGCCGATGGTAGGTATACAACCATACAGATCCTCACGGGATAACAGTTGGACCCCTCCCTGTACAACTTTATTAACCACTGTGTTGAATGTTCTTGTGAATATGTAATTATAAGTCTCCGGTAGGTGGCCGATATGGAGCAATCGATTCAACCAGGCTCCGTTATACTGTTCCAGTACATAGACCTGGCTGGCTTCCTTAGGAGTGTCGAGTCGGTTTACCAGGGCGACCGTTTCGAGACGGCATTCGACGGGAGCAGCGTCCCGGGTTTCAGGCCTATCAACGACAGCGACCTCTTCCTAGTAGGTGACCCCTCTACTCTGAGGAGGGTTCCATGGATTAGGGGCTACTATAGGATACTGTCTGAGATCTATAGTACTGGTGGGGAGAGGTACAACAGGGATCCTAGGTACATAGCTGGCAAGGTACAGGAGTATCTTAGGGAATCGTATGGTTTCGAGGCGTTGGTCGGCGCTGAACTGGAATTCTTCGTCCTAGACGGTCTCGAACTCGACGTGACACACCCGTACTCCGGGATCAGCTACTCCACCACTTCCGAGGAACACCCCTGGGAGGCTAACTCGGTAGGCCGCCTCAAAGCCGCATACCATACTGTCGAGCCCGTCGATAAGCTACTTGAGTACAGGAGCAGCCTCAGGGAGCTGATGGCTACTGTAGGGTATTCGAGGGTTCTCGAAACGCACCACGAGGTAGCACTTGGGCAGATCGAGGTCGACTTGGAGGCTAGCAACCCGCTGGTTATATCCGATAATATCATCACCCTGAAGTGGGTTGCCCATACACTGGCCATGGCAGAGGGGAAGATCGCTGTATTCATGCCCAAGCCGATCTACGGCGACAACGGTAGCGGAATGCACCTACACCTAAGCCTGTGGTCCAACGGTAAGAACACATTTTACGAGGAGGGAGGCACTGGCATATCGCAAGTAGCCCGGTCCTTCATAGCGGGGATCCTAGAACACGCCGAGAGTCTTGCAGCACTCGTAGCGCCAACAACGAACAGCTATCGGAGGCTTGTCCCGGGTTATGAGGCTCCCGTGTACGTGTCCTGGGGCTACCGGAATAGGAGTGCTATGATAAGGGTTCCCGCATTCAAGAGCGCTCCAGCCGCCAGGATAGAGTTTAGGACTCCCGACCCGTCGGCTAATCCATACCTGGCCATAGCTGGCACGCTGTTGGCCGGGCTGGATGGCGTTAGGAAGAGGCTGGATCCCGGGGACCCCATAGATAAGAACGTGTATCACATAAGCCCGAGCGACTTTGAGAAGCACGGTATAAGGATGCTGCCCAAGTCCCTCGACGACGCTCTTGATGCTCTGGAATCCGATAATGAATACTTGAAGCCAGTCTTCGACGACGACATTATAGAAGCCTACATAGAGATGAAGAGGAAGGAGGCAGAGACAATAAGGACGATGCCGCACCCCTACGAGTTCTACCTATACGGCGCAGTCTAACTCCAGTAGTAGAATGTGTGGGAAGGAATCCAGCCAGACATTTCACCACGCATCGATTATTACCCGCAGACTCCTCTATTATAACGGTGTCGAACCATGGTTGAGAGGGTCAAGACCGGGATACCGGGTCTAGACGAGATACTCTACGGTGGAATCCCCAAGCGGAACGTCGTACTCCTAAGCGGAGGACCAGGCACTGGAAAATCTATATTCTCGTACCAGTATCTCTGGAACGGCTTGAAGAACGGTGAACCAGGAGTCTTCGTCGCCCTCGAAGAGCACCCGGTACAGGTTAGGATAAACATGGCCCAGTTCGGATGGGATGTAAGGCACTACGAGAAGGAGGGGAGCTTCGCTATAGTAGACGCTTTCACAGGCGGGATCGGCGAGGCAGCTAAAAAGGAGAGATATGTCGTGGCGGATCCAGAAGACGTGGGATTACTAGTTGATGTCTTGAAGCAGGCTATCCGGGACACGGGAGCGGTCAGAGTTGCAGTGGACTCGGTCTCAACGCTATACCTGGCCAAGCCGGTACTGGCTAGGAGGACGGTGATGCTGCTGAAAAGAGTCCTCTCGGGGCTAGGCACTACCAGCATCCTGGTAAGCCAAGTATCTGTGACTGAGAGGGGATTCGGCGGCCCTGGAGTCGAGCACGCAGCCGACGGGATAATTAGACTGGACCTCGACGAGGTTGAAGGCGAGCTGGTGAGGAGCCTTCTCGTCTGGAAGATGAGGGGGACGAAGCACAGCATGAAGAGGCATCCCTTCGAAATAACCGATAAGGGGATCAGGGTCTATCCCGATAAAGTCGTGAGGCTCGGGCGAGGCTTTAGGATCGAGACACGCTAGCGTGGGCAACGCTAAACGCAATAACCCCCATTCCAACTCTCTCCACGGTGCCTAGAATATGGGTAAAATCGTGGGCGAATACCTGACCTTTGACGATACAGTCATTGTGCCCGGGCTCTCCCGCGTGGAGCCATCCCAAGTCGATATAACGGGATACGCCTCAAAGAGCATAATGCTATCCATACCTCTAGTCTCAAGTCCTATGGACACGGTTACGGAGAGTAGGCTAGCGGTGCTACTGGCGCGGTTCGGCGCGTTGGGCGTTATTCACAGGAATAACAGTATAGAGGAACAAGTAGAGCATGTGAGGATCGTGAAGAAGTCGAACCCCAGCTTATGGGCTGAGGTGCCGCGCGTCGATTCTCCCGAGGCGTTGGAGGACATGCTACTGAGGCTTGAGGAGACCAACAGCGAGGCCGCTATAGTCTACCATGGAGGCGTCCCTATCGGGGTTTTCGTAGCCCGAGAGGCTGACCATGCCTACTGGTCTGGTAAGGCGCGTGCGCTGATAACGTTACTCGACCTGGTCAACCCTGCGCCGCTCACAGACGAGATGGGGAGGTTGATGGTGGGCGCTGCCATAAGTCCATTTGACGAGAGAAGAGCTGTGGAGCTCGTGAAGGCGGGAGTTGACGTCTTATTCACGGATGTGGCTCATCTACATAATGAGGGGGCTCTCAGCGCCCTAAAGAAGCTGTCCAAGATCGTCGACGTCGATATCGTAGCTGGCAACATAGGTACTAGGGAGGCTGCTGTCGATATCGTATCAAGGATAGACAACATAGCCGGGCTCAGGGTAGGCATCTCTAGCGGTAGTATATGCAGTACGGGCGAGGTAGCGGGTGCAGCCGTGCCAACGCTCCAGGCAGTGATCAACGTGGCAGACGCGCTCAAGGAGATGGGACTCCTTGGGAAGATTCCGATAGTAGCTGACGGCGGCATAAGGAACCCTGGCGACGCGGCTAAGGCGATCATCGCTGGAGCGAGTAGCGTAATGACTGGTAGATTTTTGGCTGGGAGCGAGGAGGCTGCTGGCCAGAAGATAAGGATTGGAGGCAAGCTCTACAAGGTCTACCGTGGGATGGCTAGCAGAGGGGCTATGGAGAGGAGATTCGCGGCAGACAGGTATTCTAAGCCCAGTAAGGCGATAGAAGAGGGGGTGGAGGGCCTAGTACCCTACACTGGTAGCGCGCTGGTCAAAGTAATGGAGATAGCGACAGGCCTACAGGCTGCTCTAGGCTATGCTGGGGCCCGCGATATAAAGGAGGCGTGGTCGAGGTCCAGGCTGGCTAGGATTACGTCCACAGGCTCTAGGGAAGTTAAACCCCACGACCTAATAGTCTAGCCCGATAGCGAGGTGTGGACTGGTATGGCGAGCGGCAAGGTCCTCTTGTCACGCGGCCGGGTCCTCTTCCTAAGACTGGATGACGGCTTCCGGCTTCCGCAGGCCATTGACTCTGAGCTCGAAAAGCAGGGGATAAAGTTCGCGTCGATAAAGGGAATCGGCGGTGTTAGATGGGCTAGAGTCGCGGTGTTCAGCCCCGCCGAGAAAAAGTACTATCCTGTTGACCTGGAGGCGGAGCCGGGAATGACGATGGAGATGACGAGTTTACTGGGTAACAGCGTGTTGGGCCCCGACAATACGTACTACACGCATCTCCATATAGTGCTGGCCAAGAAGCCAGGCGAAGTATACTCGGGGCATCTTATTGAAGCGGAGGTACATCCCCTGGCAGAAATCTTCATAGAAGAGAATATAGGTTCCCTAAGAGATGTGCAACGCCTCCTGGCCAATAGATGGGGCCAGTGGTGACGGGTGGCTCTAGGATGGCTAAACCCTATCGTGTAAGGATGCTAACACTCCACCTAGACTGCCAGCGAGTCGAGGACCCCCTCGGAGAGCTAGAAGAGGCGTCCTACCGGCTATCGGAGGCCAGCGATATCATAGCAGGAGAGTACGGATATGAAGTATGGACTAGGAGGATAGTCCTGGACAACTGCAGCGTGGATGAAGCCTCAAAAGTAATCGAATCCCACACGCCCGGCGAAGAACTAGTCTCCCTCGGCAACTACAGGACTGACAGCGTAACCACAGGGTTCCTGGAGAGGTTAACCGAGGAAGGCTACTATGCGGCACTACAACTGGGAGAGGGATGGCGAGACGCTAGACACGCTAGTAAACTAATCCATGAGCTGTCAGAGAAAGAGCCTAGTAGAGCCACTCATATCGGGATAAACACGCTGGGAGAACCCATCGAGACACCCTACTTCCCACTGGCTGGCACAAAGACTCACAGGGGGCTCACACTGGGACTCCTCTACCCGAATCACCTCCTCGAAGCCTATAGGAAGGGCGGCTTTGACGGCCTCGTCACAGCACTCAACTCGGCGGCTAGAGAAGCCCATGAGATGCTGCAGAGGGCCTCAGAAATAGTCAAGGCTACTCCAGCTGGGGTAGACTTGAGTCCCTCTCCTTGGATGGCCGAGTCCACCCTAGGCCTCGTGGAATACATAGCTGGGGTCAGGCTACCCGAGCCGGGCATAGCCTACGGTATCTCATTGGTTAACAAGGCTATCCAGCAGGTCAATGATGTACCGCTGACCGGGTTCAACGAGGTTCAATTACCGATAGCAGAGGACCTGAAGATGAAGGCCCGAGTCTCCGAGCTGAATACAAGTGCACGCGACATAGCAAGGCTAAGTGGCGTCTGTCTAGCCGGGCTGGACCTAGCCGTGGTTCCCGCCGACATTGACAGGGTCGCCGGGTTGCTGCTAGAAGTAAAGGGTTATTCCGTCTCCAAGGGTAAACCCTTGGGCGTTAGAATCATACCGGTCGACGAGGTGGAGCCGGGAGATAAAGTCTTCCTTGAGAAATTCGGCGAGACCCCAGTGATACCGATCTGAACTACGTACAAGTTAGGCTGAGCAAGCAATCAATCAGCGTCTTTAACCTTGTCTTATACCTCTTTAGCACATCGCAGACCTCCTCTAGAGCCCGTTTCCCCGCTGGTAGTATAATGTGGAGCTTGTCATGGGCTGCTATTTCGACGTGGTAGCCGAGGGGCTTCATCCTTCTATAGCAAGTCCGGGTAAAGCCTGCTCTTACCCCACATCTAACCACCGACTCGGCGGCTTCCAGGGTCTTAGCAGCTATGTGTAGTATTGGCGGCTGTAGGCTAACCCAGGTGATAAGATCGTTTCCACCCGAGCTACCCTCTTCTAGGTTGCCAAGCGCTTTCAGGCATTCCTCCGCGCTGTGCGACGAGTAAATTATCTCGGCGCCGCGCTTATCGAAGAGGCTTCTTCCCCTCAAAACAACTATTCTTCCGCTGCAACTGCTTGTAGTAAACATGCACTCCCTGCCTCTATTGAACTCCGCCAGGAACTCTACTATGTCTTGGTCGACTTTGCCAGTCCGCATGTGCTCTTCGAGCCTGGAAAGGGCGTAAGCCCTGGACGAGACCCACTGATCCTCATCCATGGAGGCTGACCATGTTAGATATCCGTGGAGTCACTACCTATATTTTAGCTGGGATCGGTCTTCAACACTACACCCAGGAGGGCTAATGGTGTAAGAGATGGACTCTAACAGGGTCGATCCCTATACAGAGTTACACGCTAAGTTGACCGAGATCGTATCCGGGAGGACCGGCGAGGATCCTAGGAGGGTTTCGTGGCTGATAACTCCTCCGCGGAGGGGGTACGGAGACCTCTCTATACCCCTCGTCAGGTTCTCTAGAACACGTGGGATAGACCCGGACACGCTCTTCGCCGACATCCTAAGCGGTATAGAGACCCTTGGGCTTCCCGTTAAAAACGCCTCACTTGAGAAGGGATACATGAACCTGGTCCTGGACGTGCCCGAACTCGTGAAGAGACTCTCAGTCATGCTAAGCGGGGGATGGACGGTTAGGATACCGCCTACAGATAACCCTCTCAGGATAGTAGTCGAACACACTAGCGCCAACCCGATTCATCCACTCCACATAGGGCACGCGCGGAACACGAGTATAGGCGATACACTGGCCCGGATGCTGAGGGCCCGGGGCCACTCAGTAAATACCAGGTTTTACATAGATGATGTCGGCAAGCAAGTCGCCATCGTAGCCTATGGATTCAAGGTGCTAGGCGTAGACCCGCTGGAGGAGGCCAGGAAGCTTAATATGAAGCCCGATCACCTAGTCGGCTGGGTCTACGCCGCGACCTTCACGCTACTCGACATAGCTAGGCTAAAGAGGGAGATAGACGGTCTGACCGACGACCAAGAGAAGAAGACTCTACTCGGCAAGCTAGACGAGCTGATCGCTATAGCGGCTAACCTAAAAGAGAGGGACCCCGGATCCTACTTCGATAAACTACTAGCAAGGCTTGAACCCGGAGTCGATCACGAAGCCGAGATACAGAAGCTCATGCAGCGCTACGAGAGGGGGCTTGAACCCGAGAGGAGCCTGGTTAGGCGTGTCACGGGCACAGTCCTGGAAGGATTCAAGGAGACGCTCTCGCGTCTTGGAGTGGATTTCGATGACTGGGACTGGGAGAGCGATATTGTATGGAGTAGCCAGGTTGCGAAGATAATAGAGGAGGCGAAGAGGAGCCCCTACTATATCAAGTATAAGGGCACTGACGCCATAGACATACCTAGGATAATAAAAGAGGTGCTAGAGAGGGACCCGGAAGCTAGGAGTGCGATAAGAATCCCGAAGGGATGGGAAATCCCTCCCCTAATACTAGTACGGGCCGACGGAACGACCCTCTACACGACGAGAGACCTAGCGTATACGCTCTACAAGTTCGAGGAATTCTCGTCAGACAGGGTAGTCAACGTGATAGGAGCGGATCAGAGACTGGCTCAGCTACAGTTGAGACTGGCACTTCTAGGCCTAGGTTATAGGAGGGAGGCGCTGAACCTCATACACTACGACTACGAGATAGTGAGCCTCCCGGGACAGAGGATGAGTAGTAGAAGAGGCAAACTGGTGGATCTCGACGGCATCCTGGACTCCCTCCATGCACGGGCATCCATTGAGGTCCGGAAGAGGAATCCCGAGGCCAGCGAAGAGTGGATAGATGATGTGGCGTGGAAGATAGCTGTCGGGGCGTTAAGGTTCGCCCTTGTGAGAACCAATGCCAAGAGGCCTATAGTGTTTGATCCTGAACGAGCCCTGAATCTAGAGGAGAACTCGGGTCCCTACCTTCAATACACCCATGCAAGGGCCGTCGGGATCCTGAGGAAGCACGGCCCTGTGAACTACGATTCCATAGACTATAGCCATTGTAACCTAGATAAGAGAAGGACTCTCATACTAGAGGCTCTCCGCTACCCCCTCACAGCCGCTAAAGCTATAGACGACATGGCTCCGGAAGACCTGGCCAGTTACCTCTTGAAGCTAGCTGACGAGTTCAACAGCTGGTACCAGGTCGATCCAGTTATCAGGGAGGCTAACGAGGGAGCCCGCGAGTGCAAGGCGCTCATCGTCGAACTCCTCCGGCAAACCCTCAGAGACGGCCTTAGCCTACTAGGAGTCCCAACGCCTGATAGAATGTAGCTCCCGGGGCGAACGGCTCTGTCCCCCAGGTTTCCATCGCGGAGGTGGTTGCTTGGCGAGTTCAGCCTAAAGGGGGCTTTACAGGTAGCCGCTGGCCTGCACATAGCTAACATCGGCGATTTTTTTAATATCGTGCTCATGGCATTCTTCGCAAAGACGCTGCTGAGGCACCCTGAGGCTTTAGCCTTGGTCCCCAGCCTAGCCGCTATGAGGGGGGCTATAGTCACGAGCATGGCCTCCCGCGTATCCACGGCTCTACACCTAGGAACACTAAAACCTTCAAATATAATAATATTAAAGAGAGAATTTCCGATTCTATTATCGCTGGCCCTCCTAACAAGCACGTACGCAGCGATTATCGTAGGTATAACGGCTGGATACGACCTCTACCGCGAGATAGGAATAGGAGCGCTCTCCGGGCTCCTATCCATAGTATTCCTAGCCCCTACCAGTGTATCGATAGCGACCTTAGGCTACCGTAGAGGTTTAGACCCGGACCGATATATGGCTCCCATATTGACTGTTATAGGCGATATATCAACATCGCCGACGATAGTCGCTGTCGTCCTCCTCCTCGATAAATTAAGTGAGGGCGGGTCGATTCTTCTAGCCTTAACGCTGGCATATGCCTCGTTATCGTCAATTATAGTCCTCGCGAGGGGACTACCCGGTAGAGCAAGGGTGCTAGCCGAGTCGATAACCGCGTTAGTAATCGTCGGACTCTTCGAGGCGTACGCTGGTGGATCCCTGGTAAAGTACTCTCGGCTCTTCGTCGCCATAGGCATCCTACACGCCATACCGAGCATAATGGAGGACGTCGGCGCCGCGGCCAGCGTTGTTGCATCTAGACTATCAACGCTGTCACACCTCTACGGCTTAACCGGGTCTATCAAGAAGATCCCAGCGGTCATACTTGAAGTGGTTGTTGGAAGCATAAGTCCACTCCTCGCATTGTCTCTTATAGCGTATATGACTAGTTCCATCGCCGGGTTCACGCCCGAGATGGGAGTCCTCGCTACGGTGATATGTATTGGGGGACTGGCCAGTATCCTAGTCTTCTCGCTCGTATCCCTGGCTCTTGTACACGCAAGCATCGTAACAGGAGCGGACCCCGATAACGTTGTAATACCAATACTGACCTCTATAGTAGATGCCCTCTCCATACCATTGCTGGCCCTGATCGCTACAACAATCTACATGTAGATGGAGGCCGTGGGGGTCCACGATGGCTACACTTAGGCTATTCATGATTATGCAGAGGATATGGCTCCTGATGATTATAGCGTCGGGGTGTATAGCTTCCGTTGTGGCGTTAGAGTTACTACCAGGCCGGTACGGGCTATACACGAGTATTTTCATAGTCGTATCGAGTATCATAGCAGCCCTGGCTTACTGGTTCTACTCGGCTCAACCCAAGATCCGTGGAGTCGAAAAGCTGGCGAGCATATGCGGTGGTAACGTGACATACTGGCCCAGGAAACACTCGTTCCTGTGCAAAAAGGACGATGAACTCTATTGCTACAACTACGCCACCTCAATGTACTATAGGATAGCCCTGCAAGACTATGATCCACATGGTAAGAGGATAGGGATACTGGCCCCTCTCGACTATTATTGCTTCAAGATGCTTGGGGGGAAACTCATAAGTAAAGATGGGGTCAACGAGTACACGGGAAGACTCGAAACCTTGACCGCCAACCCGGGTACAGTGGTTCGTGGGAGTGGGAGGGTGGTGTACTCCAGGAACCTGGAGAACCTGGAAAAGGGCTGAAGAGAGATGGGCGTCCCTAGAGCCAGGCTCTACGCCATCACAATACTCTACGCATTGTTAATGATAACGGCGACCTCTATCTTCTCGATACCTCGTCAACCGAGCTACGAGCTATCGTTGATCGGGCCTCTGCCTGAGGGCTACTCCGGTATAGTGAGAGTGCTAGAATACGACACCCCTAACGATGTTTTGGCGGCTAGGATCAGCACTAGTAGAGGAGTAGGTGTGCTGGTTGTGTCTGCTAGTCGAGCCGTGTTTATCCCGTTGAAGGGTTTTGGAGAACCCAGGGACGCGTGTATGCATGGTAACCATGTTTACATCTTGACTAGCCAGAATGAAATAGTAAGGTATGACGTGGCTTCACGTGAGGCCTGGATGCTCCGGCTAAAACTGGCCAGGTTGACGGGATCGCGTATAGTGTGTGCAGGTACAGGCTTACTAACTGTTGTGTTATCATCGCATGATTACACTGTTATGGCTGGTATAACTATGGAAGATAAGCCCGGTGTAAGGTATGTGTTCCGCCTTGAGGGGAGCCTGATCGATGAAACGGTCTCCGGAGACAAGCTTTATATTGCATTAAATAAAAATAATATACAGGAGATATTCTTGGTTAGGCTCGGCGATGGACAGATCCTTAAATCCATAACAATACCACAATACATGAATATAAGTATAAATAAGATAATATACACAGATAAATTATACATTCTAGGATCTAACGGCAACATCGGAACGATATACATCCCAGAGACACTAGACCTCTACAGGTTCAAATACAACTCCACCGGCGAGACACTAATCGAAGTAGTCGTACACGACAAGGACAGGGTTACCGCACTCGTCAGACCCCCTGCATCATGGATGCAAATCGTAGAGATAGAGCCAGGCGATAAGGCAGCTAATATAGAGCTCTTCTCCTCATACATGTACTCATTCCTCTACGCAACGTTAGACGAAACCAGCGGAATCGACATAGTAGGAATAACATACAATGGCTCCCAAAGATATATCTCGATACTAAAAGTCCTCTCAGACAACACTGGCATCATAAGCGAGTGGAACACCGTCTTCGTCGCCAAACACACCGGCAACGATCCAAACATCATACATGTAAAAATGAAGTACCTCCCAGGCGATACGAGCCACGGGGAAACGAAACTCCGTGTCGGCGAGCTAAAAAAGCTCGATATACGTACAGAAGAGCTAAACATGCCCAAACAAATCCTCCACGAGGAGAAACCATATCTACGCCGCGTACTAACACTGACAGCCCTAATCGTTCCACTGGCCTACATAACATACTCTGGCATAATAGAATCGAGCGGAGAAATGGGATTTAACCGTCAGCCTAGACAACAGGTTACGTGACGGGGACCTCCTCCCCGCCGACGCCCGCGTGGAGCGGTTGGAATGAGGCGGGGCTCCGTCGTACGCGTCGAGAACACGTTTTTGAGTCCGGGGGGTTCTGGGCTTCTCTCCATGAGGATTTGTAAACGTGTTGACAAGGGGCTAGTGGAGGAGTGTAGTGCCCGGTCCCGGCTTGGGGGCCCTGCGGGGCCTCTCGGACCCCACTGGATCCCCCAACGCGGCCGGCTTAACTGCCGGGTTCGATATGAGTCCGGGTGTTTCCCGACCGCTATGGCCGGGCCGGGCATTTGAATCTGCTGGTGGATTCCGGGTTTTAAGCTTTACTGGGCCCCGGGTGCCCGGGGTAGTCTCCCAGTGATACCGGGTTCTATCTCTGATACAATCCCTTGGGCAATAGTTATAGTGTTGGAGCTGGTGCAACGGGGTGCCATAATTGGTGTTCGGCATCATAAAGAGGTTACGGGCGAGGGCTACTTGGAGTGCTGAGGAGAGTGTCGATCCTGTAGCTGGTGTTCCTGGCGAGGAGTTTGAATATGACTTCGACAGCGTCTTGGCCCAGCTCTCGATCGCGAGGGACAAGGCCAAGGAAGTCTACTATAGGATAACCGATGAGATAAACAGCCTCCACGGTAAACTCTACGAGTCTATAAAGAAGAACGACAAGGACACCGCTGAGATCCTCGCGGCCGAGCTTGTAGTGAAGAAGAGGCATCTAAAGGTACTTATAGCATATATAAAGTTGCTAGAAGCTGCCATATCAAGGATAAAGACTACAAGAGACTTCACAGAGACAGCAAAGATATTCGCAACAGTCAACCTAGTCTTGAAGAACATGGAGTCATACATGTATGACTCCCCAGAGCTGACAGCCGTATTCGCCCAGTTCGCCAATGCAGCACAGTCCGTGATATCACAGTCAACCATACTCTCCGAGAGCATGCCTGTTCCAAACAGCATAGCCGAGCTAGACCCAGAGGTTAAGAGGCTATTAGCAAACGCCTTCGAGGAGGCAGAGAGAGAAGCTAAGAACCTGACCCCATCTATACCAGAGTCGATAGTTGTCGACTACGAGGTGCTAGAGGAGAAGCTACTATCTTATCTAAGGAGGAACGGTGGCGTCCTCAACGTGAGGAAGGCCGCCGCCGAGCTCGGCGTATCAACACGCGTGGTCAAAGAGGCGCTCTACAGGCTGGAACAGAAGGGCGTCATAAGGATCACCTCGAAGAGCCCTGTCGGCGGGGAGAGCCTGCCGGCGTAACACCGAACCCCTATCCTCTCACGAGGGGTGTGTGGCGGTGATTAGCAGAGGGGTACAGGTTCTAGAGAAGGCTGTCAGAAACCATGTACTGGCAGCCATGAAGGCCGAGAAGAGGGGGGATTACGAGGTAGCATTGTATAACATGAAGAAGGCAGTGGAGATACTTGAGAACCTTATACGCAACTATCCCGACCATCCGTTGATAAGCCTTTACATGAAGAGTCTGAAGCAATACAAGGCCAAGATAAAGCACCTTGAGGGAAAGCTACTCCCCGCTAATGGACCCGACGAGGAGTACAGGGTCGAGATACAGGGCGAGGGTAAGAGCGATGTTCCACCCGAGTTTGTCCTCAAGGAAAAGCCCAACATAACCTTCGACGACATAGCCGGGCTTGACGACGCGAAGGAGGCTATACGGGAAGCTATAATCTATCCAATAAAGAGGCCTGACCTGTTCCCCATAGAGTGGCCTCGGGGGATACTGCTCTATGGGCCCCCTGGAACTGGGAAGACTATGCTGGGAGCCGCTGTGGCTAATGAAGTGAATGGCGAGTTCCTCTACGTCAGTGCAGCCAATATAATGAGCAAGTGGCTTGGAGAGGGAGAGAAGAACGTGAAGAGGCTCTTCGACTACGCCAGGAGGCGTGCTGAGCAGGGGACCCCGGTTATAATATTCATAGACGAGATCGACGATCTCTTCGGCGTACACTCTAGCGAGGTCGGGGGCGAGGTGAGAGTTAGGAACCACTTCCTCAAGGAGATGGACGGGCTCCTGGATAAGGGCAAGAAACTACACATCTATGTGATCGGCGCCACCAACAAGCCCTGGAAGCTGGATGAAGCCTTCATAAGGAGGTTCCAGAAGAGGATATACGTGCCCCTACCAGATAGGGACGCCAGGAAGAGGCTTCTGGAGATGCTGACCTCGAAGATAAAACTCGCTCCAGACGTTGACCTAGACGTGTTGGCTGACATGCTCGAAGGCTATAATGGAAGCGACATCAAAGACATAGTATTCGACGCCTACATGAGGACTGTGAAAGAGTTCTTCAAGAACGGAAGCGACGATGACAGCCCAAGGCCCGTAACGATGGACGACTTCAGGGAGGTCATCAGGAAGAGAAAGCCCAGCGTTGATCCCGAGAACCTAAAGGCCCTAGAGAACTGGCGTAAGAAGTTTAACGCGGTCTAACCGCCACCACCCCTCTAGCCCTCCCATCATAATATTTCACTATAAATCCCGTCTCCCTGAGCCTTGACGCGACTCTGCCTGGTAGATTGATCCTCCTCAGCTTGCCAGGCTCCCCCGTGTAATGGAAGAGAATGCCCCCGGGCTTCATAACCCTGTAGAGCTCCCCGTAAAATCTCCTCGAATAGAGGTCTCCTGTGGAGGACGTTAGGCGCGGAGGGTCATGGATCACCCTGTCAAAGTAGCCTTCTGGAAGGTAGTGTATGGCCTCGGTTACATCATTATGCAGTATGGTTATCCTGTCATCGGACAGCCTCCAGCTCCACGGGTTATACTCGGCTAGAAGGAGTACCTCCTCACTCACCTCGAACGACACCACTAGGCTTGCCCCAGAGTCTAACGAGTATATCGCCGTATAGCCTAGACCCATACAGGTGTCTAGGACCCTGGACCCACGCCGTATCCTAGCGGCATTAATCTTCGCCAGGGTGTCTCTGTGGGGGTCCGAGCCCATTATCCTGTGCATGTGTATCCCGTCTATTTCAAGGGTTGGCGGCGTCGATGGAGATGTCGGGTATAATTTATAGTAGCTACTGCTCCTGACTTCCAACGGCACTAGCTTCCCGTCTCCGAGTACTGCGTAGAGCTTATCTTCTCCACGAATCTTCCTTAGCTCGTCTAATGGAAGCTCGTAGACCTTACCCATTACCTGGAACTGTAGTATCTTGTGGTCGATCCTGGCTACAGATACTTCGGCATAGCCCATCCTATAGGTTATGTCGTGACTTGATGCGTTCATTATCTTCTCTGCTAGCTGTTTATCCAGTACTGGGACGTGTATGGGCGCGTACTCGTATAACTCTATGTACAAGTTGTCTCGACCCCAGTGATTATCCCATTATAGTCGTTCATCGCTTGAACCTTTAATACCCTCCCAGACAAACGTAGATGAGGGGAAATCGACGGGGGGTGCCTCAACCATGATAACGCCGATACGGGAGGAGGAAGAGGAAGAGTTCTGGGAAGAAGAGGAAGAATGGGAGGAGGAAGAAGATATAGACGAGGAGTGGGAAGAAGAGTTCGAAGAAGAGGAGGAGTGGGAAGAGGAAGAAGAGGAGTTCTGGGAAGAAGAGGAAGAATAACTCGACCACTCCACGCCAATTACAACCCCGATGTTTCCTACCCTACAACAACTCCTCTAAGGTCAAAATAGGTTGCATCCCTGACTTCGACAGTGACCCTCTCACCCAACACCGCCTGCCCGCCCATCAAGACTACCGGGAAATAGTTGTCTAATCGCGCGGTTAACGCGTTCCTCCTCCACCCGATCTCTGTGATTAGCGCGCTATGCCTCGACCCGATATACCTTCTATGGATGTCCAGCGTTATCTCCTCAACTATCTTCGATAGGATCTTCGACCGCTGTTTTTTCACGCCATCGGACACCTGTTTCATGGCGGCGGCCCTGGTGTGTGGCCTTATACTATACTGTGCCAGGTGTACTCGCTCAAACCGGAGTTCCTTAACGAGCTTGACTGTGTTTAGAAATGCCTCATCGTCCTCGCCTGGGTGGCCGACTATGATGTCGGTCGCGAACATGGAGTCTGGGTAGTGGTGTTTTATAGAGGCATGAAGCTCTCTGAACTCGTCGACGGTATACCTTCTCCCCATTATGCTCAGAACCCTGTCATCGCCGGATTGGACAGGTATGTGGAAGAACTTGTATACCCTGGCATTCCTGTAGGCCTCCACCAGATCCCGGGAGAGCTCCATCGCCATCTCCGGCGTCATCATACCTATCCTCAACATATACTCGCCCTCAACCTTATCCAGTATACTCCAGACCAGGTCGGCCAACGTGGGCTTACCCGGGAGGTCGACCCCGTAAGCTGCCGTATCGGTCCCCGTCAGGCGTATCTCCACTGCCCCCTGCTCCACGGCCCTTCTAACAGCGTCGACTACAACCCTCGGGGGGTAACTCCTCGGACCGCCCCTAGCTAGCTTAGTTATGCAGTAACTGCAATTGTTCAGGCATCCCTCCTGGATCATGATAGATGCAATGAGACCCCTATCCCTGTCGACTAGGCTGGCAGGCATCCACCCGGTGTTCCTGCTACCGTCTAGAAACAGGCGGGGGGCACTTGACCGGACGGCCTCGACAATCCTGTCTACTGCCTGGGGTGAGAGTAGGCTTGCCTCCGGGATTATTCTCCGGATAAGGCCTGGCCTAGCCTTAGCCAGGCACCCGGCCACCACGTACCTCTTCCCGGGCAACGTCCTGTATAGTTTCTCAAGCCTCTCAGCTATGCGTTGCTCGGTGTCGAGCCTGACAGCGCATGTGTTCACAACTATAACGTCCGCCTCCTCGGGGCGTGGAACCCGTCTATAGCCCTTCTCCTCTAACAGCTCCATCATAGCCCTGGCTTCGAACTGGGCGAGGGCACATCCATACGTTTCAATATAGTATCTTCCAGCCACTCCCTTTCCCATAGCCAGGTCACTGGCCGGAGACAATATATCTACTAGTACAGTCGAGCCGCCACCTTAATAGCCTCCGCGCACAACAGGAGCCGTGAGGGAGGCTGCAGTGGAGAAGGCAGAAGCGGAGAAGTTAAAGGACTACGAGTGGCTACTGGAGAGACTCTACCAGAAGGTGCCGCCTAAGAGCGGCTCAGCAGAGTACAGGCTCCCAGAGCTACAGGTGCTCAGGATTGGCTCACAGACCATAATACAGAACTTCCGAGAGATCTCCATGAGGCTAAAGCGCGACCCGCAAATAGTGGCTAGATACCTCCAGAAGGAGCTAGCCGCGGCTGGATCCTACGATCCCAACAGCGGCCAGCTCGTGCTCAACGTCAAGGTCTCCAGGAAGGTGCTGGCGAAATTCCTCGACCTCTTCCTAAAGAACTACGTGAAATGCCCGACCTGTGGGAGCGTCGATACCAGGCTTGAGAAGAGGGGCAGGACCTGGGTGCTTGTCTGCGAGGCTTGCGGAGCCGAGCAGCCAGTAAAGCCCATATAACCAGGGATGACCCAGGTGCCAGTTTTTGCCGCTCCTCGTGCTAGAGGAGGATGGCAGGGTTAGGAGGGCCCGGCTGGACGATTACATCGAGGCAGCCAAGGCCCTGCTGTCGCTAATACCCCTGGGACGGGTGACTACCTATGCCTCGATAGCACGGCTACTCGGAATAAGTCCGCGACTGGCAGGGAGGCTGATGGCGTTGAATGACGAGCCAATAATTGTCCCGTGTCATCGTGTTATAGCGAGTGATCGGAGCCTGGGAGGCTATAGCCTGGGGGGTGTAGGCGTTAAGAGACGCCTCCTTGAGCTTGAAGGGGTGGCGTTCGACTCGACGGGACGAGTTAAAGAAGAGTACATAGTTGATATAGAGGAGTTGCTTGAATGGGAAGGCTTAGATTCTTAAGGGAACATGCCCGGTACACTCCAAGGGTGCGACAGCGTGGCACAGCTAAACCCGGTAAAATACCTCAGAAACCAGATAAACAAGGAGATCTACGTCCGGCTTAAAGACGGTAGCGAGTACATAGGCAAGCTGATAGCCACCGATACTACGATGAACCTAGTACTTGACGATGCTAAGAGGCTCCAGGGCGGGGGGCGCGAGGTAAAGGCTGTGCTCGGGAAGGTCTTTATACGCGGGAGCATGATCCAGTACATCAGCTTCGAGCCCGAGAAGGCGGCCTTTGAGGCCCTGGCGGGAGGCCAGTCCTAGAGGAAGTCCGTTAGGCTGCTGGGCTTCTTCCTCTCCCTGGACTTTACGAGCTCGTAGATACTCTTCAGGTCTATCCTCTTGAGCTCGACGCCAGACCTGCTCGCGAGCAGTCTCGCGGAGTCGGTGAAGTCGGGCGCCACTAGGATGGGCCTCACATCTACACCGCGCTTCCTAAACGCCTCAACGTACTTCAGGAGCTGGTGGACGGCTTCTTCGCCCGCCTTAATCCTCTTCAACTCTATCACAACAAGCCTCCCGAGCGAGTCCCTGCCGTAGAGGTCCACGAACCCGGGCTCCACGGGCTTCTCGACGCTGGTTATCCTTAATCCGTCCTCTATCAGGCTGGGCTTGCTTGCGAGGACGTCCCGTATCTCGTACTCGTTTATGTACATCCAAAACGCGCTGTCAAGGGCCTCGTATCCCTCCATTATATGGTAGACCCTGTTGCACTTCACGACCAGTATCTCATAGGGCCTCCTCCTGTAGGCCTTCAGTACTAGTTCCCCGTCCTCCAGAGAAACTGTTATCATATACGTGTCGGGCTGCCAGTTCTGGGGCTTGAACCCCTTAGGCCCGTGCACTATGACGCTTCCGCTGGGCTTGATTACGACTAGCTTATCGCCGGGTGTGCTCTTGCTGGCGGCCCTACCTTCGTACTCGACGTGGCACTGGCCGAAGAAGACTATCCACGGCTTCCTAGGTAGTATGTCCTTGAGGTACTCGACCGCCTCCTCCACGTCCTTCGGACTCGTGTAGACGACCCTCAATAGACCCCTCCCTACTACTCCTATCCCATGCGCGAGGAACTAGGAGCATCCTGCTCGTAGAACTCTTCGAGGGCTTTGGCCAGCCTATAGACTATCACCCGGTATCCCGGCGAGCTGGAGCCCTCTATACCTGTATCGGGCTGTAGCTGGCCCGTTAGACGGTACGGCGGAATCGAGGCCATATGCTCGCAGGAGCAATCAGGGTCCAGGTACAGCAGGTTCGACAACAGGTCCCTCTCGATATCGTCGCAGTGGCCCAGCTTTAACCCAGACACCCTCCAGTAATCGAAGACGCCCAGGAGAACGCCGTGCTTGAGTGATAGCTCTCGGGAGACGGCCTCTAGCAAGCCACTATTACCGCCGTGGGCGTTGACTATAGCTAGCTTGTCTACCCCGTGGCGCGCTAGAGAAGATACTATATCGCCAATCACACCAGCCAGCGAGTTTAGGGAGAGCGTAATCGTGCCAGGTGCTCTCATCCATTCGGGAGAGAAGCCGTAGTAGAGTGTAGGCAGTATTACGCAGCTAAATCCCCTAGACTCTAGTACCAAGCATGAACGGAATGCCAGCGCCTCCGCTATAAGGGCGTCGGACCCCAGGGGCCCTCCGCAGTGTTGCTCCAAGCTCCCCACCGGCAATACGACGAGGGACCCTCTAACAACCTCCTCGAACTCCCTATAGCTCATGTACGGTAGGTAGTGGGGCACCCTATAGACACCCTGGCCTCAAGCTCCTAACAGCGTCGAGTGCCGCCTGCCGGGGATTCTCAGCCCTGGTTATCGCGGAGCCTATAATTATAATGTCCGCTCCCACCCTAGCTAGGTTCCCTGCGTCGCCAGGCCTTACACCCCCGGCAACCGCCACCGGGCCTCCGAAGGCCTCCTTCACCCTGGAGACGAGTTCTGGCAGCTGGCCCGCTGTTATACCCAGACTCCTCTGGACGTCTATCCCGATGTGGAGGAGGGCTATATGGACGCCTAGCCTCCTCAGCTTCCCTGCAGCCTTAACCGGGTCGCCCTGGCCTATCAGGTCTCCATAGAGGGCTATCCCCCGCTCTCCAGCCGCCTCCGCGGCTTCCGAAATAGTCTGCTCGGGGGCCACCGAGAGGACGGTTGAGGCGTGGAATCCATGGTCCGCGGCTAGGTTGACCTCCAGCCTCCCGGTATCCATGGTCTTCAAGTCGGCCACCACTATAGGCTCCTGCGGGAGTGCCCTGAGCAACGAGGCCTCTGCCAGTCCAACGCTTTTCACGAGTGGCGTGCCAGCCTCCAGTATCACTGCTGGGGATACCAGGGAATGGTATCCTGTACGTAGCGCCTCCCTGATAGACACGACGTCGAGAGCAACCTGTAGCAGGGAACCACACTCTCTAAGCCTCTCGCCTAGGGGGCCGGGGACTTTTGAAGCGCTCAACCCTCGCCACCAGGTGATATGCCAGCCGTGGGGGTTAATTGTGTGGATAGCGCCATCGGCTAGACGCCGCCCGAGAGCCTTATGGAGAGCCACTGGAGCGGTGAGGGTATGTACCTGAGCCACTGGAGGGCGCTGTAGTCGTCGCCCCAGGAATCCCTGAACCTCTCCGAGACCTCGTCTAGCATCCTGACCTCGCTCTCGGCCAGCTCGATCTCCGAGGCCCTAGCGTACTCGGCGACCCTCTGCTCACTCCTAGTACCCGGTATGGGTAGCGCGTTCTTTGAGATTAGCCATGCAATTGCTACTTGTGCCTTAGAGGCGCCATGCGACCTAGCAACTAATTCCAGGGCCTCCTGGAGGCGCTGGTCCGTCGAGGCCCTGAAGACCCTGTCGCCCCTCTGGGCCATGGAGGCCGGCTTCCGGAGACCCGCCAGTCCGCCCTTGGCTAGGGGGCTCCACGCGATAACGCTGATTCCGTGGTTCCGGGCGAATGGTATCAGCCTCTTCTCGGCGACGCGGTATGCTAGGTTGTACTGTATTTGGAGGCTTATTGGCTCATGCCTGTGGAAGCAGTGGAGTATCCCTTCGAGTAGTCTTTTGTTGAAGTTGGAGAGGCCTATGTAGTGTGCGAGCCCCCTGTCGATTACCTCTTCTAACCCCCGAGCGACGCGGCATAGGCTGGCGTGTATTGGCGGTGGCCAGTGGTATTGGATTATGTCGGGGGGCCTGCCTATGCGCTTGAGGGACCCTCTGGCCGCCTTCAAGATCGTATACGTGAGCGTGCGGAACCCCGCTATCTTGGAGGCTACAACCACCTCGTCGCTGATATCGAGTCTAGTTAGGGCGCGGCCCAGTAGTTCCTCGCTCCTACCCCACCCATAGATCTCGGCTGTGTCGAAGAAGTTTATGCCGGAATCGACAGCCGCCTTTATCACGCCCGTTGCGTCTTTGAGGCCCCGGGTGCCCCAGCTCCTTGAACCCAGTTGCCATAGGCCTAGCCCTACCCTGCTCACTTTCAGTGGACCGAGGCGGGTGTACTTCACTTCTCCTCTCCACCGCAGTCCCTCCAAGGCTCTGGCCCTGACAGGACCTTGCCTAGGGGGACCCTCCAGAATACGTTCAGCGTGTAGTTGATGCCGCCCTCGACGTTATCCACTAGTATGAAGCCGTTCTCTACTAGGAGGGAGTAGGCCCACCGTGTAGCCTCACGCCACTTGACGGCTGCGGCCATGCTGGCATCTCTTACGTCGCCTATACTCCTCGGTATAGGGACTAATACTATCTCCGACTTCATCAAGTCATCTTCCCTAGTCCTCTTCCCGGGTAGGGGGACTCCGTTGCTCGACTCCACGCCGTAGGCGGCTATAGGATTGTACTGTTTCATCGCGCTGAGACACGGCCTTTGTTTAGCGGACAGCCTGTGTATCACTCGGGGGCTCGTCAGCCACCACTCGGCCTTCACCCTGTCACTCCCTAGACCCCTGTTGATGCTATCATCTATCTCGCCGTAGTAGTTGACCATGTACTGTTTACTGACTACGCCCAGCCGGGCTAGGTTGAACCTGGAGTTGAGGCTCTGCAGCGGGTCGAACGTCCATTTAGCGAGGCTGAACCCGTAGAGTGAGAGGACCTCTGATCTCTGCGCCGTCTTCAGCTTGAAGCCCACGCCCCTGTACTTGGCCTCCTCTACGACGCCGGTCGCATGACTGTAGAAGTAGTGTGAGGCCGGCCATCCATATGACACGCCCACGAGCCTGTCGCCTTCAAAGGCCCCTAGGACTAGGCCGCCGTTGTCGGATAAGCCCTTTAGGAGGTGGGCGGGGGCGGCTTCCCTGTAGTCGTCCATCCGCCAGGCCCTCCTCTGGACCTCGACAGCCTCCATAAACTCCCGGGGGTCCCTCAGCCTTCTAACGGTGATCAACGCTCCCAGACGCCTCCCCGGGGAGAGGCTATGGCGCGGCAATACTATATACTCTAATATCCTGTTTATCTCCTCATTGCTTAGCCGGATCCCATATCGGGGGTGGTTGCCTGTGGCTGCTGCGGTGGATAATGAGGCTAAGATTAGGATGGCTATGAGCATACTGGCTAGCATCGTTAACGATACTGGCGTGCCCAGGAACATTAGGAGGGCCGCCGCCAACGCTCTACAGTACCTCCGCGACCTGAAGCTATCGCCGGCGGTTAGGGCCGCCAACGCCATAAGTGCCTTGGACGAGGTCAGCCAGGACCCCAACATGCCGTTCCATGCGAGGACAAGGATATGGCAGGCCATAAGTATACTGGAGACCGTGAGGGACTAGCCCCTCTAGACGGGATGGGGCTTGGGAGTTGCTGTACGCGGTTAGAGTTAGAGGGATCTATGCAACCGCCCTGAGCGTGCTCCTGCATAGGAAAGGGTTCCTTCTATCCGACGCCAGTAGGATCATCCAGCAGAGGCTCAACATACTATACGCCTCTCGGGCGCCAGAGGTCACTGTGAAGAGCCTTGAAGATAAGCCCGACTACATCCTAGTGATAGGGTATCCCTGGGATGCCGGCGAGGCCGTATACAAGGCGCTCCTAGAGGAGCTCCCATACGCCGTGACCAGGAGAGGGACCCTCGGCCTCTACACGATTGCCGACGCAAGGTCTCTTGGCGACTGTAGGGTCGAGCTCCCTGGCGGGGTAGAGGGCAGGCTAGACTCTGGCGAGTGCCCCGAGCCGGGCGAGGCGGTTAGGGTTACCATTGTGAGGGAGGCCTTGGAGCCTCGAAGATCCATCGTTGCTAGAAGCGAGTTGAGGGTCGTCGGTCGTCACGCGATCGTGTCGAGGCCGGGTAGCGGTGTGAGCTTCAGCGAGCACATACGTGACCCCGAGTTGAAGGCTTCTCTGATCGCGCTAGCTGGCAAGATAGTGGACTTAGACGAGTATCACGTCCACTTTAGGAGTGGATCTCGATTGGCTAGCGAGAGCGTCATCGCCGGCGAGGTCGAGTCTCTTCTAAGCGAGCTCGACAAGTATCATAGAGAGAAGCCGTCGGGGGAGCCTAGGATTGTTAGGAGGGGCGAGTTCATAGCGTTACTAGGCCTCCCCTCTCCCTCAAAGTCGCACCTGGACGGGCTTAGGAGGGAGATCACGCCGACTATCGATAGACATCACTCGATTAAATCCTTCAGCGACGAGTCTTCGTCGCTGGTGGATTGCGCGGAGGCTCAGCTAGGGATTGGAGGGACCCTCCGGGGGATTGGCATTGAGTACTATTTGATGAGCCGGCAGACGGGTAAGAAGGTCGTAGTCGAGCACCACAAGCCCGATGGTGATTTGATTAGGCTGGGCCCATACACTGTTAAGGCCGCCCGTTTCAGCGAGGATGTAGTCGAGGTCGACCTGGAGAGGCGGTTGAAGGGTGGAGGGACCCTCGACGGCCTGGGAGTCGAGAAACGGCCCGGCGACTGGGTGAAAACCAGGATAAGGTCGGGGGACTGGTTTATAGTACATGAGTACTATAGCGGCTCCGGGAACCTGCTCGGGGTGTACGCGAATATTAATACGCCTGTCGAGTTCGGGCCTGGGAGGATAAAGTACTTCGACCTATACATTGACGTTGTGAAGAGACCTGGAGGCGAGGCTCGGGTAATCGATAGGGAGGAGCTGGACCACGCTTACTCCTCCGGCCTAATAACCAGGAGCCTCTACGAGAAAGCGCTGGAGACTGCAGAGTATATGGCCCGCAGGCTCTCCTCGACGTATCCCTAGGCATTTAAGCTCTGGATCGGGTCTGGATACGCAATTATAGAAGGGTGTTGGAGGATGAGGGTCCCCTGCCCCCGATGCGGTAGGATTGTTGACAGGCTCGTGCGAGGAGTGTGCCCCGAGTGCTTCGCGGAGAAATACGGTGTGGCCGTCCTGCCCGACATAGTTAGGGTGGAGGCCTGCAGGTACTGCGGCGCGGTCAGGATCGGGGGCAGGTGGGTTCGTGCCTCAAGCTTCGACGAGGCTGTAGAGACTATTGCCCGCTATGTTGTCGAGCGTGCTAGGCCTGTGGAGCCTCTGGAGGATGTGGAGCTGGCTGGGATAGAGTATGAGAGCTCGCCTAACTGGACCACCAGGTTAACCCTACACCTCATTGGCCGTTACAGGGACGTGACCATAACTGGCAGGGCCAGGGTCCTCGTACAGATCAAGTCCAGTATATGTCCCGTGTGTAGGGTACGCGTTAGCGGGGAGTACGATACGCTCCTACAGATACGCGGCGCCCGGGGAGAAGCTCTGAGGCGCGAGGTAGAGGAGGGTCTAGTCAATGCCGGTCTCCTGGGGCAACTGGTGGATATCGTCGAGTCGAGGGATGGGATCGACGTCTATTTCACTAACAGGGGAGCCGCCAGGAAGCTTGCCAGGGAGCTCTCAAGACGCTTCAAGGCTAGGCTCTACGAGGTTGTCCATGAGACGGTTGGAGTGGACTCATCGGGTAGGCGCAGGAGTAGGAAGACCCTGGTGTTGAGGATTAAAGGGGACTACAAGATTTAACCGGGATTCACGTTATACTATTAGCGGCCAGGGCGCCCCGCTGTTAAGGCCTCCGCGACCCCTCCCGAACGGTCTCGGGAGCGTATGGGCGAGGGGTGTCAGGGGCGGGGTACACCCTCTAGCTTTCCAGCGATCTTGCATGCTAGGAGTAGTCTTGCCATCAGCCTGATGAGGCGATAGTTACCCCTCGGGAGCAATCCCTTCTTGTGGAGGGTCCCTATTCTCCTGGCTAGGCCCTCTATGCTAGCGCCCATGGCCTCTGCCGCCTCCCGAACAGTGTTGGTGGTGGCTATGGCTTCTAGAACGCGTAGATCGTCGCTATCCACTTCGTGGCATCTTGTGAAGGCTTCCAGGATCCTGTCTATGGCGTCGTAGACCGCTTCTTGTATAATCATGCGCATCTCGTCGACGCTCGCGTATACGACGTCGGAGAGTATTATAGTGTCGACGCCTAGTCTATCGGCTAGCTTCCTGGCCTTCTCATCCATGCCGCGTGCTACGGCCAGAGGCTTATAGCCTAGGAGTAGAGCGTTTGTATACGCCTGCCTGACTCCAGTGACGTCAAGCACGCCAGCCTTTATCTCGACCGCGTACCGGATCCCCTCCTTCTCGGCTATAGCATCCACCTCGCCTATCTCCACGCCATCCACGACAATCCTCTTATGGACCTCTAGGACCCTATATCCCAGCTCCTCCAGTAGCTGGCGGGCTATGGCCTCGCTAGCCCTCCAAGCCCTCTTCCCACTCGACACCCTCCCTCAAACCCCATATCTCGGCCTCCAGAGATAATGGTGCCAGCCGTATAGCATAGTTGTCGACGAGGACTATATCGGCTCTCCTAGCCTCAACGCCAACATCCACCTCCACTAGCCCATCGGGTCCCTCGATTATAGGGTCTTCAAGCAGAGTCACTGTGTAACCGTGGAGATCGACGTGCAGTAAAAGGCCCCGGACAACCTTTAGATCCCTCGGACCTTCAAGGCCTTTACTACCTATTCTCAGAGCACGAGCTAGGTCCCGTGAGTAGGAATGCGAGGTTAGTAGGACATATCGAGGCCGGGGTATTCCCCTTGAAATGCCCCGGAGCCAGCGGTTTAACGGGCCAGAGAGGAGGAACTCTACCCCTACAGCTCGTGCCCTACCCGCTAATAGGCTCAGGCCCCAAAGCGCGTCAACCAGTCCCATCGGCTGGTCGTCCCGGTATCAGGGGTTCAGAGAGGAAGGGTTTTGTTTCTAACCTGAGAAGACCTTGGGGTTCCCAGGGGCTAGAGTTCCAGGCCTTTCGGCTTCCTCTGCTCTTCGGGTCTTATCTTTATAATGCCATAGTGTATAGCGCATGAGACGCAGTAGCACTTGGTTACGGGGTACCTCATTATTATCGCGCCCTTCTTCTCAAGCTCCCTCGCCAGCTGCGGGTCTACAGGACTATACATCCTGGTTACGCATATCGCCTTGTCGGCGGGAACAATCCTCCCGCAGTTGTCACATTGCACAGTTCCGGTCTTTCCCTTGGCGCCTTTTCTCCTTCCCCTGCTCTCCCTCTTCTTCGGCATCCCTATCTTCC